>CAZBQQ010000023.1:0-51074 GCA_964493965.1 uncultured Solibacteraceae bacterium
ATAGCGCAGTTTCCCTGGTCTAGCGCCAGCGGGTCTGGAGACCCGCTGCAGGTGTGGACACCTGCCCCACCTAAAGCAGTGCTGGTGCAGGACATAGCGCAGTTTCCCTGGCCTAGGGCCGGCGGGTCTGGAGGCCCGCTGCAGGTGTGGACACCTGCCCCACCCTTACGAAATCCTGATGCGCTCCTTATGCCTTTTTAATGGGTAGGCGGATATCCTCAATCAGGTGAGATTGATGACTATGATCTGGATGGAGCAGCCTGCCGCGCCGGCGTGCGAGCTCTCATCGCCGGAGAGTGAGAAGCTGGAAGTGGTGGTGGTCTACACCGGCGTGAAACAGACGCTGGCCGCGCTTCGGGCCGCAGCCTGTTTCGCACGAGGGCTGACCGCCCGCATCCGTCTGGTGGTGCCCCATCTCGTCCCCTTTCCCGCGCAACTGGATGAGCCGCCGGTTCGGACGGACTTCGTGGAGCAGAAGTTCCGCACGCTGGCCGAGCAGTCGGCCGTTGAGACCAACGTCGATATCCGCCTCTGCCGCGACTGGGAAGACGGAGTCCTTCAGGGCCTCAAGCCGGGATCCAGGGTCGTCCTCGGCGCCAGAATGCGATGGTGGCCGGGAGCACGCGAGGGGCGGCTTGTGAGGGCCCTTCAGAGGCGCGGGCATCAGGTCCTGCTGGTGGGCTCAACCGGGGAGGCATAGAATGCTCGACTTCCTGTACGTTCTGACCGGCGTCGCCGGCTTCGTCGTTCTGTGGGCCATCACCAAGGCCTGCGACCGGCTGTGAGGGGGGGGGTTCCAATGGTGGACTACATCGTTGCCGGCATAACATGCGTGTTTCTGCTGGTGTATCTGACCTGGGCGCTGCTACGCCCGGAGAAGTTCTGAGGGGCGCTGACCGCGCGGCATGGCGCCTCCGGCGACGCTGACCGCGCGGCGGGGCGCCTCCGGCGCAGAAGCAGAACGGTTGATGGAGGGCATATGACAGGAAATGGGATTCTCCAGATCGCGGTGTTCTTCGGCCTGATCCTGCTGATCACCAAACCGCTTGGCGCGTTTATGGCCAAAGTGTTTCAGGGCGAGCGCACCTTTTTGCACCCGGTGATCCGGCCGCTCGAGCGCCTGGTTTACAAGCTCTGTGGCATACGGGAGGACGCGGAGCAACGCTGGACTCACTACGCCGGCGGCATGCTCGCTTTCAGCATCTTCGCGTTCCTGTTCGTCTACGCCTTGCAGCGACTGCAGGGCTACCTGCCCTTCAACCCGCAGGGCTTCGGCGGCAAGCTGATTTCGCCGGACCTGGCCTACAACACCTCGGTCAGCTTCCTCACCAACACGAACTGGCAGGTCTACACGCCCGAGACGACGGTCAGCTATCTGGTGCAGATGGCTGCGCTGGCGGTGCAGAACTTCGCCTCGGCCGCGGTGGGCATCGCCGCTGCTGTGGCGATCATTCGCGGCTTCGCGCGGCACCAGGTCGCAAGCATCGGGAATTTCTGGGTCGACCTCACCCGTACCACTCTTTACATCCTGCTGCCGATTTCGGTGGTCGCGGCGCTGTTGCTGTGCTCGCAGGGCGTGATCCAGAACCTGCATCCTTACACCACGGTCAAGACCGTCGAGGGCGCCACGCAGACCATTCCGCAAGGGCCGGCGGCATCCCAGGAAGCGATCAAGATGCTGGGGACCAACGGCGGCGGTTTCTTCAACGCCAACTCGGCGCAGCCGTTCGAGAACCCGACGCCATTCACGAACATGGTTCAGGTGCTGCTGATCTTCATCATCCCCGCCGGACTCACTTACACATTCGGACGGATGGTGGGCGACACGCGGCAAGGCTGGGCAATTTTCGCGGCCATGGCGGTGATGTTTTTCGCCGGTGTCTTCGTCTGCTACGGCTTTGAGCAGGCGGGCAACCCGATCCTGGCGAAGCTCGGACTACAGACCGCCGCAACGGCTCACCAGGCGGGCGGCAACATGGAAGGCAAGGAGACGCGCTTCGGGATCGCGGCCTCGGCTCTGTTCGTGACCGTCACCACCAACGCCAGCTGCGGCGCCGTCAACACCGCGCACGACGCGCTCACGCCTCTGGGCGGCCTGGTCCCTATGTTCAACCTGCAGACGGACGAGGTCATCTTCGGCGGAGTGGGATCGGGCCTCTACGGCATGCTGCTGTACGCGATTGTCGCGGTCTTCATCGCCGGGCTCATGGTGGGCAGGACGCCGGAGTATCTGGGCAAGAAGATCCAGCAGAAGGAGGTCAAGATGGCGATGCTGCCGATCCTGGCGACGTCCTTCCTGATCCTCGCGCTCACCGCCGCCAGCATCGTCGCCGTGTTCTCGAAGACCGGCTACTGGAATCCGCCTGGCGCGGGAGCCGCCAATCTGGGCAACGCCGGCCCGCACGGCTTCAGCGAGATGCTGTATGCCTACTCGAGCGCGTCGGAGAACAACGGCAGCGCTTTTGGCGGGATCAACGCCACTACGCCGTGGTTCAATCTCACGCTTGGACTGGCGATGCTCTTCGGGCGGTTCATGTTCATTGTGCCGCTGCTGGCCGTCGCCGGCAGCCTGGCGGCCAAGAAGAAAGTGCCCACATCGGCTGGAACCCTGCCTACCCACGGCCCTCTATTTGTCGGGCTGTTGGTGGCGACGGTTGTCGTGGTCGGAGCGCTGACTTTCTTCCCCGCCCTGGCGCTCGGGCCGATTGTGGAGCACTTCCTCATGCACCAGGGGAAGCTGTTCTCGCTCCTGCTGTTTGGGATTGGAGGCTGAGAACCTGTCATGCGACAACCATGTCCACTTCGTGACGGTCGCGGTTCTGTGCCGGCTCAGCACCAAACCGCGCGCGTGAGCAAGCGGATCGAGGAGGCTCAATTATGACCAGTACGGTGAATCCCCCCGTGATCGACGATTCCACGGCGCTCATGCCGAAGAAACTGGTGCGCGCGCGCCCTCTGTTCGACCCCGAAATTCTGCGCCGCGCCATCAAGGATTCGTTCTTCAAACTGAATCCCGTGACGCTGGCGAAGAACCCGGTGATCTTCGTGGTCGAGGTGGGCGCCGCGCTGACGACGGGGTTCCTGATCCGAGACCTGGTCACTGGCGTGGGCGGCCTGGGATTCGAGCTGCAGATCTGCATCTGGCTGTGGTTCACCGTGCTGTTCGCCACCTTCGCCGAGGCCATGGCCGAAGCGCGCGGCAAGGCGCAGGCGGATACGCTCCGCAAGACCAAGACCGACGCGATCGCCAACCGCCTGCTCCCCGACGGGAAAACCGAGAAGGTGCCCTCCTCAAAGCTGCGCGCCGGCGACGAGGTGATCTGCTGCGCGGGCGAACTGGTCCCGGGCGACGGCGAAGTCATCGACGGCATCGCCACGGTTGACGAATCCGTCATCACCGGAGAGAGCGCGCCCGTGATTCGCGAGTCGGGCGGCGACCGAAGCGCCGTCACCGGCGGCACCAAGATCCTCTCCGACCAGGTGAAGATCCGCATCACTTCGAACCCCGGCGAAACGTTTCTGGACCGCATGATTGCGCTGGTGGAAGGCGCCTCGCGGCAGAAGACGCCGAACGAGATCGCGCTCAACATTCTGATCGCGGGCCTCACGCTCATTTTTCTGTTCGCGGTGGCCACGCTGGTTCCCTATGCGATCTATAGCGTCAATTCCGCGCACAGCGGCAGCGTTCCAACCATCGCCGTATATGTCGCCCTGCTGGTGTGCCTGATCCCCACCACCATCGGCGGCCTGCTCTCGGCGATCGGCATCGCCGGCATGGATCGCGTGATGCAGCACAACGTGCTGGCCATGAGCGGCAAGGCCGTTGAAGCCGCCGGCGACGTGAACACGCTGCTGCTCGATAAGACCGGCACCATCACGCTCGGCAATCGCCAGGCCGTGGCGTTCCTGCCGATCGATGGCGTGAGCGAGAGCGATCTGGCGGATGCGGCCCAGCTTTCGAGTCTGGCCGACGAGACGCCGGAAGGCCGGTCCATTGTGGTGCTCGCCAAGGAGAAGTACAAGCTGCGGGGACGCGAGGTCTCCGAGCACGACGCGCACTTCATCCCGTTTTCCGCCTACACGCGCATGAGCGGCGTCGATATGGACGGCCGCCGCCTGCGCAAGGGCGCCACCGACGCGATCACCGAATTCGTGAGGCGGGAAGGCGGCGAGGTCTCCCCTGCCATCACCGAACTTTCCGACCGCATCTCGCGGACCGGCGGCACGCCGCTGGCTGTCGCCGATGGGCCGCGCCTGCTGGGCATCATCCATCTGAAGGACATCGTCAAGGGTGGCATGAAGGAGCGCATCGCGCAGTTGCGCGCCATGGGCATACGCTCTGTCATGGTCACCGGCGACAACCCGCTGACCGCCGCGGCCATCGCCGCAGAGGCGGGCGTCGACGACTTCCTGGCGCAGGCCACGCCCAAAGACAAGCTCGAATACATCCGCAAGGAACAGGCCGGCGCGCGCATGGTGGCGATGACCGGCGACGGCACCAACGACGCCCCCGCGCTGGCGCAGGCCGATGTCGGCCTGGCCATGAACAGCGGAACCATGGCGGCCAAGGAAGCCGGCAACATGGTGGACCTCGACAGCAATCCCACCAAGCTCATCGAGGTGGTGGCGATCGGAAAGCAGTTGCTGATCACGCGCGGCGCGCTGACCACGTTCTCCATCATGAACGACGTCTCCAAGTACTTCGCCATCATTCCGGCGATGTTCATGGTGACCTACCCGCCGCTGGCCAAGCTCAACATCATGTACCTGCGCACGCCGCAGAGCGCGGTGCTGGCCGCGGTGATCTTCAACGCGCTGATCATCATCGCGCTGGTGCCGCTGGCCCTGCGCGGCGTGAAGTACAGGCCGCAGAGCGCCGCCGGGATGCTGCGGCGCAACCTCTGGATTTACGGTGTGGGCGGGTTCATCGCACCGTTCCCGTTCATCTGGCTGATCGACCGGATACTCGGCTTGCTGAAGCTGGCGTAAGCGACTTACCGAGCCGCGACCGCGAGGGAGCGGTTGCCGGAAGCGGGCGCAATTAAGGAGAGACCTATGTGGCAGCAAATGTTTCGCGGCTTCAAGATGATGCTGGTTCTGACGCTGTTGACCGGCCTCGCTTATCCGCTGGCGGTGACCGGACTGTGCCAGGTTCTCTTTCGCAGCCAGGCGGACGGCAGCCTGGTCCACGCCAAGGGCCGCATCGTCGGCTCGAGTCTGATCGGCCAGAATTTCAAAGGGCCTGAATACTTTCAGCCCCGGCCCTCCGCCTCCGGCAACGATGGATACGACCCGACCTCTTCCGGCCCCGCCAATCTCGGACCGACCAACCAGAAGCTGGCCGACCGCGTGCGGGATTCAGTCGCCGCCTTCCGCAAAGCGAACCCGGATTACACCGGCCCGATTCCGGCCGACCTGGTGACCAGCTCCGCCAGCGGCCTCGACCCGGAAATCAGCCCTGCGTCCGCCGACGTGCAGGCGGCCCGCATCGCCAGCGCCCGGGGCATCTCCGCCGACCAGGTTCGCAGCCTGATCGCGCGCAACACGCAAGGCCGTGACCTGGGCTTCCTGGGTGAGCCGCGGGTCAACGTCCTGGCGACTAACCTGGCCCTGGACGCCAGCTTTCCGAAGAAGTGAGCCGGCTCACACTATTCGGCCTGTTCGCGGTGGCCGCGATGCTGGTGTGCTATTCGCTCGAGCACCGCAGCCGCTGGTGGGTGTTCGCCTTCGCGTGGTGTTGCGTGCTGGCTTCCCTGTATGGGTTTCTGCAAGGCGCGTGGCCCTTCGGCCTGGTGGAGGCAGTCTGGTCGGTGGTCGCTCTGCGGAAATGGTGGCGGGTGAGTAGGTCCGCCTGATCGTGCGCTGACGTCCAGTCTTAAGGTAGGAGGCCTCAGCCATGTTTGCTGAGTTTGCCAAGACGGCCATGATGCTGTCTCTGGTGGTTTCATTTGGGACCCGTGTTGGTCGCGCGCAGGAAAGCTCTGCCGAGCTCAGCCGGCGCGTCACGGAACTCACCGCCCTGGTTCAGAAGCTTCAGGCGCGGGTTGATGAGCTCGAAACGAAATCCCGCGTACCGAGCCAGCCTGCCGTGCCCGGCCCCAGTACACCTGCTCCGGAGCCATCGTCTGTGGCGCAGGTGCCATCCACTACCGGCTCGCCTCGGAGCGGGGCCAGTCTTCTTGGCGGAACCACGATCAATTTCATGTTCGACGGTTACTACGGTTACAACTTCAACAACCCGATCGGACGCGTGAATCTTCTTCGCGCCTACGATGTGAGTAGCAACGCATTCAGCCTGAATCAAGCGGACGTAGTCCTGGAGAACGCCCCCGATCCCGCGCATGGCAAGCGGTTCGGTCTCCGCCTCGACCTTCAGTATGGACAGGCGACAGCCACGCTCCAGGGAAATGCCGGCAACGAACCGCGACCGGACGTCTACCGCGCCATCTTTCAGGCCTACGGCACGTACGTCCTTCCGGTTGGCAACGGACTTACCGTGGACTTCGGGAAATGGGCCAGCTCCCTGGGCCTGGAGGGCAACTACACCAAGGACCAGATGAACTACTCCCGATCGTTCTGGTTCAACTTCCTGCCCTTCTATCACATGGGCGCGCGGCTGAACTACAAGCTCAACGACGCCATCGGTCTGAACTATTGGATCACCAACGGCACTCAGCAGACGGAACCCTTCAATGGCTTCAAGGACCAGTTCTTCGGACTCAACATTCAGCCCCACAAAAACGTGGCATGGACGGTGAACTATTATTTGGGGCAAGAGCACCCCGACGTAGCGTTTCTCCCAGGTTCCACCGCGACCAATCTGCCCACTGAGCAGGGAGTGCCCTTCCAGCCGATCCCGAATGCGCCCAATGGAAAGCTGCATATTCTCGACAGCTACGCGACGTGGCAGGTGTCACCCAAGCTGACGCTCGCAATGGAGGGCGACTACGTGATCCAGCGCCTCCTCACGTCCTCCCCGCCGTCGCACACCAGCGGAGCGGCCGGCTACGCGCGCTATCAGCTCACGCCGAAGCTCGCAGTCGCCGCAAGGACCGAATACCTTTCCGACCGTGGCGGCCTCTTCACCGGAATCACGCAGGCGATCAAGGAAGACACATTCACCTTCGAGCAGAAGGTCGCCGACGGCCTCGTCCTGCGCGAAGAGTGGCGTCGCGACGCGTCCAACCATCCGTACTTCCTGACCGACACGCTCGGTCTTCTGAAGAAGGAACAGAACACGGCTACGATGGGCCTCGTTTGGTGGTTTGGCGGCAAGGAAGGATCCTGGTAGCGTAGACCCGCGCGGCGGCCCCCGCGGATTCGTCCTGGAGCCGCGCGGGGCGCAACCCGTTCTCCAGATGTGCGAACGTATGGGCAGGGACCTCCGGCGCCGACGGTAACCTGCCGTCGGCCGTGAGCCGTCAACCCATTGAGGGAGGCTGCGGGTTATGTTCAAGACCTTCGCGCTTCTGTGTTGCCTCGCAGTCTCGGCGCCGCTTCTCCAGTGCCAGGAAGAGAGCGCCGAGGACGCATTCTCTCCCGACCAACTGGACAATCTGCTCGCTCCCGTCGCCCTCTATCCCGATCCGCTGTTGGCGCAGTTGCTGGTCGCCGCGACATTCCCGGACGAGATCGACGAAGCGGCTCGCGCACTGCGCGCCGATGCCGATCCCGCGGGCATTGACGCCGAGGACTGGGACGTCAGCGTGAAGGCCATCGCGCACTATCCCGAGGTCCTCTCCACGATGGCCGACTCGCTGGACTGGACCACCGCCCTCGGTCAATCCTACGCCTGGCAACCGGACGACGTCATGGCCTCCGTTCAGCGCCTGCGCGCCCAGGCGAGCGCCGTGGGCAATCTCGAATCGGGGCCGCAGCAGGAAGTGGTGAACGACGCCGGCAACATCGAGATCTGGCCTGCCCAGGCGGATAACATCTATGTGCCGACGTACGATCCGGACGTCGTGTACTTCGGCAGGGGAGGCGCCCTCGGTGGCGGCGTCTCGGCCTTCGGCCCGCCGTGGGTGATCGGCGTCTGGTTGAATCTCGACATCAACTGGCGCCATCGCAAGGTCTACTATCACGGCTGGAACCAGGGGCCGGAATGGGTGACCCGCTCCCGGCCTGACGTCAAGTTGAGCCCGGTTTACGTCAAGAGAAGCTTGCAGCAGGTCGCCACCGGGCGGGCCGTTCGCAGCGTCCAGGTGAATCGCGAGGCTTTGAACCGATACTCCAGCGTCCATCGCGATCAGACGTTCACGCGGCCGGAAGCGGCCGGCGCACCGGCCACGAATAAGATCATCCAGCGCAACATCGACACGCGCGATCCTCGGATCGACGCGTTTCGCGGCGTCGAGCAGCCTCCGGCGCGAACCAGCGGAGGCGAACGCCAGCCGCCCGCGACAGCGTATCAGCCCCCGGCCCCACGGCACGAAGCGTCGCCCTCGGCACCGCCGCAGCCCCAGAAGACCCCGGCGCCGGAATCCCGTCCGCCCGAGATCGCCCGGCCGACGGCTCAGCCCCCGGAGCGAGAGATTCACGAACCCGAGCGGGTGGTCCATATGCCGGAGTCGATACCCCAACCTAAGCCTGCCAACGAAGCCTTCGGGAACCGGGGACCGTTCGAGCCGCAGGCCGCCAGCCAGCGCGGTCAGGCCAGCCGGAGCGAGATGGCTCAACCGGCGCCGCGGCATGAAAGCTCGCCGCCCCCGCGCGCGCCCGCGGCTCGCGATAAGTGATGGGCTGGTCTGCGGCGGGTCTGGAGACCCGCTGCAGGACTGGAGTCCTGCCCCACAGCGAGGCTTGGAGCAGTCTGGAATCCTACTGGACTTGGAAGCTGGTGTGGAGCGGCGCAGTCGAATCGCTGCCGATCCATAGGTCGAAGGCCTCAGGCTCCTGAACCCACTTCTTCTCGGGGGTGCTCCAGAAGCTGAGCTTCGCTTTGTCGAGCGTGAAGCGCACGGTCTTCTTCTCGCCGGGCGCCAGCGTGACGCGCTCGAAGCCTTTCAGCTCACGCACGGGGCGCGACATGCTGCCGGCCCGCTGGTGAATGTAGAGCTGGACGACTTCGTCGCCCGCCCGCGCGCCGGTGTTCTCGACGTCGACGGAGGCGTCGAACTCCTGGCCGAGCGGCACCTCGGTGCGGCTCAGGCTGAGATTCGAGAAGGCAAACTTCGAGTAGCTCAGGCCGAAGCCGAATGGATAGAGCGGCGAGCTGAGCTGATCCCAGTAGCGCGAGCTGAAGCCGGGGCGCGTTTCGGGATCCTGGGTCAGGTTGTGCGCGTAGTAGATGGGGATCTGGCCGACGCTGCGGGGCCAACTGAAGGGCAGCTTGCCGCCGGGATTGGCGTCTCCGAAGAGCAGATCGGCGACGGCGTTGCCGCCCTGTGCGCCCGGATACCACGCGTCCAGGATCCCGGGGACGTGTTGGGATGCCCAGGAGAGATCGAGTGGGCGCCCGGCGATGAGCACCAGCACGACCGGCTTGCCGGTGGCGACGACCGCTTCGAGAAGCTGCTCCTGGCGGCCCGGCAGATCGAGCGTCGCGCGCGAGGCGGCCTCGCCGCTCATGTTCTGAAGCTCGCCGAGGGCCAGCACGGCGACATCGGAGCGGCGAGCCAACTCGACGGCCTTCTGGATCTCATCGTCGATCTCGGCGGCGGTGGCGGGGGTTTTTTGAGGTCCCCGGTCGAAGGGGCCGCGGATGGTGCGCCGGATCTCGCCTCCGCGGGCGTATTCCACGCGAACGCCGGAGGGTACGCTGTTGCGGATCCCCTGGAGGACCGTGACGGTTTCGGCGGCATCGTTCGCGAAGGTCCAGGAACCGGTGGTGTCGATGGCGGAATCGGCCAGCGGCCCGATGACGGCGATGGAAGAGAGCTTGGTCTTATCGAGCGGGAGAAGCGGGCCCTCGTTCCTGAGCAGCACGGCGGAACGGGCTCCGGCGCGGCGCGCCGCCTGGCGATGCTCCGGCGCGTTGAGAACCTGTTTGGCCTTGGCTTCGTCCACATAAGGGCTTTCGAAAAGGCCGGCACGAATCTTGGCCTCGAGAATGCGTCGCACGGAATCGTCGAGGGTCGCAACCGGGATGCGCCCGGCCTGGATCAGCGCGCCGAGCTTGGTGAGGTAGCTGCGCCCACCCATATCCATGTCGACGCCGGCGGTGAGGGCGCGTAAGGCGGCATCCTGATCGTCGCGGGCGAAACCGTGCGTGGTGAGGCTCTTCACGGCAAACGCGTCGCTGACGACAAAGCCCTGGAATCCCCAGTCGCCGCGCAGGACATCATGCATGAGCCAGCGGTTGCCCGTGGCGGGCACGCCGTTCAGGTCCATGTAGGCGCTCATGACGCTGGCGGCCCCTGCCTCGACGGCGGCGCGGTAGGGTTCGAGGTACACGTTGCGCAGGGAATCTTCGGAAAGGAAGACGGAGTCGTAGTCGCGGCCACCATCGCCTGCGCCGTAGGCGCCGAAGTGCTTCACGCAGGCGAGCAGGTGGTCGGGAGCGCCGGGGTTCGGCCCTTGAAACCCGCGCACCTGGGCCCGTGCCATGGCCGATCCAAGGAAGGGGTCTTCACCGGCGCCCTCGATGATGCGGCCCCAGCGCGGGTCGCGGGCGATATCGACCATCGGCGCGAATGTCCAGCGGATTCCGACCGAGTAGGCCTCGCGCGCGGCGACCGACTGCACTTGCTCCACCATCGACGGGTCCCAGGAAGCGGCCAGGGCGATGGGGACCGGGAAGATGGTGCGCCATCCGTGGATCACATCGAACCCGAACAGAATCGGGATGTGCAGGCGGGTTCCCTCGACCGCCGAGTGCTGCAGCTTGTTGACGACGGCCGGGTCGGAGACGAACAGCAGGGAGCCGATCGAGCCGTTGCGGATCTGGGCGTCCGCCGGCGGCGCGCCGAAAACGAAGAGCTGATTGAGCTGGCCGATTTTTTCTTCCAGGGTCATTTGGGCCAGAAGCGCGTTGGCGCGGCTGGTGACTTCGTCCGCGCGAGCGGCAGAGGCGGCAATCAGAACGAGCGCAAGGGCGCCCACAGACTTCAGGTTCGAGAGCAGCAAGGGGACCTCCGAAGAGTCTATGGTACGAGAGATCGGGGTGCGGCGCGACGCCCTCGCGCAGCGTCGCGCCCGTTGTCGGACGCCGCCGGTCCCAGCGGGGCGTCTGCCGCCAACCGCATTATGACGGCGCACCGCTCGGGCAAAGCCTTAAGTTTTGTAAAAGCGGCCCGGAAAGCGTATCGCGAGGCGACATTCTGGGATACAACGGAATGAGGGAGGACCATGCACGAGCGGCCCGAGGGTACGGAGCGATCCATCCTCCTCATCGACGACGATAAGGAGTTGTGCGCGCTCATGGCGGAGTACTTCTCCGAGCAGGGCTTTCATCTCGAGTTCGTCCACGACGGCCCGCGCGGCCTGGCGCGCGTCTTCGACGGCGGATTCGACCTGGTGCTGCTCGACGTCATGCTTCCCATCGTGGACGGCTTCGAGATCCTCCGGCAGATCCGCCGCCGCAGCGCCGTTCCGGTCATCATGCTGACGGCCCGCACCGAACAGCGCGACCGCATCGCGGGACTGGACGAAGGCGCGGACGACTATCTGCCGAAGCCATTCGGGCCGGACGAACTTCTGGCGCGCATCCGGGCGGTGCTGCGGCGGGCGGGCCAGCCGATCGCGGCCAGGCCGGCGGTGATCGAGGCCGGCGCCATTCGCGTCAACTCGCGCACGCACGAAGTGTGGTCGGCAGGCACGCCGGTGGACTTGACGTCCATCGAGTTCGACATTTTCGATCTGCTGGTGCGCTCGGAGGGCCGGGCGGTCTCGCGCGATGAAATCGCCGCGGTGCTATACCAGCGGGAGGCCACTCCGTACGAGCGCGCGGTGGACGTTCACATGAGCCACCTGCGGAAGAAGCTGGAGCGCGGCGGCCGGCCCCTGATCCGGACAGTGCGCGGCGTGGGATACATGTTCTGCGCCGCCGGATAGGAACGCCGTGCGAACTCTCTACGCCCGCATTCTGCTGTGGTGCTTCGGCACGCTGCTGTTTTCGCTGTTCGCCTTCTTCGCCATTTCGAGGCCGATACAGGACCGCGCGGCGGGCCCTAGGGGGCCGTTCGAAGGCATGCACGCGCTCGAGCTCGACCAGGCCCGGCAGGCTTACCTGGACGGAGGCAGCCCGCGCCTGGCGGCATACCTCGGGCAACTGCGCGGCTACTTCGGAGTCGAGCACTACCTGCTCGATGCCCAGGGCCGGGACCTGGTCTCGGGCGCCGACAGGGCGGAGATGCTGCGGGCGGAGCGGGACGAGAGGCGCGGCCCGCCGCGGCCCGTGAACGGCCGGATGATCATGGCCGCAGCCTCGACCGACGGCCGGTTCCACCTGGTTGTGATCGCTCCTCCGCCGCTCCCGCTTTCGAACCTCATGCCCTACTACCTGCTGGTGCTGTCCGCCGTGGCGGTTCTCTCGTGGGTGCTCGCCGCCAACATCGTGTCGCCTCTGCGGAGTTTGGCGGGTGCGGTGGACCGCTTCGGACGGGGCGACCTTTCGGCCCGGGTGCATTTCAAGCGCCGCGACGAGATCGGAAACCTGGCGCAGTCGTTCAATGCCATGGCGGAACGGATCGAGACGCTGCTGACGGCCGAGCGGCGCCTGCTGCAGGACGTCTCGCACGAACTGCGGTCGCCGCTGGCGCGGCTCAGCTTCGCGGCGGAGCTCACGCGCACCGCCCCGGATCGCGACGCAGCCGTGGCTCGGATGAGGAAGGAAATCGAGCGGCTTGCCAAGCTCGTGGGGGCGCTGCTCGAAGTGACGCGCGCCGAAGGCGATGCCGCGGCGCGGCGTTCGGAAGATGTGCGCTTGGACGAAGTCGTCGCTGAGATCGTCCAGGACTGCCGCCTCGAGGCGGAGGTGAGCGGCCGCCGCATCGCGTTCGACGGCTTCTCCCCTGCGGTGGTCTGCGGAGATCCGGAACTGCTGCGGCGCGCCGTGGAGAACGTGCTGCGAAACGCGGTCCGGTACGCCCCGGCGGCGAGCGCGGTGGAAGTCACCCTGGAAGCCAGGGGAGAGAGCGTGGACCTGGCTATCCGCGACTATGGCCCTGGCGTGCCGGAGGCGCTGCTGCCGAAACTGTTCGACCCCTTCTTCCGTGTGGACGATTCGCGCGACTCGGCCACCGGAGGGGTGGGGCTCGGCCTGGCGATCGCCTGCCGCGCGGTGCGGCTCCACCACGGGGAACTGGTGGCGGAGAACGCCCATCCGGGCCTGTTGGTCACGATGCGGCTGCCGGCAGTCTCGGCGCGCGGACTCGGCGCTAACGGCTGATCTCGACCGTCAGGGTGACGGTGGCCTGGATATCGATGGTGCCGGAGGCGACCGGAGTGGGCGCCGCGGCCTCGGCCATACGCGCCATCGGCATCATGACCGGCCGGGGCTGCGAGACGGCGCCCTCTTCGGCCGAAAGGACGCCCAGGACCTTGACCCCCAGGGCGGCGGCGATCGCGTCGGCATCCGCGCGCGCCCGCAGAGTGGCCTCGCGAAGGGCTTGGGCATGCGCCTCCCGGTCGTTCTTGAGCGTGAACTGGAGGCTCTGAATGGTGTTGGCTCCGGACCGCGTCGCCGCGTCGATGATGGTGCCGGCTTGAGCGAGATCGTCGGTGGAGACTTCGACCACGTTATGCGCCGTGTAGCCGGCGATCGAGGGCTGGCCATCGCGCGGGTAGCGGTAGGTGGGGTCGAGAGAGTAGCTGATCGTCTTGATCTGAGCGGCAGGTCCGGCGGCCTGCTTCAACTCGCGCAGGGCGGCGTCGAGCCGGCTGGCGTTCTGAGCCGCGGCGGCCTGCGCCGTGGACGCCTGGGTGACGACGCCGACGTCGATGACGACGCGATCGGGTTTGGCCGTGACCGTAGCCGAGCCCGTGGTGCGGATCGAGGGGCGCGGCGTCGGCTCGGCGCTTGGCTGAGCGCCGGCCAGGGACGCCAGCGCGGCCACGAGCAACGGCACGATTGCTTTCATGGCTTGAGCGTACAACAGCCGGGCGCCCCGGTTGGGCGCCCGGCAGCTGTCAGCCTTCAGCCTTCAGCTGTCAGCACCGTTGACGCGGCCCGCCGCGATCCATAGAACCCGAAAACGTCGCTGGCCCCGAAAGGGGGAATCAACGACTTGGCGACGTTTTCTGGAGAGCCCAGACAGCATAGCTATCGGCGGTCAGCCGTCGGGCGGCTTCGACCGACGGACGACAATTCAAGTGCCGTGCGCGGCTACTCGGGTTGTTTGCGCCGGCGCAGCACGATCAGCGCCAACAGAACGACACCCAACAGCGCGCAGACCAAACGAATCGTTCCTGGTTCCACAAAAGCTCCCTTCCACGTCGCGGGGCTGCATTCGGGGCTGCCCCGGTTAGGCCGGCCGAAGCCGGCGCCCTGGCTACATGTTTCGCATCATCGGCAGCAGTTCCCGCGAGATGCGCACGAATACCGGCCCCACCGTCACCACAAACAGGGAGGGCAGAATACAGAAGAAGATCGGAAAGATCAGCTTCACTCCGAGCTTGGCGGCCTTCTCTTCGGCCACTTGCCGCGCCTGCACCCGCATGTAATCGGAGTGTTCGCGCAGGGTCTGCGCGATGCCGGTGCCGAAGCGGTCGGCCTGCACCAGTACTGCGACCAACTTCTTGAGCTCGGGGACCGCGCAGCGATCGGCCAGGTTGCGCAGCGCCTCCGCGCGCCGCTTGCCAGCCTTGAGCTCGAAGTTCACTTGGGCGAACTCCTGGCTGATCTCCGGGTGGGCCCGCCGCAGTTCCTTGGCCGTCTGCATGATGGCTTGGTCCAGCCCCAGACCCGATTCGACGCACACCACCATCAGGTCGAGAGCGTTGGGGAGCGCCCGCCGGATCTGCCTCTGGCGGCGCCGCGCGGCCATGGTCAGGAACTTGCCGGGACCCATGAACCCCGCCAGGGCCGCCATCGCGACCGCCGGCATGCGTTTTTCGTCGGGAAGCCCGAGCCCCGGCCCGAGTGCCAGCGTCAGGACGGGCAGCAGAACCGCCAGGAACACCTTGCTGCCGTAATACGTCTTCAGCGCGGAGGGTCCGCGATAGCCGGCCCGGATCAGCCGCCGCTCGACCAGCGACTCCTCCTGCTTCGAGGCCGGCAACACCGTCCCCAGCCGCCCGACCAGGCCGCGGATCGCGACGCCCGGACGTACGCGCGCGGCGGCGGCGGACGCCCCGACCGAACCCTCCGTGACGCGTTCGATGGCCGCCTTTGGCCGCACCCAGTAACGCGCCCCCATGAAGATGAAGGCGCCCGCGACCACGGCGAACAGCAGGAATGCGGCAAGGAGCTCCATGGTCAGACCTCGATCTTGACGATCTTCTGGATGACGCCGTAGCCGATGACCTGCAGCGCGACCGCCACGCCGAGCATCGTCTTCCCGGTGTCGTCGTGGACGAAGAACTGCTGGTAACCCGGGTTGACGAAGCACATCAGAATGCCTACCGCGATGGGGATCAGGGTGAGCGCGGAGCCCGTCATGCGGCCATGCGCGCTGATGGCCTTGATCCGGCCGCGAAGCTTGAAACGTTCGCGGATCAGCGAGGCCAGCTTGTCGAGCACCTCCGCCAGATTCCCGCCGGTCCGCTTTTGCAGGGTCACGGCGGAGATGAAGAACTGCACGTCCAGCAGTGGTACGCGCTCACCCATCTTGGTCAGCGCCACGTCGAGCGGCATACCGAGGTTCTGCTCGTCGAAAGTGCGCTTGAACTCGCCCGCCACCGGCTCCTGGAACTCCGCGTGGATCATCTCGAGCGACACCGAGAAGGCGTGGCCGGCCCGCATGGCCCGGGAGACGAACTCGAGCGCTTCCGGGAACTGCTCTTCGAACTTGTGCAGCCGCGCCGTGCGCTTGCGTAGCACGTACATCAGCGGCATCGCTCCCAGAATCACACCCACCACCGGCGCGGCCGCCCGGTAAAACGGCTCGAGATACCAGAGGGCCGCAAAGCCGCCGAGGAACAACCCCAGGGAGGCGTGGATGGTCCGCGCCACGTTCCATTTCAAGCCGGCCTGCTCGGCCAGCGCCTTCAGGCGCTCGTTCAACCGCAGCTGCAGAAGCAGCCGGGCCACCATCTTACCGGCAACCTGTTCTTCCCTCTCGATCAGCGCCGGCCCCTGGCGCGGTTTTCCCTTGGTGAGATCTCCGGCCGCCAGACGCGCCCGGACGCTCGCCAGATCCGGCCCCGAGCGCCTGCGCGACCAGCTCCACCACCCGAACGCGATCAGGCACCAGAAAGCAATCGTGATTGCGACAAACGGCAGCATAATCAACACCCGCACTGCCCGCTCAACACCCGCACCGCCCGGTCAACACGCGCACCGCCCGGTCAACACCCACCGCCAAGTCAACACCCGCACTGCCCGGGTCAACCCTCGCACCGCCCGGTCTACACCTACGCGGCCCGGTCAACACCCGCACGGCCCGGTCAACAACCCGGCAAGGGGCCGGTCGACAACCTCGAACGGGCCCGCCTCAGACCTCCATCATTTCGTCGAACATTCCCGCCTGGAGGCGGATGCCGGCCGCCAGGAGTTTCTCGCAGAACTTCGGCCGGATGCCGGTGGCGGTGAAACGCCCCAGCACGTGTCCGTCCTCCCCGATGCCCAGCTTTTCGAAAACGAAGATGTCCTGCAGCGTAATCATTTCCCCCTCCATCCCGGTTACCTCGGAGATGCTGACCACGCGCCGGGTGCCGTCGCTCAACCGCGCCGCCTGCACCAACAAGTGGACCGCACTGGAGATCTGTTGCCGGATCGAGATCATCGGCATATTGGCGGCCGCGAAAGTGACCATCACTTCCAGGCGGGCCACCGCGTCGCGGGGCGTGTTGGCGTGAATGGTGGTGAGCGAGCCCTCATGGCCGGTGTTCATGGCCTGCAGCATGTCGAGCGCTTCCTCGCCGCGAACCTCGCCGCAGATGATGCGGTCGGGGCGCATGCGCAGGCTGTTGATGAGCAGCTCGCGCTGGCGCACCGCTCCGTGCCCCTCCAGGTTCGGAGGCCTGGTCTCCAGGCGCACCACGTGCGGCTGCTTGAGCTGCAGCTCGGCCGCATCTTCGATCGTAATGACGCGTTCCTTGGGGGAAATGAAGACCGAGAGCGCGTTGAGCAGTGTGGTCTTGCCCGCGCCGGTGCCGCCCGAAACGATGATGTTCAGCCGCGCCCGCACCGCCGCCTCGAGCAGCTCCATCATGCTCGGCATCAGGGCTCGCTTCTCCACCAGGTCCGCCGGCATCAGCTTATCCTTACTGAAGCGGCGGATCGAGAGCACCGGCCCGTCGATGGCCAGCGGGGCGATGACGGCGTTCACGCGCGAGCCGTCGCTCAGACGCGCGTCCACCATGGGCGTCGACTCGTCGATCCTCCGCCCCACCTGCGAAACGATCTTGTCGATGATCCGCAGCAGGTGCTGGTCGTCGCGGAAACGCACGCTGGTGAGCTCCAGCTGGCCCTTCCGCTCCACGTAGACCTGGCGGTGCGAGTTGACCAGGATGTCGGAGATGGTGGGGTCCTCGAGCAGCGGCTCGAGCGGACCCAGCCCGAAGACTTCGTCAAGCACCTCGTCGATGACCTGCTGCTTGTCGAGCGCACTGAGCAGCGTGGGCTCCCCGTCCATCAGCGAGACCAGCGCCTGGCGCACCTCGATGCGCACGCGCTGGTTGTCGATCGAGGCCAGCGCCTCCAGGTTGATGCGGTCGAGCAGCTTGCGGTGGAGCGAGAACTTCAGTTCCTGGCACTCGGGCTTGAGCGTGGACCGCGGACGGCCCGCGTTCTGCAGGATCCGCTGGTCCCAGGTGAGCGGCGTCTTGCGTTCCTGGGCGCTCTGTGGCGTAGCGTTCATACTCGGACCTCCTCCGGGGTGGGCGCGGATTCCGGCGCCGGATTGCGCCGTCCGGCCGCGGCCGCTTCAACCAGGCCGCCGGCAAACTCCTCGATGGCGCCGCCCAGCTCGCAGCCGGCCTCGAGCGGCTCCCCTTCGGCCAGCGCGCGGTCGAGCGCGGGATAGTCGTTGGGGAAACTGTGGCTGACCGCCGCCCCCAGGATCTTCTGGACGTCCGACGCAGCCAGGCCGCAGCGCCCGGCCGCGCGGTTCACCAGAACCCGGACGCGCTCCTTGCCGCAGCCGAGCTGTCCCAGGAGATTGATTGCCTTGCGCGCCAGGTGCAGGCTGGGGAGCTCCGCGGTGGTAACCAGAAAGGCCAGGTCGGCTTCCGGCAGCGCCAGCAGGGAGGCGCGATGGAAGATGGCGGGCAGGTCCAGCAGGATCCAACCGTACTCCTGGCGGGCCCGCCCGACGAGCTCGCGCAGGCGGGCGACATCGAGCGAGTCGCCGGGCGCCATCCCGGCGGGGAACACATCGATTCCGTGCCGGACCGGTACCACGCCGCCATTGGCCGGCCCCGCGGCTTTCAGGTAGAACGTTACGGTACCGCTCATGGGGTCCAGATCAGCCAGGAGCACCCGGCTGTCGGAGATGCGCCGCAGGGCGAAGGCGGTCTGGGCGGCCAGCGTCGAGGCCCCGGAGCCCGGCTTCGCGCTGGCGAACACGGCCACCGTTCCGGCCTCCGGCGGCGCCTGAACCCGCGGATCGATCAGCCTGCGGATTCGAGCCAGCGCCTGCTCCTGAATGTGGGCCTCGAAGGGCGCGTAGAGGAACTCGCTCGCTCCCTGGCGCAGCGATCGGACGATGGCCGCCGAATCGTTGCGAAGGTGCAATCCGATCACGTGGATGGCGGGATTGCTCACGCTAACCGCGCGCACCAGCGCGGAAGCCCGTTCGAGATCGGTCGCCAGGTCGAGCAACACCACTTCGGGCTGAAGCTGGCGCAGACGGATATCGAGCGTCTGCTCGGTGGGATAGGACTTCAGATCCGCCAGGATCTGGAAGCCGCGCGTCGCCGCCGCGCTGGCCTCAAACTGCCGCGCCAGTTCGCGATCCGGCGCGATCATGAGCGCGGTGAGCTGTCGGATGCCGCTGTTCCTGGCGCTGGGCATCGGGGTCGTTACTTTCCGCCGGAGGCGGGTGGTTGCCCGGACGGCGTGGCGCCGTGCTCGGGATGTAGCAGGAGCGGCATGAATTTCTTCGGCATCGGCGGCGGCTCCACATCCGTGCGGCTCACGGGCGTCGTGATCTCCGGAGTGACCATCACGATCAGCTCTTCCGCCGACTTTTGCTCGTTTTTGCTCTTGAACAGCGCCCCCAGCACCGGGATGTTGGCCAGGCCGGGGACCTTCGAAAGCTGTTCGGTTACGCGCTGGTCGATCAGCCCCGCGATCAGGAAGCTCTGCCCCAGGCCCAGCTCGATGTTGGTCTCGATGCGGCGGGACGCCAGTGCCGGTATGGTGAACCCGGAGTACAGCACGGCGTTGGTCAGGTCGATGGTGGAAACCTCGGGCTTCACATACATCTTGATGGTGTTGTGTTCCGTGAGCGTGGGCTGGAACGTCAGGCGGATTCCATACTCCTTGAAGATGATGGTCACGGCGCCGGCGTTGGCGCCACCCTGCACCACCGGGACGGGGAACTCGCCGCCCACCAGGAAGCTGGCGTCCTTGCCGTTGGTGGTCACCAGGTTCGGCTCGGCCAGAATCTGAAGCACCCCCTGGTTCTGGAGCGCCTTGATGAACATCCCGAGGTTCAAATCGGGCCGGAAGGCGAAGATGTTGAGCGCGTCGCTGACCGTGAACTTGCTGACGGCGGCCACGCCGCTGCCGGGCACCGGAGTCTGGATCTGATCGAGGCTGGCGGATTGGAACTGCCCGGTTGAAATGAGGCCGGGCGTATTGGTGGCGCCGGTCGATAGCAGGTTCACGCCCAGCGAAGTGGCGGCGTTGCGGTTCAGCTCCGCGAACTTCACTCGCAACACAATCTGCTTTTCCGGCCCCGCAGAGACGACCCGCAGGTTGGAGACAACGGCTTTGGCGAACGGCGCCATCAACGCCGTGGCGCGGTCGGAGACCGCCTGGCTCGGCACGGTTCCGGTCAGCGAAAGCGAGTCTCTGGCTTGGTTCACTTCGATGTTGCAGTCCGGAAAAGTGTTCTTCAGGAGCTGCCGCACCGGATCCAGGTTCTGCTCGACCGTAATGCCGTACATCGTGCGGAGGCCGTCCTTGGACCAGACCACGACGGTTGCCGTGCCGGGAATCTTGGCGTTGACCAGGACTTCGCGGGAGGAGACCGCGACAGCGTCGGCGACGTCGGGATTACTGGCCGCGACACGGCCTATGTCGCCGGCATAGTCGATCACCAGACTGCCCCCGGCCGCCACCTGCAGATTCGAATTGCCGCCGGCGGCCAGACCCGGCGCGGCCACCAGCGCCGCAAGGGCCGACTGCGCCATCCACAGCATCGGGTTCTTCATGGGTTTCGCTCTCCCACTTGCTCAACGGTTCTCTTGGTGCCGCGAAAAACCACCACTTCCTCGGGAACCGGCGGTGCGGGGGTCCGAACCACGACGACAGGCCGTGGACTGCGAGGCGCGGCGGCCGCTACTGGATGCTGGCGGGCAATTCCCGACAGTTCCCAAAGCTCGCGGCCGGGAGTGTTCTCGATGGCACGGTCGCTGCCGTTTCTCAGGACCAGCTGAATCCGCCACTCGCTCGCCAGCGTGAGAGTCTCGGCCTGTTGGGGCGTCACCAGCAGCGTGACCACGGGAGCGTTGATGGCTTGCCCGTTCGAACTCGGCTCGATGGTCTGGCCGGCCGACAGCACCATGATGTCCTGAAGGATGGTCTTGGTGATGGAGCCCGAGGCGTCCCCCTCCGGCGGCCGCCCGGTGGCCAGCACGTCCACGTGCATCCCCGGAAGGGCGAATCCCGCCACGCCCACCACGTCGTTGACTTTTACTGCGACCGCGCGCATCCCGGGGGGAATCACCGGAGCCAGGCCAAGCCCGCTCCCGCGCGGGGCCAGCCTTCCCTCGCGAATCGGCTCATCGGCCAGAATGCTCGATGCCATCGGCCGCCCGATCACTTCGTCAGCCCTCGAGAAGCAGCCGGCGGGGAACTCGTCCACCGGCACCTCGGTGAGCTTCAGGTCCTCCGCCTTCAGGACTCCTCCCACCGACAGGGCATGGGAGGCCACAACGAGGTTGCGCTTGTCGATCTTGGCGGGACGCCGGCCGCCCCGGTTCGATCCGGCGACCACCTGATAGAACACCCCCGAGATCGCCAGTGCAAACAGCAGGCTGACGGCTAGTACGGTGACGAATCTTCGGTCCATTCGTTTGCCCTCAAGCGTTTGCCCTCACGTCAGCGCGGTCGCGGCGGGCCGGACTTTTCCTCGCCGGCTGCATGAGACGCCGCGCCAGCAGGCCCGATCGCAGTGCGAACTCGGCCAGCGTCTGCCCGGAGGGCAGGCGCCACCGCGGGGCATCCTTTTCTCGCCGCGCCGCCGCCTCGGGCCCGGAGCCCGTCGCGGCAACCCGGCTGCCCGCGCTGGCGGGTTTCTTTCTCGCGGTTGTCATTGCTGAATCGGTCCCTTATGACTATTTCGGCGCGCGGCGATGTTTCCTTTAGGCTCGAACGGCACGGAACGCTCAAACAGCGCCGCCTGCCCGTCCTGATCCACCAGGCGCCACCCGTCGCTCGTGCCCAGCAGGTCGGCCAGCGGCCAGTCTTTGGGCGCCAGCACCAGCGCGATCCGGTACCGCCCCAGCGTCCCACCCCAGTCGCCGCGGCCGAACGCCGTCCGCAAGTACAACTCCCCGATCTCGGGCCCGTAGAAATCGCTGCGCCCGTCGATGAAAACCGCCTGCGAGGGCCCGAACCGGTACAGCAGGTAGTCCCCCCACTGGTCGGAGGTAAACACCCTCGCTCCCCCGATCGCGCGCTCGTGCTTCGCGACCAACTCCACCGGAAACTTGTTCTGGGGAAAATCCAGGGGCCAGTGACCCGGGATGATCGCAAGTATCAGGAGCAACACCCCGGGCCACAGGCTCGTATGCCCGGCGCTCGACGCGAATCCGCCGCCCACGCGCTCCAGAATCGCCACTACCGAACGCGCCGGCCGCTCCCTGGCCCAGGCTCTCCAACAGCGGCTTGCCTCCGCCGCCACGATCGGCGAGGCCACTACGGCGAACACCGGCACGTTGCGCACTGAAACCAGTGCCGCATGCGCCCAGGCCACCACCAGCAGGGCTTCCCCCGTACGGGCCCTCCGCAGAAGCGCTGCCGCAGCCAGTAGCCCTCCAAAAAGCAGAATCTCGAAATGGACCGAGCTTTCCGAACGGAATCGCGGCGACTGGAACTCGTCCACCGCGTCGCGGATCCAGTCCGAGCGCAGATACTCGAGTACGTGACGGTGCAGCCCGATGCCGTAAGGATTGGCGAGCGATGCAACCAGGCAGCCCGCGGCCAGCGGGGCATAGCGGCGCGCCAGGTCCCAGCGCCGCTCGATCGCCGCCGCCACCGCCAGCACCATGATGGAAGCCGGAAGGGCCACAAAGCCCGCGTGCAGGTTGGCCCACAGAGCGGTCAGCGGAACCAGCAGCCAGACCGCGCGGCCGGGCTCCCGCCGGTCCCTGCCCAGCACCCATAGCGAACCCGCCAGAAGCAGCAGCGTAAACACATGGGGCCTGGCGAGGAAGTGGATCGTCGAGGCTCCGGCCGCCACCAGGCAGACCGCCAGCGCCACGAAGAAGCCGCTTCCGCGCGCCAGCATGTGTCGGAAAAGGAGGGTCAGAGCACTGGCGATGACCGCGCCCGCGAGCAGCACGACGCCCTTTAGCCCCGCCGCGCGATGCGCCAACGCGAATAGCACGTCGGAGAGCCACTCCCAGGCGCACCACGGCGCGCCCGGCCGCGTGAACGAGAACAAGTCCGCGTGCGGAACCTGCCGGTGCGCCAGGATGTATTCGCCGGCGCGAATGTGCCAGCCGGTATCGCCATCGGCCAGCAGAACCTGCCAGCCGCTTCCCGCCACGAACAGCCACACCATCAGCGCCGCGAACAGCCAATCCGAGTGCGATGGCGCCAGCAGCCGCCTGAGGCTCACGCTACGAGTGATCGGCGGAGAAAGGTCGGGGGATTAGGGGAAGCGCCCGTCGCAAGGTCCGGGCATGCGTGCGCGGGGCGGCGATTCCAGGGGGCAGCCTGCTTACACGCGGGCCGGGGGCGGCGCCGGAGAGCCGGAAGCGGGAGGCTTCGGCTTCTCCTTTTCCTTCTCCTTGTCCTTCTTGACCGGGCTGATGATGACGTGGGCCATCTTGCCTTCCAGGCGCGGATGCCCTTCGATCTGCCCGACCTGGGAGAGGTCCTGCGCGAAGCGAAGCAGCAGCTTCTGGCCAAGGTCCACGTGCGCGATTTCGCGGCCGCGGAACTGCACCACGGCCTTGACGCGGTTGCCTTCCTGGAGGAAGCGCAGGGCGTGGTTCTTTTTGAAGTCGTAATCGTGGTCGTCGGTGTTGGGCCGGAACTTGATTTCTTTGACCTGGATTACGTGCTGCTTCTTTTTGGCTTCCTGCTGCTTCTTTTTGTTCTCGTATTGCCACTGGCCATAGTCCATCGCCTTAGCGACGGGAGGCTCGGCCGTGGGCGCCACCAGGATGAGATCCAGCCCCAATTCCTGGGCTCTGCGGATCGCGGCCTGGGTGGGCATGATTTCGACGGAACCGTCGGGGAAAACCGCGCGCACTTCGCGGGCGCGGATCGCCTCGTTGACGTTCTCCCGGATTCTGGGACGGCGTGGCGGAAATTGTCTACCTGGATACATGCAGTGTCTTCAAAAGGACTGGGGCGCTCATGCGGATAGGCCTACCCTATCAAACCATAACAAGCTCGAAACTCCAAGGGGGTGACACGTGAGGCGGAGGACGCCGCGGCATTCTGGGTAACGCCGGAACCGCTCGCGGTTTGTGATGATGCCGGATGTCGATCTCAAATGTGGTTGCTTCAAGATAGCGCAAACGGAGCTTGCTTCGCAAGCTCCGTTCGCGCAGCTGTCAGCTGTCAGCGGTCAGCTGTCAGCTATCGGAACAAGGAGGTGGAGGGCCGAGGGCGCCTCAGGCTGGTCGGGATGGCGCGGGTCGCGACAGTGGCAGGCCCACACCCGGGGCCGCGTCCGGCTGGGAGCTGATAGCTGACAGCTGATAGCTGATAGCTACGGTGCCGTCCGGCTGTGCCGGACGGCACCGTTACCGTTAGCAGTACTGATGGCCCGTACTGCTACCATTAACGATCTTTAATTGTCACGACAAGCTACTGATAAGTTTATAATTTAGCCACCGATAATGTCGACGTCTACCGCCATAGCCGAGGCTCCGGTGGAAGAAATGGCAACCTACGAACCTGCTACGGTCGTCCGGCACCTGCGCCAGGAATTGCGCCATCCGCTGAGCACGATTGAATCCATCGCGGCCTACTTGGACATGGTTTTGCCGCGAACCGAGTCCAAGGCCCGCCGTCAGCTCGGGAAGTTGCAGGAGGAAGTGCATCAGATACAGTGGGTTCTGGCCGATGCCGCCCACTTTCTGCAGAACGCCGCGCCCAACACGCACCTGTTGGACCTGACCGAAGTGGTGGCCCGGAACCTCTCCGAATGGAATCCGGTGGACGGGGCGGGGCTGAGCTTCGCGCTCCAGCCCGACTTGCCATTGGTGCTGCTCGATTTGGAGCAAATGCAGCACCTGCTCCGGAATATCGTGGCGTTCTTCCGGCGAATTTCGGCGCCGGGGCGATCGGTACACCTGGAAACGCTGCGGGCTGGCGAGCGCGTGGTCCTCAAGATTATGTCCACGTCGCTGGAGTATACGGCGGAGGATGTCGAGCCGCTGTTCGAGCCGTTCGGCGAGCGATTTCCAGCCGGAACCGGCCTGGCCCTGGCTAGCGCCCGCAAGATCGCAGAGGCCCACGGCGCAACAATCGAGATGACGTCCGAGCCTCCGCACAGCCTCACCCTGCTGATTTCATTCCCGAACGCCTGAAGGGCCGCGGGTCCGGGACCGGCTGCGGCATAGATGCGATTCGGGTTGCTTTGCCCGCTATCGTAATGTAAACTTCCGGACGCGGTGCGCAAAACTTCACTAGCGATTGTCGGAATAGCGGCGCTGGTCGCGACGGCGGTGGCGCAGGCCGGAGTTATCGGCGACGGCAAGATCGATTCGCGGCTCCGGGAGCGTCCGCAGTCGGAGGCGGTAATTCCCGTCTTCATAGTCCTGGCGCACCAGCCCCAATACGAGATAATGCGGCGGGCTGAGGGACCGGCCGCGTTGCGCCGTCAGCTTGCGGAGTCGGGATATCAGGCGAGAGAGGCAGCGGATGCGATCGTACTGGAGACTCGCCGGGAGGCGTTTCAGGCCATTGAACGCGCCATCGGGCCCGAGCAGGACGCTCTGGAAGCGCGGCTGAAGAAGTTGGGAGCCGGCGCGGTTTCGCGGTATCTGGGCATCAACATGATCACCGCCGAGATCCCGTCCTCAGCGCTCGCGGCGCTGCAGTCCGATCCGTCGGTCGCCCGCGTGTTTCCCGCGGAGAAGAACGATCCCCAACTCGCCACCAGCGTGCCCGATCTCGGCGCACCCGCGTTCTGGAATGCGGGCTACACGGGCCAGGGCGAGGCGGTGGGCATCCTGGATTCGGGCGCGAAAACCAATCATCCGGCGTTCGCGGGAATGCCTCTGGTCAGCCAGGTGTTTCTGGACTACGGCCGGACGGACCCCTGCTTCGGAGATTACGCAGGCTCGGCCGAAGATCAACTCGGGCACGGAACCCACGTGGCCGGAATTGTAGCGAGCCAGGGCGCGGCCGGATGGACGAACTACCAGGGCGTGGCGAAGGGCATCAGTACGCTTTATGTCTTGAAGGTTTCCTACAAGGTGTTTCCCTCGGCGTCTTGCGGCACCTACGGAAAGTCCGACCAGCGCGACATGCTCGCCGCGCTCGATTGGGCAGTTCGCAACACACCTCTGAGGATTTTCAACTACAGTTGGGGCATCGGGGCTACGGCGGACGATGACGGTTTTGCGCAGGCGGTGGACCAGTATATCGACAGCTACGGGTTGACGATTACGTTCGCCGCTGGAAACGGCGGCCCCGCGTACTATCCCGTGATCAGCCCGGCGATTGCGTACAACGCGATCGCCGTCTCGAACTGGGCTTCCCGCGGCGTCATCAACACCGCCACCAGCCGCGGCCCGACTCTCGGAGGCAGGCCCAAACCCGACCTGGCGGCGCCGGGCACCAACGTGTTCTCGGCGGCGTACACCTGGGACGCGATTCCAGGCACCGCCGACGATTTTGCCAGCGGAACAGGAACCAGCATGGCTGCGCCTCACATCGCGGGCGCCGCGGCGCTTCTCACGAGCGCGGGCGTCCAGGACCCACTCGCGATCAAGGCGATTCTGATCAACACGACCGATAACACGGGGTGGCTGCCCGACCAGGGATTTGGATTCACCAACCTCAACCGGGCCCTGGCCGAGTTGCACTACGCCACCGGGAGCCTTACCGCCGGAGCCTCCAGGCTCTACAGGATATCGGGGGATCCCCGTGCGACGCTCACCTGGAACCGGCACGTCCTTGGCGGCGCCTCCTATTTCAATCGCGTCAGTCTGCGTCTTTACGGGGCGGATGACGGCGTCCGCTGGGGCGACTCGGGGCCATCGCCGGGCAACGTCCAGGAGGTGTTTGGCGCGAGCTCCGGTGCCGACTCGGTGGTGGCGGTGTCCATCGACAGCCCGACGCTCGCGGGCGTGAGCGCCGAGCCGTTCGCGCTGGCTCTCAACGGCCCGTGGTCTTCGATGTCCGGTCCGCGGATCGGCCTCTCATGCGGCGTGCCGGCCCCAATCCCGACCGGCTCGCAGTTCTCGATCCGCTGCACCGCGGCCAACAGCGGAGATCTACCGGCCGTCATCACCGGAACAATGGTGCCGGCCGACGGGTTCACATGGTCCGGCACGGACACGCCGTATGGCACCGTGCAACCGGGGTCCAGCGCGTCGGCGTCTTTCAGTGGGACCGCTCTGGTCGCTCCGGGGAATTACGCTCTTCGCGCGACCGTGACGACTGGCTCGTTCTCCGTCACGCCGGCTACGGTGACTACAAGTTTCACGGCAATGGTGGTGGATGCGGGCTGCACCTACGCCCTCGATTCCTCCGGTGCAACCGTGCCGGCCGCTGGCGGCGCCGGATCGATTGGTCTGGCGGCCGGCCCCAACTGCCCGTGGGCCATCTCGAACGCGCCGGTTTGGATGACGCTGGCCGGACCCGCCTCCGGCGTGGGCAACGTAAGCATTGGTTACGCCGTGGCGCCGAACGAGGGCGGCTTGCGCTCCACCACGCTTACTGTCGCGGGGCTTTCTTTCGATGTCCAGCAGCTCAGCAGCTCCGCCGGCGGCCTTCGCTTCGTGCCCGTCACACCTTGCCGCGTGGCCGACACGCGCGGTAGCGGCGGGGCAATGGGCGCGGCGGAGACGCGCTCCTTCGCCATTCCGCAGAGCGGCTGCGGGATTCCCTCGACCGCCCAGGCGTATTCGCTGAACGTCACCGTGGTGCCGCAGGGGCCGCTGTCTTTCCTCACCTTGTGGCCTGCGGGACAGGACAAGCCGCTCGTCTCCACGTTGAACTCCTTCGGCGGAATCGTGGTCGCTAACGCCGCCATCGTCCCCGCGGGTTTCAACGGCGCTGTGAGCGTGTACGTCACCAATCCCACCGACGTGATCCTGGACGTCAACGGCTACTTCGACTCGCCTGGCACCTATGCCTTCTACCCGGTCCGGCCGTGCCGCGTGGCCGACACGCGCGGCGCCACGGGCCCCTTCGGCGGGCCGTCCCTGACCGGCGCACAAAGCCGGGATTTCCCGATTCCCTCCAGCTCCTGCGGCCTTCCCGCGACTGCCAGCGCCTACTCCATGAACGTGACGGTGGTTCCCGGCGGCTACCTGGGCTATCTGAAGACCTGGCCCACGGGACAGGCGCAGCCCAACGTCTCCACGCTGAATTCGTGGACCGGAAAAGTGGTGGCCAATGCCGCGCTGGTTCCGGCGGGGAGCGGCGGCTCCATTTCGGTCTACGCCCAGGATCCTACTCAGGTGGTGCTGGATACGAACGGCTACTTCGGCGCTCCGGGCGGGGCCGGCTCCTTGAGCTTCCATCCTGTGGCGCCGTGCCGGATCGCCGACACGCGCGGCGGCCAGGGTCCCTTTGGAGGGCCGGAGATCGCGGCCTCGACGGCGCGCTCGTTCCCGATCCCTTCAAGCGGCTGCGGGATTCCGGCGACGGCAGCAGCCTACTCGCTGAACGTCACGGTGGTGCCGGATGGCATGCTGCAATACCTGACCGCCTGGCCCACCGGATCGGCGCAGCCCAATGTCTCCACCCTGAACTCGTGGGATGGGACGGTCGTGGCCAACGCGGCCATCGTGCCCGCGGGGGACGGCGGCGCCATCAGCGTGTTCGTCACCAACCGCACCCACGTGATTCTGGATATCAACGGCTATTTTGCGCCGTAGGTCCGCCGCTTTCCAGTTCCGCCAGGCGGCGGCGCAGCTCGGCCACTTCGGCCCGCAATTGGGGCAGACGGCTCATCCCGGCGAGCGTCTCCAGGTACTCCTTGATGGGCCGCGCGGGCGTGCCCCACACCACCTGGCCGGAGCGGATGATCTTCGAGGTGAGTACTCCGCAGCCTGAGCCGAGCACCGCGTGGGCCTCGACGCGCACCTTGTCGCCGATCCCCACCTTCCCGCCGATGATGACGTAGTCCTCTATGACCACGCCGCCCGAAATGCCGGTCTGAGCCGCTATGACGACGTGCTTCCCGATGCGGCAATTGTGGGCGATCTGCACCTGGTTGTCGAGCTTGGTGCCCTGGCCGATCCAGGTGACGCCGAGCGCGGCGCGGTCCACGCAGGAATTGGCGCCGATCTCGACGTCGTCCCCGATCGAGACGCGCCCGATCTGCGGAAACTTCTCGTAGTGGTCGCCGGCCATGAAGAAGCCGAAGCCGTCGGCGCCGATCACGCTGCCGGAATGCAGGATGACGCGCGCCCCGATATCCACGTCGTCGTACAGGGTGACGTGGGCGTACAGGATCGAATCCTCGCCCAGCGTTACGCGGTTGCCGATGGCGCAGTCGGCGCCGATGCGGCAGCGCGCTCCGATCCTGCTATGCGCGCCGATGACGGCGTTGGGGCCGATGACCGCATCGGGACCGATCTCCGCCGTCTGGTGGACCTGGGCGCTGGGGTGAATGCCCGGCTCGACCGGCTCCGGCGGGTGGAGCCGGCTCACGGCCCGCACAAATGCCGCGCGCGGCTCGGCCGCGTAGATCAACGTGCGACCGCCCGGGTTCGGGAATCCGGAGGGCACAATCAGGCAGCCCGCAGCCGAGGCGGAGGCCTGTTTGGCGGCCTTCCGGCTGTCGAGGAACGAGAGATCGCGCACGCCGGCGATCTCGATCGGAGCCACTCCGGCCAGCTCCTTCTCGCCATCGCCCTCGAAGGTGGCGCCTAACCATTCCGCCAGTTCGCGTACCCGCATAGGCTACAAGCTATCATACAAATCTATGGCCATCGACCCCTCGGCGGTGATCGCCCCCACCGCGCGCATCGATCCCGATGCCTGTATCGGCCCCGAGACCCAGGTGGGCGAGTACTGCGTCATCGAGCGGGACGTCTCGGTGGGCGCTTGCTGCCGGCTCGAGCCCTACGTCTATATAAAACGTTGGACCACGCTCGGCGACCGCAACGAAATCTCGGCCGGAACGGTGCTGGGGACCGACCCGCTCGACAAGGCGTTCACCGGCGAGCGCAGCTACCTGCGCATAGGCCACGGCAACCGCATTCGCGAGCACTACACCATCTCACGCGGGACGGCGCCCGAATCGGCCACCACCATCGGCGACGGGAACTACATCATGACCTCCGGCCACATCGCCCACAACTGCCACATCGGGAACGACACCGTGATCTGCAGTTGCTCGCTCGTGGCGGGCCACGTGGAGATCGAGGACCAGGCCTTCATTTCGGGCGGGATTGCCATCCACCAGTTCACCAGAATCGGCCGGCTCGCGATGGTGGCGGGCATGACGCGGGTAAACCTCGACCTGGCGCCGTTCATCCTGTACAGCGGCTACCACATGAAACCGACGGGGCTGAACGTGGTCGGCCTGAAGCGGGCCGGGTTCGAGAAGACCGATATCGCGGCGCTCAAGCAGGCCTACCGGATACTGTTCCTGTCCAACCTGAAGCTGGAACAGGCCCTGGCACGTATCGAGGCCGAGATTCCCACCCGGCACGCCGTGCACCTGGTGGACTTCGTTCGCCGCAGCAAACGGGGGATCTGCCGGTAGGCTCGTCGCCTGTCGATTCCGCACGAGCGATGGGCGACGGGCTGCTACGATAGTATTTCTCTCCTTATGTCCTTGCGCTTCTACAACACGCTCACGCAACGGGTCGAGGATTTCACGCCGCTCGACGACAACGTGGTCCGCATGTATTCCTGCGGCCCCACGGTCTGGAACTTCGCCCATATCGGCAACCTGCGCACCTTCACCTTCGTCGACATCCTGCGCCGCTGGCTGCGCGCGCGCGGCTACCGCCTGGACCACGTCATGAACATCACCGACGTGGACGACCGCATCATACAGCAGGCGCTGGCCGCGCACCAGTCGCTGCAGGAATACACCGCCGTCTACGAGAAAGCCTTCCTCGAGGACTGCGCCACGCTACGCCTGGAGCGCGCCGAGCACCTGGTCCGCGCCACCGACCATATACAGGACATGGCCGAGGTCATACGCCAGCTCGGCGAGAAGGGCTACACCTACCAGAGCGACGGCTCCATCTATTTCCGGATCTCCAAGTTTCCCGAGTACGGCAGGCTTTCGCACGCCGATTTCAGCGGGATACGCGCCGGCGCGCGCGTGGACACCGACCGCTACGACAAGGCCGACGCGCGCGACTTCGCGCTGTGGAAGGCGCCCAAGGAAGGCGAACCGTTCTGGGAAACCGTGGTGGGTCCAGGCCGCCCCGGCTGGCACATCGAGTGCTCCGTGATGGCGATGAAGTACCTGGGCCCGACGCTCGACATACACGCCGGCGGCATCGACCTCACGTTCCCGCACCACGAAAACGAGATCGCGCAATCGGAGGCGCTGACCGGGAAGACGTTCGCGCGCTTCTGGCTGCATTCCGAGCACCTGCTGATCGACGAGCAGACGATGTCGAAGTCGCTCGGTAATTTCTTCACGCTGCGCGACGTGGTGGGGAAGGGCTACGCGCCGGAGGCGGTGCGCTATCTGCTGGCCTCGGTGCCGTATCGGAAGAAGCTGAACTTCACCTTCGACAGCCTGCGCTCAGCCGTGGCATCGCTCGAACGGCTGCGGAATTATAAATGGCGGCTGGAGAAAGAGAAGTTCCCCGAAGGCGCCAGCGAGGCTCTGCTTGAGCGGACCCGCGCGGCCGTGGCGCGCTTCGACGAGGCCATGGACGACGACCTGAACACGGCCGAGGCGCTCGGCGCGGCCTACGAGTTCGTGCGCGAGACGAATACGGCTATGGATGCGGGCGAATTCGGAGCCGGCAACGCCGCCCCCGCGCTCGATTTCCTGGCCCATTTCGACCAGGTGTTCGACGTGATCCGGCCTTCCGAGCAGCAGACCGGCATGTCGGACGCCGAGATCGAGGCCGCCATCGCCGAGAGGAACCAGGCCCGCAAGTCGCGCAACTTCGCGCGGGCTGATGAAATCCGCAAGGAACTGGCCGCCGGCGGCGTCATCCTCGAGGACACCAAGGAAGGCGTGCGCTGGAAGCGGGGGTAGGGGGCTAGCTGCTCCGCGCTCCGCCGGCGCCGTATTCTTTACAACTCTCCACGCCGCCACACTGCTCAAACCGCCGGAGTACTTTGCCACGCCTCATGACATCAAGCCCTTACGGGGCGAGAGCCCAGAAAAGCAGTTGAAGTTTGTTCTGGCAAAGAGGACAATTACGTTTGCGTTCCCGCGGTGGGGCTTGGGGCTGGGCCCCGGCTTGGGCGAAAAGGTTGGTAATGCCATTCAGCTACATCACGAAGCAGTCCAACATCGCCGATGTTGATGCGCTTTCGCATCATCCAGCCTTGCGCAGGTTTTGGCTCCTGCCCTGGCAGTGGGTGCTGTTCCGGTTTTCGAACGAGTTCGGTAACCCATACTTGGAACTGAAGAAGTACTGGGCGCCCGATTTTAGCCCCGTTTCCGGCAGTGTGGGGGTGGATGGCGGGGGGTACAACTACTCCTTCACCGGCGCCGCGGCGGACGCAAAGAGCTGCGCCCAGTGGCCCATGGTCGGCGCATCGGAATGGTGGGCGGTTTCTCCGATCATCCGAGTGGCCGGCCTGTTGCGCAGCGCGGAGCCAAAATGGGTTGAGGGTTTGCGGTCGGCGTTCAAGGAATGGTCGGACCACATGATTCGACTGGGAGAACTGGGCAGCGCTCCCGACCTGAAGTTCTCGGGCGAGTGGTTCAGCGTGACATACGAGTTCGCCGGCCCGTGCGGAGACGCCACGATGGCGTTGCTCGCGCTCCTGGTCGAAACGCACCGCAGGACTTTTCTGAAGGCGGTGGGTTTTTTCTTGCCTGACGATTACGACAGCCTGCTTGATGGGAAGCTTGGGCCCGACAAGCTCGCTCAGCGGCGGGAACCGGAGTAATCTCGCAGAACAGGAGGAATATTGTGGGCGCAGAGCCGTGGTGCTACTTCGTGCCTTATCGGCCGGATATCGGCAACGCGCTTCAGGAGTTGCGGCAGCGGGAGTTCGAAGCGGGGCGGTACAACCCGGTTCAGCAACTCCCCGAGTTCCCGCCGGACCTGAGTGCGCCGGGCCCGGGGGCCGCCCACGCCACGATCCAAGAAGCGTTTGAGGCCTCCGGTGCCGACGGCACCCGCTCCATCATAGACATGGACCGAACCGGAGAAACCCCGGATTACGGCGTGATGACACAGATGCCCGAGGATCTGGTGTTCGAACTATTCGGGACACCACAGCCCACCAGAGAGGTAATCGAAGACGCCGGGGCCGTCGCTTCCGTAATGGAGCGCGGACAAGGTATGTACACCATCGTGTATAGAGATGGCAGACCCGCCGAGATCTTATTCGTTGGAATGTCCTACGACTGATTGCGGTTTTTCGTGAGCGCAACGCCAACCTGTCGGTCGACAAGATCGGATTGGGCACGCTTCGGGCGGGTCTCCGCCCGTCAATTGACGGTACGGAGAGCCCATTCCACCTTGCTTCGTGGTCGCAGAAGCTGTACGTACTGGCTCTCTGATATCATACGTATGTGGCGAAACTTACCTTGAGCGTAAACGATCGCGTGGTTTCGCGCGCGAAACAATACGCGAAACGGCGAGGCATCTCCGTGTCTGAGATGGTCGAGACCTATCTCGCGGCGGTCGCCGGGCCGAGTTCTCCCCCGACCGGCGACGCACCGATTCTGCGCTCCGTACGGGGAGTTCTCAAGAGCGCAGACGTCCGCGAGTACCGGAAGCATCTGGCGGTGAAGTATCGATGAAACGGATCCTCTTCGATACCAACGTGGTTCTGGACGTTCTACTGGACCGGCAGCCGTATGTGGCGGCAAGCGCGGCGGCGTGGGCGGCCGTCGAGACGGGCGCATCGGAAGGGATGCTGGCCGCTCACGCGGTGACGACGATCCACTATCTGCTCCGGAAGGAGTTGGGCAACGTCAAGGCCAGGGGGATCCTCTCGGCGGTCCTGAGCGTCTTTCGAGTAGCTACCGTCGATCATGCCGTCATTCAAGAGGCTCTCCAGCTACCTGCTTCCGACTTTGAGGATGCGGTGGCCGCGGCCGCGGCGCGATCGGCGGGTTGTGAGTGCATCGTGACCCGGGACCCCAAGGGGTTTCGCGGTTCTCCCGTACGTTCCCTCACGCCGGAAGCGGTGGTGCCGCTTCTGGGGGCGACTCAGGCGGAGAAGTAGCTGGAAACTCCGGTTTCTGCGGACCCAATCGCATTTCGACTTTGGCCGTCGGCTCATCTCCATCGGGAGTATTCTCTCTCTTTTCCAAACCCCATGCCACCGCCGAGCCCGCAGTAGAGTGGAATTCAGGAGCACTCATGAACCTTCATACCAAGGCCGTTCACGCCGGCGACCGCAAGAAGCCCGGCCCCGCCGTGCCGGTGACCACGCCGATCTACACCGCCTCCACCTATCTCTACGACGAGATGGAGCAACTCGATCGCGTCTTCGGACGCGAGGTGCCCGGCTATTCCTACTCGCGCTACGACAACCCCACCAACGCCGCGCTCGAAGAGCTGGTCACAGCGCTCGAGAACGGCCACGGGTCGCTGGCCTGCGCTTCCGGGATGGCTGCGATCCAGATCGCGCTCCTCACCGCGCTGGTGGATCGGCCGAAGTCCATCGTCGCCGCCAACGCGCTCTACGGCGCCACCATCAGCGTGCTCGGCAAGGTCTTCGAGCCCCTGAACGTGGACGTGGCTTACGTCGATATCTGCGACCTGGCCGCAGTGGAGAAAGCCGTCGCCGAGCGCAAGCCCGGCTGCCTGCTGATGGAAACCATGTCGAACCCGCTGCTGCGAGTGGGCGCCATCGACCGGCTGGCCGAGATCGCGCGCGCGGCCGGCGCCGCCTGCGTGGTGGACAACACCTTCGCGACGCCCCTGCTGGTGCGGCCGCTCGAGCTGGGCGCCAACCTGGTGGTGCACAGCCTCACCAAGTTTCTGGCCGGGCACGGCGACGTTCTGGGCGGCACGGTCACCTCGGACAGCGAACACTACGAGAACCTGCGCACGCTCTCCCGCGCCTACGGCCCCGTGCTCGGACCGTTCGAGAGCTACCTCGCCATGCGCGGCATCAAAACTTTCCCCCTGCGCATGGAGCGGCAGTGCGACAACGCCTGCCGGATCGCAACCGCGCTGGCCGGGCATCCGGCGGTCGAGCGGGTCCACTTCCCCGCGGACCCGAACCACCCGGATGCGGCCACCATCGCGCGCCTGTTCCCGCCCGATCTGCGCGGCGCCATGGTCAGTTTCGAAATCCGCGGCGCGGACCGCCCCGGCATCTTCCGCTTCATGGACCGCCTGAAGCTGATCGTCCGCGGCACCTCGCTCGGCGACGTGCACAGCATCATGCTGTATCCGGCGATGAGCTCCCACCGCGACGTGTCGCCCGCCGAGCGACGCCGGGTGGGAATCCGCGACAACCTGGTGCGGCTGTCGGTGGGCATCGAGGGGGCGGAAGACATTCTGGCGGACCTGGAACAGGCACTGAGTTAAGCGCCCGGCGGGTCTGGAGACCCGCTGCAGGACTGGAGTCCTGCCCCACTGGCTCAACAAATTGTAGAATCGGGAGTTGCCCGAACCGCTGGTCACTATCGCCATCCCGACTTTGACGGCGTCGCCGGTCCTGCGGGAGTGCCTTTTCGCTTTGGAACGGCAGACTTGCCGCAACTTCGAGGCGGTCATTATCGACAATAGCGGCAAGGGGCTCGTGAGGGAGATGGCCGCAACCTGGAGCGGCGTCACCGTGATCGAGAACGACCAGAACAAAGGCTTCGGGACGGCGGTCAACCAGGCTTTTCGGAAATCGAAGTCGGCCTGGTGCGTCACGCTGAATGACGACGCCATCCCGGACCCCGGCTGGCTGGAGGCCCTGCTCCGCGCGATGGAATCCCGCCCCGAAGCCGGCATGTGCGCTTCCGCGATCCGTCTCCCGGGCGGCACGCAACTGGACTCGGCCGGAATGCTGATCTCGGGAGACGGCACCAGCAAGCAGCGCGGAAACCTCCAGCCGCCCGAGGCGTTCGGCAAGGCCGAGGAGGTTCTCTGTCCCAGCGGATGCGCCGGGCTTTACCGGCGCGAGATGCTCGACCAGATCGGCATGTTCGACGAGGACTTCTTCCTGTACTGCGAGGACACCGACCTCGGATTGCGCGGGCGTTGGGCCGGGTGGACCTGTCTGTATGCCCCCAATGCCGGGGTCGAGCACCGCTACTCCCAGACGGCGGGCGCGGACTCGTGGATCAAAGCCTACTACGTGGAGCGGAACCGACTGTTCGTCCTGCTGAAGAACTTCCCGATCCGGCTGCTGGACCGCGTGCCGGCCGCTTCGTGCTCCCGCTATTTCTGGCACCTGGTATCGGCGCTCACCGGCCGCGGCAGCGCGGCGCGGTTCCGCGAGCAGAGCTCGAACCCGGCACAGCTGTTCTATATCGTGGTCCGCGCCCATTTTGTGATGCTGAAGCACGGACCGCGCCTGCTGCGGCAACGCTGGGCGATTCGCCGCAAGGCGCGCATCAGCGCCCGGGAGTTCGAGCAGCTCGTCGCCAGGCATACCATCAGCCCGCGCGAGGTGGCGGCGCTGTGATGGACTCGCTGCTCATCCTCGTACCCGCGTTCAACGAGGCGGCTGCGATCGGCCGGGTGGTCCAGGAGATTCGCGGCGTGGTGCCGGGCGTGCCGGTGGTGGTGGTGGACGACTGTTCCAAGGATGCGACGGCCCGCATCGCCCGTGAAGCCGGCGCGCGCGTGCTTCGCCTGCCGTTCCACCTGGGCCTGGGAGGCGCGGTGCAAGCGGGCTACCGTCTGGCCTTCGAGTTGGGTTTCGACTACGTGATCCGCGTGGATGGCGACGGCCAGCACGACCCAGCCTACATCGCCAAGATCTACGAAGCGCTGCGGACCAACGCCTGCGAGATGGTGATCGGCTCCCGTTTCGAAGACCGCGCGGTGAACCATTCCAGCTTCCTGCGGGGCCTGGGCATCCGCTTTTTCCGGCTGGTGCTGCGGCCGATCCTGGGCAAGCCGGTGCACGATCCCACCTCCGGCTTCGTGGGCGTGAACCGCGCGGCGCTCCAGGTCTTCAGCACCAGCTTTCCGCTCGAATACCCCGAGATCGAGACCCTGGTGGTGCTGCAGCGCAAGCGTTTCCGGTTCGTCGAAATTCCCTGCCGCATGCGCGAGAGGATGGGGGGCCGGAGCTCGATCACCGCGGTCAAATCGCTCTACTACATCTTTCACGTGCTGATGGGAGTGTTCGTGAACGTGCTGAAATACGAGGGGAGGCGGAGGCGAAAGTAGGAAGGCCCGTCGCCGGTCGGTGGCCGCTCGCAACCAGCGCGTTCGGCCGACGAGCGACGGGCGACAAGCGACGAGCGATACATTATGCAAGGACTCCTGAATTTCCTGACCGGCCTGAGCGTGCTGCTGATGGTGATGGTGCTGGTCTCCGTGCGGCGCTCTCACACCCGCGTCGAGCACTCGGTGAGCTGGCTCGGGGCGGCGCTGGCGCTGCTGGTGCTGGCACGCTGGCGCCTCCTGCTTGACTGGCTGGCCTCGACCCTGGGCATCGGCTCGCCTCCCATGGCGCTGCTGACGCTGGTCGGCTGCGTGTTCCTGCTGGTGCTGTTCCGGCTGTCGACGATCATCTCGGCGCTCAAGGACGCCAACATCGCCCTGACGCAGCGCATCGCCATCCTGGAGTTTCAAATCGAATCGGTCCATGAAGAAGGCAAAAACAAAAACTGATAAGGGCCGAACCGCGGCCGTCTCCGCCGGGCCCGTGCTGCAGGCCTGGCACTACTGGGCGGCCCTGGGATCGGCATTCCTGGCGGTGTGCATCGTCTACTGGCCGGCGGTGGACGGCCCGTTCGTCTTCGACGACCTGTACCTGCCCTTCACCGCGCCGGAGATGGCCAGCGCGCCCCTGACGCACTGGGTGGCCGGCCTGCGGCCGCTGCTCATGTTCAGCTTCTGGGTCAACCACTCGATCTCCGGGATGCAGACGTTCTCCTACCATTTCCTGAACCTTCTGCTGCACCTCGCGACGGGCGCGCTCGCATTTCTCATCGTGCGCAAGTTCCTGGACCGCGCCGGCGAGAGCGGCTGGAAGCGCGACGGCCTGGCCGCCTTTGCCGCCGGGTTGTTCCTGTTGCATCCGCTGCAGACCGAGTCGGTGGCCTACGTGGCCAGCCGCTCCGAAACGCTCAGCGTGATGTTCTTCTATGCCGCGTTCGCCCTGTTCCTCTACCGCCGCTCGGAGGCGATCGGCTGGCTGGAGTCGATTGGCGTGGTGGCGCTGTTCGCGGCGGCCGCTTCCACCAAGGAGCACGCCGCGGTACTTCCGGCCTTGCTGCTGCTGACAGACTTCTTCTGGTCCGGGTGGCGTGGCATCCGGCGGAACTGGCGGCTCTACGCCATTCTCGTGGCGGCCGCGGCAGCGGCCCTGCGTATGGTGCTGCACGTCCTGCGCGGCAACAACACCGCCGGCTTCGGCGTCGAGGGCTTCACCTGGCTTCAATACTTCTATTCGCAATGCCGCGCCATCTGGCTCTACCTCCGCCTGTTCGTCCTGCCCTTCGGCCAGAATATCGACCACGATTTCGCGGTCTCGAGAACGCTTCTCGCTCATGGAGCGATCATCGGCCTGGCCGCGCTGCTGCTGGCCGTAGCGGTCGCCATCTACTACCGCAAGCGGTTCGCGCTGGCCTCCTACGGCTTCCTGGCCTTCCTGCTGCTGCTCGCGCCGACCTCGTCCTTCGTGCCCATCCTCGACCTGGTTGCCGAGCGCAGGGTTTACCTGCCGTTCATCGGGCTGCTGCTGGTGGTGGTGGAGTTTGCGCGGCGCTGGAAGGCGCCCCCGGCGCGCGTAGCGGCAACGCTGGCAGGAGTTCTAGCGGTAATGGCCGTGCTGACTTACAACCGCAGCGCCTTGTGGGGCGATCCGGAAGCGCTGTGGAAGGACACCGCCGCGAAGTCGCCCCTCAAGGCGCGGCCGCACCTACAGCTCGGCTTCCTCTACTTCACCCAGCAGCGTTGCGCCGCCGCGCTGCCGGAGTTCGAGGCGGCCGCCAAGGCCGGCAAGCCGACTTACCCCCTGCTGGTCGACTGGGCCATGACCTACGAGTGTCTCGGCCGCCACGACGAGGCCATCGACAGGCTGCGCCAGGCCACCCTGCAACGTTGGGACGCGGAAACCTGGTCCATGGTCGCATGGGCCTATCTCAGGGCCGGACGGAATGACGAGGCGGCCCAGGCCCTGGACAACGCCCAGCGCCTCAATCCCAACTTCGCCGGGGTCTACGCCTACCGCGGCGACCTGCTCGCCGCCCGGAACGATGCGACCGCCGCTGCGAGCGAATACCGCCATGCGCTGAGCCTGGACCCGGCGAACGAAGTGGCGCAGGCAGGCCTCGCTCGCCTGGGCGCCGCGCGCTGAGATGCCCCCCCTACGGATCGGCGTCAACGCGCTGTATATGATCCCAGGCGGCGTCGGCGGGACGGAAATCTACCTGCGCCACCTGCTGGCCGCGCTCGCCGCCATCGACCCAGAGAACGAGTATCTGGTTTTCACCAACCGCGAGACGGACGCCGCCCTGGTGCCCGCCGTGGCGAGTTTTCACGCCGTCCCGCAGCCCGTGCGCGCGGCGTTCCGGCCGGCGCGCATCCTCTGGGAGCAGACCGGCCTTGCTGTGGCGGCAGCCTCGCGGCGCCTGGATGTGCTGCTGAATCCCGGATTCACCGCGCCCATCCTCTGCCCCTGCCCGCAGGTCACCGTGTTCCACGACTTGCAGCACAAGCGCCACCCGGAGTACTTCCGCTGGTTCGACCTGCCGTTCTGGCGCCTGCTGCTGTGGGCCTCGGCGCACCGGTCCCGGCTGTTGCTGGCGGATTCCGAAGCGACGCGGACGGATCTGGTGCGCTTCTATGGCCTCGCTCCGGAGCGCATCCGTGTGGTACCGCTGGGCGCCGATCCGGCGTTCTTCGAGATCGCGCGCGAGCGGGAGAGCGCGGCCGTCGAGCCCTATTTTCTGTGCGCCTCGACCTCGCACCCGCACAAAGGTTTGGTCCCGCTGGTGCGCGCGTTTGCCCGCTTCCGGCGCGCGCGGCCCGGCTTCCGGCTGGTGATCACCGGAGTGCGCGGCTTCCACGCGCAGGCGGTCGAGAGCGCGGTAGCTGGCTCCGACGCGGTGCAGCTCACCGGCTGGATCGAGCGCGAGGAACTGTACACACTCTTCCGGCACGCCTTTGCGTTCGTGTACCCTTCGACGTTCGAGGGTTTCGGCCTGCCGGTAATCGAAGCGCTGGCCGCAGGCATTCCGACCGCCTGCTCGGCCATCGAACCGCTGGCGAGCCTGGCCGGTGATGCGGCGCTGACCTTCGCACCCGCCAACGAAGATGCAATCTGCCAGGCGCTCGAACGGCTGGCTTCGGACGACTCCCTGCGCGCTCGCCTTGCGGCCGCCGGCCCGCCGCGCGCGGCCGAGTTCACGTGGGAGAAGACCGCGGCGAAGACGCTGGCGGCGCTGCGGGAAGCGAGCTACCACCGTTGACTGCTATCCGCCATTGGCGGATAATGATCGAGAATTTCAATCCCGGATCATTGCGAATCCGGCGATCGGCGTTCTCATCAGAGGAAGCGGCGGGACACGCAAGGTTCGCGTTGCCGTCGGATCGCGTGGAAGGAGCGGGGGCGCCCGCGTCATCTACTACTGGGCGGTTCGAAAGGACGTGATCCTGCTGCTCTACGCGTATCCGAAGAATGCAAGAGCGGATCTGACTCCGAAGCAAGTCTCGCAGCTCGCCAAGGTGGTCAAGGAGGAGTTCGGCGATGACAAAACGGATGTTTGACGAACTAGTGAGCAGCGCGCGCGAAGCCGGGGCAATCCTGCGGGGCAGGCAGAAGCCTTCGCCACGGGTCATCCGCCCTCGCGCCGTCCGGGTCATTCGCGAACGGACCAGCCTTTCGCAGTCGGAATTCGCGCAGCTGATCGGCGTTAGCGTGAAGACGCTTCAAAACTGGGAACAGGACAGGCGACGCCCCACAGGTCCTGCCGCTGTACTCTTGAGAATCATTGAACATGACCCCGCGGTGGCGGTGAAGGCGATCCACCGGCTCTAAGGTTAGTCTCCAGCCTGCTGATCCGCTGGGCTACTCCCCGGTCCGCAGCCAGATGCTCGACGGAAAATGCCCCGGCCCGCCGTCGGCGAAGAGGCCGCCGTGCATGGCGCGGGGCCGGTAGTCGGGCAGCAGGCGGCAAAGCTCGGAAGGCCGCGCGTGGTGCAGGCCGGACAGGCAGAACAGCACTTCGAGCTTGGGATTGTTGGTCAGCAGCGCGGCCAGCAGCACCGTTTCCTGCCACGCCCAGAAGGGCCAGCTCAGAATGTCCGGCGGGTACAGGTACGGCAGGAAGATGTCGTGAATGTGGACGAAGACGCCGGGCCGCAGACGCGGAAGGATCTCCAGGTAGATGCGAGGCACCTCCGAGCCGACCTTCACCGCGTGGCTGGAGTCGATGAACAGCAGGTCGCCATCCTGTAGCTCGTCGAAGACCAGGAGCGGGACCTCCTGGCAGGGCAGAGCGAGCAGCCGCACGTCCGACGTCCGGCACAGTGCGGGCGAGGGAAACGGCTCGACGCAAGTAAGCTGGACCTGGGGCAGGCCGTGAAGCATGCAGGCCGTGGACACGCCGCTGCCGATTTCAATGATGCGCCTGGGCCGCTGGGACCGCAGGAAGCAGTGCAACACCTGCGACTCGATGGGACCGTACCCCGGCCCCCAGGCGTCCGAAGTGACCCGATTGTAGAATTCCAGCCCCGCGACCTCGTGAACGTACGGCGCCGAGATCCGAGCCAGGCGCTCCAGTTGGGCGTCGAGATCCCAGGCGACGCCGGCCAGCGCGGAGGCGCCCTCCCAAAGCTCGGCATGCTGTCGCAGCCAGCGCACGTCCGGCACAGGGGTGTAGTAGTGCCGCGGCGTCAGGTGGACCCCAGCCCGCTCCGCCACGCGGAAGAGGGCGGCGCACGCGTGACGCGACGGTTGCCGCATACCAGAGTATCGGCGGGCGGTCCCGCGGGGAATAGGGCGGCCCCGCAACGGTCTGCTAGAATAGCCGGGTCGGTTCAGCCATGAGGCCAGAGAGCGGCAGAGCGCCGCGCGTCGCGGTGATCGGTGCGGGGCCCGCGGGCCTGGCAGCGGCCTACACGCTGGCCAAAGAAGGCATTCCGGTTACGGTCCTCGAAGCGGACCCGCGGTACGTCGGCGGGATCTCCCGCACCGTCGAGTACAAGGGTTTCCACTTCGACATCGGCGGCCACCGCTTCTTCTCGAAATCCAAGGAGATCGAGGATCTCTGGACCGAACTCCTGCCCGAGGACATGCTCGACCGGCCGCGCCTGTCCCGCATCCTCTATCGGGGCCAGCTCTATTCCTATCCGCTCAAAGCGGCCGAAGCGCTGTGGAAGCTGGGCTTCTTCGAGTCCTTCCTGTGCGGGCTCTCGTACCTGCGCGCGCGCCTGCGGCCCGTCCCCAACGCCACGAACCTGGAGGATTGGGTCGGCAACCAGTTCGGCCGGCGCCTGTTCCGCACGTTCTTCAAGACCTATACCGAAAAGGTGTGGGGCGTGAGCTGCAAAGACATCTCCGCCGACTGGGCCGCGCAGCGGATCAAGGGATTGTCCCTGGCATCCGCCATCCGAAACGCGCTGGTTGGGGGCGGCGGCAGCGGGCAGGTCAAGACGCTCATCCAGGCGTTCCGCTACCCGCGCTACGGACCGGGGATGATGTGGGCGGCCGCCGCGGCCAGGGTACAGGAAATGGGAGGCGAGGTCCGCATGGGGCAGCGAGTCTCCGCCTGCCGCTGGGACGAGGGCACGCGCCAGTGGACGCTGACGTGCCAGCCCGGCTCGACGCCCCTGACCGCCGACCACGTCATATCCTCGGCCCCCATGGCCGAACTGGTGCGCTCGATCACTCCGGCGTTTTCCGAAGAGAGCCTGCGCGCCGCCGCCAGCCTGAAGTACCGCGACTTCCTGACCGTCGCCCTGATCGCGCGCGGCCGCAGCGAACTGGCCGACAACTGGATCTACATCCACGACCCCGATATCCGCGCCGGCCGGGTGCAGAACTTCCGTTCCTGGTCGCCGTACATGGTTCCCGACGAGGCTCACTCCTGCTACGGGCTGGAATACTTCTGCTTCGAGGGCGACGGGATCTGGACCATGCCCGACGCGGATCTGATCGCGCTGGCCCGGCGCGAGCTGGGGCGGACCGGCTTGGCGCGTCCGGAAACCGTGGTGGACGGCTGTGTGGTGCGGCAGCCCAAGGCCTACCCGTTCTACGACCGCGACTATACCGCCCACGTCGGCACGATTCGCGCTGAGATCGAACGGCGGTATCCTCAGCTCCACCTGGTGGGGCGCAACGGCATGCATCGCTACAACAACCAGGATCACGCCATGATGACCGGCATCCTCGCGGCACGGAACATCGCGGCCGGAAGGCAGATCTACGATCTCTGGGAGGTCAACCAGGACGCCGAATATCACGAGGCCGGCGGCACCGAGCCGCGACCGCGAGGAAGCGGACCCGCATAACGCTAGCCGGCCTGCCTACTGCCCGCTCGCCGCGCCTTCGGCTTGCTCTTGCCCTCGAGATTGAGCGCCACGGCGGCGCGGATGAGATCCTTCAAGGCCGCCTCATCGGCCTTCTCGCCTTCGTGGATGTCGATGGCGCGCCTGACGTTCCCGTCGAGGCTGGAGTTGAATAGACCTGCAGGGTCCTTCAACGCAGCGCCCTTGGCAAAGGTCATCTTGACGACGCTCTTGTACGTCTCTCCCGTGCAGACGATGCCGCCGTGGGACCAAACGGGAGTCCCCATCCACTTCCACTCCTCGACGATCTCAGGGTCTGCCTGGTGTATGATTTCGCGCACTTTCGCGAGCGTCTTCCCGCGCCAGTCCCCAAGTTCCTTGATCCTCTGGTCGATGAATGCAGAGGCAGACTCGGTCGTGACGGGTCTTTTCATGTAGAGCTCCCTCTCTTGCCCCTATTTTAGCCGCCCACCGACTGTGGCGGCCAGGCGGGGGCCTTAACGCCGAATTGCTTTGCGTACTCGGCGTGCAATCGCGGCCAGCCGAACTTCATGGCCTCCGGGCCGGCGATGCGGCCGATGGGAGTACCGCTGAGCAGGTGATCCAGAACGTCGAAACAAATGTGCCACCCGGCAGCACCCATTGCGATGAAGCGGCGATCGATGTTGTGCCACAGCGTCAGGCGCGTGCCGCCGCCGGAGGCTTCGAGCTCCCACCGGATGTCGTTGTACTCGAGCAGCTTCGGCGCGTCGGCCCGCGTCACCGTTGTTTCCTGCGGCGCGGGCGCTCCCACCCAGGTGAGACTCACCGTTCCAACCGCGCCCAGGTTCCCATCGGCCACAAAGGGGGCCCACTCGCGCAGTTGCGCCGGGTCGGTAAGCGCCTGCCAGACTTTTTCCGGCGAGTGGCGGAGTTGTCTGACGAGAATGAGCGTCCACTTCTCTCCGCCGCCCCTTCGGATCTCGGCCCCGCTGGCCTCTCCCGGCGTGTACTGCGCGCGTTCGGTCATCTTCTTCTCGCTTACGAGGTCTTCTCCCTTACCAGCGTTTCAGCTGCGTGAGCTGAATGAGGTTGCCGCAGGTGTCCTTCAGCATCGCAATGATCGAGGCGGTCACATCGGTGGGCGGCATCGTGAACTCGGCGCCGAGGGCCTTGATCCGCTCATAGTCGCCCTTGACGTCGTCGGTGAAAAACATGGCCGCGGGCTGGCCCTGTTGGAAGATCGCCTCCTGATAGGCCTTGGCCGCGGGGTTGCCGTTCAGCGCCAACTGCAGCTCGGTGCCGTCCGGCTCCTCGGCCGATGCGACGGTCAGCCAGCGATATGGGCCCTGGCTGAAATCGGTCTTTTTGGCAAAGCCCAGTACTTCCGTGTAGAACCGCAGGGCCTTGTCCTGGTCGTCAACGTATATGCTGGTCACTTTGATTTTCATTTTCCCCTCCTTGTCTTCGTTTTCGTTGGTGTTGGTTGATCCATGCGGTCGAGGTGGCGTTCGAGAGCATCCAGGTGAGCGGACCAGAACCGGCGGAACGGAGCCAGCCAGGCATCCACTTCCTGAAGTGGCTCGGGTTTCAGCCGGTAGAGGCGGCGCTGTGCGTCCACCGTGGACTCCACGAAACCGGCGTCTCGCAGCACTCGCAGGTGCTTGGACACGGTCGGCTGGGACATATGAAGCTGACGCTCGATCTCTCCCACCGACTGCTCCGCCGAAACCAGGAGGCCCAGTATCGCCCGGCGGTTCGGCTCCGCAATGATTTCGAATACTGATTCCACGCCCCGAGTATACGCCGAAGGGAATATACGTGTCAAGGCATATAACGGAGCACTCTCAGCGGAGGGCAGGCTTCAGCCCAATGCCACATACTTTTTCCGAAACTGGGGATTGTGCCTTGGAGGGTGGGGCGGACCCCCTGGTCCGCGCGGGTCCCCCTGGACCCGCCTTCCCGCTGATGAATCAGGCTGACCGGTACAACCACCAGGCCGACGGGGGCGTCGGCCGCGGACCAGGGGGTCCGCCCCACGGCAAAAATTGTGTGGCATTGGGCTTCAGCCCGCCCTCCCCAAACGGTCCGCCCCCACCCTGTGCTATCCTGATTGGGTACAAAGACGGAGAAAAGAGAGAGAAGGAGTATCTACTCTAGCATGGCCCTGGCGACTGAAGCTAAAACGGTGATTGTAAGCAAGTATCGTGTCCACAAGACGGACACGGGCTCGCCAGAAGTGCAAGTGGCGCTCCTGAGCCGGCGTATTGCCGAGCTTACGGAACATTTCAAAACCCACAAAAAGGACCACCATTCGCGTAAGGGTCTGTTGACCCTGGTGGCCCAGCGGCGCCGGCTGCTCAAGTATCTCAAAGCCGAGAAGCCGGAACGCTATCAGAAGCTCATCCAGGAGCTGGGTATCCGCCGCTAGAGTCGACTCGAAGGCACGGCGGGCGGTCGTTGCCGCCCGGTTAGAAACCTGCCAGGTCGTTCCACCCTTTCCTATCTCCATCTCGGGCGCGTGCGTTGCTGCCGGCCCGAACACGCACCGGACCCCCGATGGGGCCGGGAATGGAGCAGTTCATGATATACACGTCAGAGATTGACCTGGGCACCTGCAAGATTTCCCTCGAAACCGGCAAGGTGGCCAAACAAGCTAACGGAGCGGTAGTGGTTCGCTCCGGTGATTCGGTGGTGCTGGTCACCGCCTGCATGGCGCCAGAGCCGAAGGTCGGCGCAAGCTTTTTCCCACTCACAGTCGATTACCGCGAATACACGTACTCCGCGGGCAGGATTCCGGGAGGATACATCAAGCGCGAAGGGCGCCCCTCGGAAAAGGAAGTTCTCACCAGCCGCTTGATCGATCGTCCCATCCGTCCGCTGTTCCCGGAAGGCTTCAGCCATGAGACCCAGGTGATCGCCATGGTCCTTTCGGCCGATCCCATTCGGGATCCCGGCCCGCTGGCCATCATTGGCGCCGGCGCGTCGCTCGCCCTTTCGGATCTTCCCTTCCCCGAGACTCTGGGCGCCATCCGCGTCGCCCTGGTCAAGGGCACCATGATTGCGAACCCGACCTACGACGAGCAGCGCGCCGCCACTTTGGTCATCACCGTCTGCGGCACCGATAGCGGCATCGTGATGGTGGAAGCCGGCTCGCTGGGCGCTTCGGAAGCCGAAGTGCTGGATGCAATCGACTTCGGCCACCAGTGCTGCAAGAAGATCGTCGCAGGCATTCGCGAGCTGGTTGCCCAGGCCGGCAAGACCAAGATGGTGTACACTCCGGCCGTCTTGGACCCGACGCTTTCCGACCAGATCGCGGCCCAGTACAAGGATGAGCTGGCGGACTCGCTCGACACCGAGAAATACCCAAAGCTCGAGAGCCAGGTAAAGATTCACGAGCTGAAGAAGAAGGTGCTCGCGGGCGTTCCCGAAGAGCAACAGCCGGAAGCCAAGAAGGTCTTCGAAGCGCTGAAGGAGCGGATCTTCCGCACCCAGATCCTCGATGCGCGGCGCCGTCCCGACGGGCGCGCGTTCGACCAGATCCGGCCCATTTCGATCGAAGTCGGCGTGCTGCCGCGCGTACACGGCTCGGCCCTGTTCACCCGCGGCGAGACCCAGTCCCTGGTCACCGTAACCCTGGGGACCAAGGACGACGAACAGCGACTGGAACTGCTCGAAATCGGCGAGTCCTCCAAGCGGTTCATGCTGCATTACAACTTCCCGCCGTTCAGCGTGGGCGAGGTCGGCTTCATGCGCGGCCCCGGCCGCCGCGAGATCGGCCACGGCGCGCTGGCCGAGCGTTCGCTCACCGCCGTCATCCCCGATGAGTCCGTCTTCCCGTACACCATGCGCGTGGTCAGCGACATCCTGGAATCCAACGGATCGAGCTCCATGGCTACCGTGTGCGGCGCCACCCTGTCCCTGATGGACGCGGGCGTGCCCATCGTTTCGCCCGTCGCGGGCGTGGCCATGGGCTTGGTGCTAGAGGACGAGAAGTACGCCGTCCTGACCGACATCGCCGGAGCCGAAGACCATTACGGCGACATGGACTTCAAGGTCGCCGGGACGAAGGAAGGCATCACCGGCCTGCAGATGGACATCAAGGTCCCCAAGGTCACCATCGCCATCATGAAGGAGGCGCTCGACCAGGCATTGCGCGGGCGGCTGTTCCTCCTGGGCAAGATGGAAGAGGTGATCGCGACGCCGCGTACGACGCTCTCGCCCTACGCTCCCCGCATCTACACGCTGACAATTCCGACCGACAAGATCCGCGAGTTGATCGGACCGGGCGGCAAGGTCATCCGCGGCATCGTGGAACAGACCGGCGTGAAGATCGACGTCGAAGACGACGGCACGGTCCACATTTATTCGGCCGACGAGGCCTCCGCCGCCAAGGCGACGCAGATGGTGAGCGATATTGCCGCCGTGGCCGAGATCGGGAAGACCTATCTGGGCAAGGTGGTACGGCTGGTCGATTTCGGCGCCTTCGTCGAGATCTTCCCCGGCACCGACGGGCTGCTGCACATCAGCGAAATCTCGGAAAACCGCGTCAAGAACGTGCGGGACGAGTTGCGTGAAGGCGACCAGATCCTGGTAAAGGTGCTGGCGCTCGAGGGCAATAAGATCCGGCTCAGCCGCAAGGCCGTTCTGCGCGAACAGCGCGACAAGCTGCAAACCCCCAAGAACTAGGGTCCTGTCTCCGAAGTTCGTTTACCGCTTGCTGGCGCGCGCGGCTCGGAACGGAGCCGCGACCGCGAGGGAGCGGTGTTCAAGGGACGTCAGACTCTCCAGATCTGCATCGAGGCCGGCGTGGACGCCGGCCTCACCTACCTCGCCGCGGCCTGCGGATAGAAACGAAGCCCAGACCACTCCTCACATAGCAGAATCGAGTTGGCCGGATTGTGCGCCAGGTACTTCAGCGTCGCTGGCCGCTCGATCAGCGTGCGCGGATCCTCGGGCAGCATGTCGAGCAGCGCCGACAGATCCTGCGACGCCGTGTACTCGACGCCGCCCACGAAGTACGAGTAGCAGATCACGCCGTCGTGGAAGTCCGTGATCGTGGCGCCGCCGGTGCGGCCCCTGGCGTTGACCGTCAGCCGCCGCCGCCGCTCGCGCTCGGCAGGAGACCGGCGCGAGGAGGGGACGAACCACGCCATCACGCCCGTGAGCGCTCCCGCCACGCCCGCCATCAGGATTCGCCGCTTCTTCATGAGTGTTCGATTCGCGTTTCGTGAAAGGCTTTTTCGTAGTCCTTCAAGAACTGCTCCAGTCCTCTATCGGTCAGAGGATGGTTGAACAACATGTCCAGGACCTTAAAAGGCATGGTCGCGATATCGGCGCCCGCCAGCGCCGCATCCAGCACGTGCACCGGCGACCGGATCGAGGCCACCAGAATCTGCGTCTTGAATCCGTAATTGTCGTAGATGGTCCGGATGTCTCCGATCAGGTCCATCCCCACTTGGCCAATGTCGTCCAACCGCCCCACAAACGGGCTGATGATGTAGGCCCCGGCTTTGGCCGCCAGCAAAGCCTGCGGCGCGGAAAAGCACAGAGTCACGTTCACCCGGATATTCTCTTTCGTAAGCGCGGCGGTGGCCTTGATCCCGTCGCGCGTCAGCGGGCATTTCACAACCACGTTGGAATGAATGCGGGCCAGTTCGCGGCCCTCGGCGATCATGGCGCCGGCTTCGGTGGAAACCACCTCGGCGCTGACGTCCCCACTAATGATCTCCGAGATCTGCCGGATGTGCTCCGCCATCGGACGCCCCTCTTTTGCGATCAGCGACGGGTTGGTCGTTGCACCATCCACCACGCCCCAGTCCGCTCCCTTCCTCAACTCGTCGAGGTTTGCCGTGTCCAGGAAGATCTTCATACTTCTACGTTACCCCAAAGGCGCTCGTGGCTCGTCGGGCGAAGGGCCGCGGGCGTCCTCCGTGTTAACCTTGACCTTTATGCGACGACTTTTCTTGATTGCCACTTTTGCCGCTCTTGTCTCCGGCGCCGCGTTCGCGCAGACCGTGCGGCGCGCCCCCAGCTTCTCGCTGCCCGATCTGAACATGAACGAGCACGACCTCGCGGACTACCGTGGCAAAATCGTGCTGCTCGACATCATGCAAACCAGCTGCCCCCACTGCGTTCCGTTCGCGAAATTGCTCGAAACGCTCAAGGCATCCTACGCGGGAAAGGTGGCAGTGCTCGCCGTCGTCAACCCGCCCGACGACCACAACAAGGTCGCGGCCTTCGTCTCGCAGTTGAAGATCACCTACCCGATGCTCTTCGACTGCGGCCAGGTCTCCTACTCCTACATCCTTCCCGACGCGATGCAGGGGGGGAAGATCACCACCCCGCACATCTACCTGATCGATGCCAACGGCATCATCCGAGGCGATTGGGTCTACGGCCCCGAGACCACGGACATCTTCCAGGGCAAGGGCCTCAACGCCGCAATCGACAAATTGCTGGCCAAGAGCAAGTAGGACGCGCCTCGCACCGAAACGACTCCCGGCCGCGAAGCGCACGGAATCGCCCAGGGGACCGACTGGCGACGAGCGACGAGCGACGAGCAGCTGTTATCATGTCCCGAGGAGACAAACCAATGCTTACGCGACTGGCACTCGGCGTTGCGATAACTCTCTGGAGCGGGACCACGCTGCTGGCCGACTTCAGCTACCAGACAACCTCCAAAATCACCGGCGGCATGATGGCAAGCGCCATGAAGATGGCCGGCGTCGTCTCCAAGCAGGCCCGCGAGCCGATCCAAAGCACCGTGATGGTGAAGGGCGATCGGATGGCGACGATAAGCGCCCACGCGGCCCACATCATCGACCTCAAAAACGAAACCATGACCGAGGTCAACTTCGACAAGAAGACCTACTCCGTCGTCACCTTCGCGCAGCTCTCTGAAATGATGAAACACGCCGACGAGCAGATCAAGAGCGAGAAGGGAAAGCCCGTCCAGAACCTGACCTTCAAGGCGTCCGTCGACAAGACCGGAAAGACCCGCTCGATCGCGGGCACCGACGCCCACGAAGCGCTGGTGAAGATCGAGATGATCGGCCAGGACGAGAAGACCGGCGAGCCGGTCACCGCCATGGTCATCACCTCCGACATGTGGCTGGCAAAGCCGGCGTCGGGTTACGACGAACTCCGCGACTTCCAGCGCCGCATGGCCGAGAAGCTCACCTGGTCGCCCGGCATGGCAATGGCGCAGCCCGGCATGGGTAAGGGCATGGCCGAAATGGCCAAAGAGATGTCCAAGCTCGACGGCATGCCCATTTACCAGTTCATGGTCATGGGCGCCCAGGGCAGCGACCAGGTCGCCGCCAACCACGATCCCACCGCGCAGCCCACTCCCGAGCCCGAGCAGAAGGGCGGACTGATGGGCCGCCTCGCCGCCGCCAGACTGGGCGTCGGCCACAAGCAGGATCAGGATCAGCAGGGCTCCGGACAGCAAGGCGCCGGCACCATGATGGAGATGGTCACCGAGATGAGCGGCTTCTCGACCGACTCTCTGGACCCGTCGAAGTTCGAGGTGCCCGCCGGCTTCCAGCAGACGGACTACCGGGAACCCGGCGGCCGCCGCAAGTAGGGCAGCCAGCGGACCTGGGTCTGTATGTGGGGCAGCTTGTCAAGCTGCGCGCCGGTTGGCAACCGGCGCTGGGGGCGGGTTGACAACCCGCCGCAGGCTGCCAGCCTGCCCCACAGGGCACAGAACA
>CAZBQQ010000024.1:0-2401 GCA_964493965.1 uncultured Solibacteraceae bacterium
AACTTATCCGACAAGCTTCAGCGCGTCTTCAAAACGTTGCGCGGCGAGGGCAAGCTCAGCGCCGCCAACATGGAGACGGCTCTGCGCGAAATCCGGGTGGCCTTGCTCGAGGCCGACGTCCACTTCCGCGTGGTCAAGCAGCTTATTGAAAACATTAAGGAAAAGGCGATGGGAGAAGAGGTCCTCACGGCCCTTTCCCCCACCCAGCAGGTGGTCAAGATCGTCCACGAGGAGCTGATCAAGACCCTCGGCAGCCACCAGGCCAAGCTGCGCTTCGCCAACGACCCGCCCACGGTCATCTTCATCGTCGGCCTGCAGGGCTCCGGCAAAACGACCACCACCGGCAAGCTCTCGCGCTGGCTTTCGAAGAACGGTCACAACCCGCTGATGGTGTCCGTGGACGTCTACCGGCCCGCCGCGCGCGAGCAGTTGGCCGTCATCGGACGCGACATCAAGCTGCCCGTTTACGTGGGCACGCCTGAGGAAACGAAGCCAATCGACCTGGCCCGTTCAGCGCGGCGCGAGGCAGCCAACACCGGCCGCGACGTCGTGCTGGTGGATACCGCCGGCCGTCTGCACATCGACGAAGACCTCATGGCCGAGCTACAGCAACTCAAGGAAGCGCTGGCGCCGACCGAAATCCTGTTTGTCGCCGATGCCATGACCGGCCAGGACGCCGTCAAATCCGCCGACGAATTCCACAAGCGGCTCGGCATCACCGGCGTCATCCTCACCAAGATGGATGGCGACGCCCGCGGCGGCGCGGCTCTTTCCATTCGCTCCGTCACCGGCCAGTCACTGAAGTTCGTGGGCGTGGGCGAAAAATTCGACGCCCTCGAGCCGTTCCATCCCGATCGCACCGCGTCCCGCATCCTCGGCATGGGCGACGTGCTCTCCATCGTCGAGAAGGTGCAGGAGGGGATCGACCAGAAGCAAGCCGAAGAAATGCAGCGGAAGCTCTTCGACAACGAGTTCTCGCTCGAGGACTTCCGCGATCAGATCCGCCAGCTAAAGAAGCTGGGGCCGCTCGAATCGATCATGTCGATGATGCCGCAGGTCGGCATGCTGAAGGACCTCAAGAACGTCAAGATAGACGAGAAAGAAATCATGCGCGTGGTGGCGATCATCGATTCGATGACGCCGTACGAGCGCGAGCATCACATGGCCATTAACGGCTCCCGCCGCCGCCGCATCGCGAAAGGCAGCGGGACGACCGTGCAGGAAGTCAATAATCTGCTGAAGCAGTACTCGCAGATGCGTAAGATGATGAAGGGCCTGACGGGCGGATTCCTGTCGCGGAAGCTCGGCAAGATGAAACTGCCGGACATCCTCGGCCAGCGCATGTAGCGCCCGCAGCACCGGACCGTGACCGTGAGGAAGCGGACGGAGTAAGATTCCAGGAGTGGACTACAGATTATGTTGATGATTCGGTTGGCGCGATTCGGCGGGAAGAAAAAGCCGTCCTATCGCCTGGTGGTAATTGAGAAGGAACGGGCGCGCGACAGCCGCGCCCTGGAAGTGGTCGGCCAGTACAACCCCGTCCGGCAGCCGACTGCAGTGAACCTGAAATACGATCGCATTGCCCACTGGATAGCCCGCGGCGCGCAGCCGTCGGTCACGGTGGCGCGCTTGATCCAGAAGTATCCGCAGCCCGCGGCCGAGCCGGTCGCCCAGTAACAGAGCAGCGGCTCTGGGCCCCCTGCTGTTCGTTCAGGATACAACGTTCCTTGTTAGCAGGATGCTATTATCGAGGCGAATAGAGGAGGCGGTGGGATGGCAGGGATGAAAGAACTTGTAGAGGATATTGCTAAGGCTCTGGTTGATATCCCCGACCAGGTTGCCGTACGAGAAGTTCAGGGAGAACAGGTCACAGTCCTGGAGCTGAGAGTTGCGCCCACTGATCTTGGGAAGGTGATCGGAAAGCAGGGGCGGACGGCCCGGTCGATCCGCACCATTCTGGGAGCGGCCGGGATGAAGTTGAACCGCCGGTTCACATTAGAGATCCTGGAGTAGTTGGCGCCGGAAGATTCCGATAGCGAAGCGTTGTGGGTCACGTTGGCCCGGCTGGCCCGAGCTTGGGGCCGGCGCGGTGAAGTTATAGCCGACTCGCTGACCAGCGGCGCGGAGCGCTTCAACGGAGTTAGGGAAGTCTTTCTCTTTGGGCCACAGAGCGCGGGGAGTATGCCGCGCCCCATCGGGATCGAGTCGGTTTGGGATCATCGGGGACGCCTGGTCTTCAAGTTCCAAGGCGTCGATTCGATTGACCAGGCCGAGACGCTCCAGGGATTGGACGTTCGCCTGCCCCGCAGCGAGCGGGCCCCGCTGGCGGACGGAGAGTTCTACCAGTCGGATCTGATCGGCTGTGAGGTGGTGGAGCGCGCGACCGGCGAGCGCGTCGGCG
>CAZBQQ010000024.1:2501-15228 GCA_964493965.1 uncultured Solibacteraceae bacterium
TCGGATCTGATCGGCTGTGAGGTGGTGGAGCGCGCGACCGGCGAGCGCGTCGGCGCGGTGGTGGATTGGGTGGATAACGGCGGCCCGCTACTCCTAGAAGTGAGCGGCGGAGGCAAGCCGGTCCTGATTCCCTTCGTGAAGGCGATTTGTGTAGAGATCGATGTACCGGGCCGAAGGATCGCCGTCGAGTTGCCCGAGGGTTTGAAGGATCTGTGATCTTTGACGTTCTGACCATCTTCCCCGAGTTTTTCCGGGGCCCGTTCGAGCACGGGGTGGTTGCGCGCGCCCGCGAAACCGGGCTGCTGGATATTCGCATCCACGACCTGCGGAACTGGACGTCGGACCGGCACAGAACCGTGGATGACCGGCCGTTCGGCGGCGGCGAGGGCATGATCCTGAAGCCCGAGCCGGTGTTTACGGCCGTCGAATCGATCTGGCCGGAGCGCCCGCCGGACCGTAAGGTGGTGCTGCTCTCGGCGCAGGGCCGGATGTTCGACCAGGCGATGGCGAGGCGGTATGCTTCTTTGAGCGGCATCCTGCTGCTATGTGGCCGCTACGAGGGCGTGGACGAACGGGTGGCCGAGCGCCTGGCGGACGAAGAAGTTTCGATTGGCGATTACGTGTTGAGCGGCGGCGAACTGGCTGCCGCGGTAGTCGTGGACGCGGTGGCGCGGTTGCTGCCGGGCGTCCTGGGAAACGAGAATTCGGCGCTGAACGAATCCTTCAGCGCGTTGGATAATGGTGAGGATGCCAGCTTCCTCGATTGGCCGCAGTACACGCGTCCGGCGGAGTTTCGCGGCTGGAAGGTGCCCGAGGTGCTGGTGAGCGGTCACCATGAACAGATTCGGCGCTGGCGCCGTCAGGCGGCGCTAGAGAAGATGCGGCGCCTCCGTCCCGATTTGGCGGAACGCAGTTTACAGAATAGGAAGGAACCCGAGCCGGTACCCAGTCAGGCCGGGCGCGACAGTCATGAATAGTCAGCTCTTGCAGAAATACATCAACGGTAAGAAGCGCACGGATATGGCCGTGTTTCGGCCGGGGGACACCATCCGGGTCCACGTCAAGATCAAGGAAGGCGACAAAGAGCGCCTCCAGGCTTTTGAAGGCACGCTCATCGCGCGTCACAACACCGGGATGGGTGAAACCATCACGGTCCGCAAGGTCAGCTTCGGACATGGCGTGGAACGTATCTTTCCCGTCAACGCTCCGGTCATCGATCACATCGATGTCGTGCGCACCGGCAAGGTCCGCCGGGCCAAGCTCTACTATCTGCGCGGATTGAAGGGTAAGGCGGCGCGCCTCAAAGAGCGCGAGTAACTTTGGCCGATCGGGCGAAGCGAAACTTCCGCTGCCTGGCCACCTTCGAGCGCCAGTTGCGCGCCGAGGGCTTCGCTTTCGTGGCCGGCACCGATGAAGCCGGGCGAGGGTCGCTGTTCGGGCCGGTGTTCGCCGCCGCTGCGATTCTGTCTCCGGAGCGCCCCATTCCCGGATTGCGGGACAGCAAGCTGCTCGATCCGGCGCGGCGCGAGGAACTGGCCGCGCAGATCCGCGAGCGGTCCGTCGCCTGGGCCGTGGCCTCCGTGGATGCCTTTGTGATCGACCGAATCAATATCTACCAGGCCTCGCGTCTGGCGATGCAGCGCGCCATCGAACAACTCTCGCCCGCGCCGGATTCGCTCCTGGTGGACGCCGTCCGGCTGGATACGCCACTGCCGCAGATTCCACTCATTCACGGGGATGCCCGCTCGCAGGCCATCGCGGCGGCCTCCATCCTCGCCAAGACCGCGCGCGACGCCGCGATGCGGGCCTGGGACGAGGTGTTTCCCCGGTACGGCCTCGGCCGGCACAAGGGTTACGGCACGCCGGAGCACCTGGACGCGCTGGCCGTCCACGGCCCCACCCAGCATCACCGCCTGAGCTACGAGCCGGTTCGCCTGGTGTGCTCGCTGGAGGCGCGCGCATGGCGCTAGAGCCGCCGGACCTGAACCGCGCGCGAGAGCAGGCGGCGCCGCCCGATCTGCCGGAGCAGGCCGATGCCGGACAGCCGGTCTACCCGTGGTACCAGAAGGCGGCCGCGGTGCTCTATGCCTTTTTCTGTTTTGAAATCGGCGTGGTGCTGATCCTGCTGCCGTGGCTCACTATCTGGGACCACAACTATTTCTCCCGCCTGGCATCGCGATGGCCCGAGCTGTGGATGAGTCCCTACCTGCGGGGAGCGATCAGCGGCGTGGGAGCGATCGATATCATCATTTCGTTCATCGAGCTGTTCCGCCTGCGCCGCTTCGCGAGGCGCGGGCGCCCCGTGGGCTGAAGCCCGCGGCGGCACGCTGAAGCGTGCGCCACGCCGGTACATTAGAATAGAAGGTTAGCCCCAGCCTTTCAGGAGCTTCGTTTGGACCCAGTCAAGACCGCGACAGAGCAGACCCCGCAGACCCCCAGAGCCAGGGCCGATACACCACGCGGAGCGATTGCCGAGTGGGCGGTGACCATCATCCTCCTGCTGTTCGGCACCACCACGCTGGTGCAGGCTTTCGTGATTCCCACCGGGTCGATGGAGGACTCCCTGCTCATCGGCGATCACCTCCTGGTGGACAAGCTCAGCTATGCTCCGGCCGGTCCGGTCAGCGTCCACCTGCTGCCTTACGAGCAGCCCAAGCACGGCGACATTATCGTCTTCCGCTACCCGGTCGATATCAAGCAGACCTTCGTCAAGCGTGTCATCGGCGTGCCCGGCGACCGCATCCGGCTGGTCAACAAGCAGGTCTATCGCAACGGCGAGAAGCTCTACGAGCCGTACACCTTCTTCAAGACGGACTACATCGACCCCTACCGGGACAACTTCCCCGCCATGCCCAACATGCAAGTGCTTTCCCGCGGCGTGGACATGCTCGAGCACAACCTGGTGAACGGCGAAGTGGTGGTGCCCCCCGACAGCTACTTCGCCATGGGTGACAACCGCGACTTGTCGCTGGATAGCCGGTACTGGGGTTTCGTGCCGCGCGAGAATATCGTCGGCAAGCCGCTGATCATCTACTGGTCCTACGACGCTTCCACGGAGGCCTTGGCGGGCCCCACCATCAGCGTCGACCACATTGTCGATCTTCTCGAGCACTTTTTCACGAAGACCCGGTGGCGCCGCACCTTCAAACTGGTGCGCGGGTATACGGGGTAGTGGGTAAGAGGCGAAAGTCCGCTCCCTCGCGGTCGCGGCTCGGTGCTGCCATCCGCACGGTTCCGTGCTGCCAGGTTCGCTAGAATAGAAGCCTAGCCGTTAGGTCTTAGGAGCTCTGATTGAAGCGAGCCAGGATCGCCGCCAGGAAGCGGACCCCGAAGCCTCAGCCAGTGAGCGGCGGACTCAACTTAGCCATCGCCGGCTGGGCGGTAAACGCCATCGTCCTGCTATTCGGCACCACTACCCTGGTGCAGGCTTTCGTGATTCCCACGGGCTCGATGGAGGACACGCTGCTCGTCGGCGATCACCTCCTGGTAGACAAACTCAGCTATGCGCCGGCCGGTGCCCTGAGCGCCCATCTGCTGCCCTACCAGCAACCGAAGCACGGTGACTTTATCGTCTTCCGCTCGCCGGCCGACCTCAAGATGACCTTGGTCAAGCGCCTCATCGGCGTGCCCGGCGATCGCATCCGGCTGGTCAACAAGCAGCTGTACCGCAACGGCGTCAAGGTCCGGGAGCCGTACACGTTTTTCAAGACGGACTTCATCGATCCCTACCGGGACAACTTCCCCGCCGGGCCGACCACGCAGGTGCTGCCCGGCGGCTTAGACATGCTCGAGCACAACGTGGTCAAGGGTGAAGTGGTGGTGCCTCCCGATTGCATCTTCGCCATGGGGGACAACCGCGACAACTCGCTGGACAGCCGCTACTGGGGCTTCGTTCCCCGCGGCAACATCATCGGCAAGCCGCTGATCATCTACTGGTCCTACGACGCTTCGACGGAGGCCCTGCTCGGCCCCACCATCAGCATCGACCTCATGGTCGATCTTTTCGAGCACTTCTTCACCAAGACCCGGTGGCGCCGCACCTTCAAACTGGTGCGCGGATATCCGGGCTAGACGCTCGCTATGCAGCCCGCCTCCAGCGCAGTCGGAAAAGCCACCGAGCCAGAACACTCCGAGCCCCGCCGCAATAGCATCGCCGAATGGACCACGACGGGGATCCTGTTCCTGTTCCTGATCACCACGCTGTTGCAGGGCTTCGTAATCCCCACCGTCTCCATGGAAGACACACTGCTGCGCGGCGATCACCTGTTGGTGGACAAGCTGGCCTACGGCCCCCCGGGTTTCGTGAGCAAATACCTGCTTCCGTACCGCGACGTGCGCCGCGGAGACATCATCGTCTTCCGTTACCCCATCGACATCCGGCAGAACTTCGTCAAGCGCGTGATCGGCGTTCCGGGCGATCGCATACGCATCGCGAACAAAGCCGTCTACCTCAATGGAAGGCCGCTGGACGAGCCCTACGCGGTCCACAAAGCGGCATACACCGACTCGTACCGCGACTCGTTCCCCGGAGAGCCGAACGTGCCGCTTCCCGATCCGGCCGTGCAGATGCTGGAGCACAACGTGAAGAACGGCGAGGTGGTGGTCCCCGACGGGGCTTACTTCGCCATGGGCGACAACCGCGACAATTCCGCCGACAGCCGCTACTGGGGTTTCGTTCCGCGGGAGAATATCGTCGGCAAGCCCCTGCTGATCTGGTGGTCTTACGACGCCCCCACGGAGCAGCTGGCCGACGGGAACATCATCGGCCTCTCGCACTTGGCAGACCTGGCCCGCCACTTTTTCAGCAAGACGCGCTGGAACCGGACCTGCCGGCTCGTGCGCGGCTATTCGCTGCGCTAAGGGCGGTGGGACAAGGGCGCTGCTTGACCTCTGCGCGGACCGCTCCCTGGCGGTCGCGGCTCGGTAACAAGGTCAGGCGCGGAAGTCGCGTAGCGGCAGGAAGGGGCCGTCGATGCAGCTCAGAGCGCCCGACGGGCTGGCGCATTTGCCGCAGATGCCGACGCCGCAACTGGTCATATACTCGATCGAGCCGATGATGCGGTCCGGGGGCGCGACCGGTTCCTGAACCTCGAAGCAGCGCAACACCATCGGCCCGGGACCGCAGTTGATGAATACGGCGCGGTCCCGCTCGGCCTGCGGCATTTCATCGAGCGCGGCGCGAAGCAGGTCCGGCACCAGACCGTGGAATCCGGCGGTGCCGTCGTCAGTGGCCACGCGGACCGGCCCGAGGCGCTCGAACTTTTCGAGGTCGTAGAGCTGATCGCTAGAGCGTGCGCCGAGCAGGAACATCTGCTGGTTGCCGGACCACAGCTTGTAGGCGATTTCGAGCAGGGAAGCCGACCCGGTGCCGCCTCCGGCGAAGACCAGCGTGCGGCCGGTGAAGTCCGGCACGCCGGTTCCATAAGGGCCGCGGACCAGGATCTCCACGCCGGGTTTCAGCTCAGCCAACGCGCGCGTGAAGATGCCGACGGTGCGGACGATGATGCTGCGCTCGGAAGCGGAGAAGATCGCGAACGGCTTCTCGCCCACTCCGGGCAGGCAGAGGAAGAAGAACTTCCCCGCCAGGTCGCCATCGCGGTAGTCCGCGGGCAGGCGATCGAGCACCAGCTTGAAGAGCGAGGGTGTGTAGTCCACGCGCGAGGCGATGCGCGCCGCCACGTAGTCCATGGGGACTCGCGTTTCGCAGGAGCACTGGCAGGCCGTGCCGGATGCGAGGTCCCGCATGTAGTCGCGCATCTGCGCGCTGTCGAGGCCGGTGAGCGCGCTGCCGACGCCGAAGATGTCGGCTCCGGCCTTGGCGAACTGGCGCACGTGTTCAGACGACGCGATACCGCCCATTCCGATGATGACCGGCCCCGGCCCGACCGCGTCGCGCACCTGCTGAACGGCGCGCAGACCCATGGGACGGATGCCATCGCCCGAGAGTCCGCCCAGCTTGTTGTAGAGGATGGGCTGGTCGCCCACGGCAGCTAGCGCCGGGCCGACGGTGTTGGTCACGGTGATTCCGGCGGCGCCCGCGGCCTGGGAGGCGCGCGCGGCTTCTCCCAGATTGGGCAGAGTCGAGGACAGCTTGACGAATACGGGAACGGCGACCGCGCCCGCGACGGCGGCGGTGATACTCCTCAGCAACTCGGGGTCCTGTCCGATTTCCGCGCCGTAGCCCTTGGCGTGCGGGCAGGACATGTTCAGCTCGAAGCCATCGGCGATGGGGGCCAGCGTGCGAGCCGCGGCCAGGAAAGTCTCCACGTCGCAACCGAAGATGGAGACCAGCAGGAACTTGTCGTCCGGGATTCGGATGCCCTCGAACTCGGCCAGGAACTTCTCAGCGCCCGGATTCGCAAGGCCGACGGCGTTGATGTAGCAGCCCGGGGCGTAGCGGGCGTAGATGGGCTCGCGGTATCCGGCGCGCGGCTGGAAGCTAATGCTCTTGGTGGTGATGGCGCCGATTTCGGGGATCTCGTCGAAACACTTCCGGATGGTGGTGGCGTGCGTGCATCGAATGCCGGAAGGGATGAGAAAGCGGCCGCGAACCGTCTTGCGCCCGAGCTGATATGGCTGTTCGAACATGTCGAGAGAAGATGATAGCAATTCGACCGCTACGTCCGCTCTCTTACGGTCGCGGTTCGGTGCTGCGGGCTAGCGGCGCTCGTTGCGGGGGCGGGTCTTGATGACGATGGGGGTGGCTTCGAAGCCGAAGCGCTTGCGGATCTGGTTGACCAGGTAGCGCTCCTTGGAAAAGTGCAGGGGCGTCTTGCGGTCGGTGAAGAGCACGAACGTCGGCGGACGCACGGAGGGCTGCGTGATGTAGAGTATCCGCGGGTCGCGCTCGGACTTGAGCGTTTCGAGGAAGCGGTTCAACTCGCCGGTTCCCACGCGCGCTGAGGCGGATTCGTAGGCCTGGTGTATGGCCGCGTAGAGGCCGTCCACCCCGGCGCCGGTGCGCGCGGAGATGAAGATCACGGGCGCGTATTCGAGGAACTTCATGGTGTCGCGCACCGAGGTCTCGAAGGTGCGCTTGTCCTTCTTCGCGACGGCGTCCCACTTGTTGACGCAGACCAGGACGGCGCGGCCTTCCTCGTGGGCGTAGCCGCCAATAGTGGCGTCGGCGGCGCTCACGCCCTCGGTGGCGTCGATGACGAGGAGCACGACGTTGGCCATGCGGATGTGGCGGCGCGCCATCACCACGCTGAGCTTCTCAGCCATCAGTTTGGTCTTGCCCTTGCGCCGGATGCCGGCGGTATCGACGAAGACGTAGGCCGTGCCGTCGCGCTCGATCGACACGTCCACGGCGTCCCGCGTGGTCCCGGCGACGGGCGAAACGATGGCCCGGTCCTCGCCCACCAGCGCGTTGAGCAGCGTGGATTTGCCGACGTTGGGCCGGCCGATGATGGCGACCTTGATCTTGCGCTCCGGCTCCGGGGTCTCCTCGGGGACGTTCATGGGGAAGCCGGCGGTCACGTGGTCGAGCAGGTCGTCGACGCCGAGGCGGTGCTCGGCCGAGACTGGGAACAGGTCGGCGATGCCGAGTGTGTAGTAGTCCGAGGCCAGGGACTCGCGAGCGGCGGTATCGACTTTGTTGACGGCCAGCGCGACGGGCTTGCCGAGCTGGCGGAGGAGCTGCCCCAAGTCACGATCGGCGGAGGTGAGCTCGGTGCGGCCGTCCACTACGAAGATGATGTAGGCGGCATTCTCGATCACGTGGCGGGCCTGCTTCAGGATCTGCGTGGGGATGTGCTCGGCGTCACTGCGGACGATGCCGCCGGTGTCTATCACCTCGAACAAGTGGCCGTGGTGCTCGGCGATCCCGTGAATGCGGTCGCGGGTGATGCCGGGCTCATCGCCGACGATGGAGCGGCGCTGGCCGATGATGGCGTTGAACAGCGTCGATTTCCCGACGTTGGGACGGCCCACGACGACGATGGTGGGCAGGGCTTCGGCGGGGGGCATAGACTTCTAGCGTAGCAGGCGCCCGGCTGACTGTGACTTCATCGCAGCGGCAAGGATCGGCTTGGCCCAATCCGGGGTCAGCTTGAGATTGCGCAAATGAACAACTTTGCCGCCAACCATGTGGAGGAGGAGCTTGGGCTCTGGAGTAGCGCCCGCGTCCGGGTCGGCTTCGTCACTGTTGTCGTAGAGACGAAGCTCGGTTAGCCTGGGCAGGAGGTGAATCAGGTTGACCCGGCTGCGGTCGTATCTGTCGCGGATCTTTGCTGCGGGAATATCGTGGCCGCCCTTGGCGACTCTCGCCCGCACCCGTGCGACATGGAGCTCCGCGCTGTGCAATCCCACGTACCAGATGCGCACCTCGATTCCCGCCGAAAGGGCCGCTCCTAGGAGCGCCGTGATGGTGCGGCCTCCCAGCGTGGTCTCGAACGCAAAATCCAATCGTTCGGCGATGGCGCGTTCGAGTAGTCGCTTGCCCTCGCCCCAGGCGGCGCTATTCGCTTCCGCGAGCGTGATCCCGGGATTGGCGGCCAGGATCCGGTTCGTCGCCTCGTCCGGGTTGAAGTATTCGGCGCCTCGGGCGCGGATCGTGGCGCCCGCAACGCTGCTCTTTCCGGCGCCGTTGGTCCCGGCCAGGACGTAGATGCGGGGAGCCCGGGCTCTATCGCGCACGCCGGCGCGCCGCCGCGGCAGCCTGTCCCAAGCGCTTCGGCGATGCTTCGAAGGCGGCCTTCATGCCCGCACGCGACGCCGGCGTCTGCATTCCGGCGAGGAGGAGATCGAACTCGCCGCTCAGCGTATCGAGTTCGGCCCGGTGAGAGCTGGATAGCGCGTTGAACTCATCCACCGAAATCAGAACCGCTTTGGGGAGGGAGTGCCTCGTGATTACCACCGTGGCACCCTGAATCACCTCCTCGAGGACGCGGCCAAACTCGTTCTTCGCGAGGGTCGCTGAAATGGAGGCCGTCCGCGACCGTTCACGGCTGTTGGACATCTTGGCCACCTCCGAAGCCATATTAGCTGTTTTGGCCAAAATGGTCAATTCTTGGCGGGGGGCTGGGCGGGGCTGAAGCCCCGCGCGGGCTTAAGCCCGCCCTCCTCTGGGGTCTCGGCCCGGGCGGTCCGGGGGCGGGTGCTCAGCGGCCGACCATGCGCATAGCGGCGGCGGAGTAGCGGGTGCCGGCAAAAGCGCCCTTGGGGGCGGCCTCCGCGATGCGGGCTCCGTCATCGGGCGTCCACGGGATATCGAGGGAGGCGAGGTTTTCCTCGAGCCAACTGCGGCGCTTGGTGCCGGGGATCGGCACGATGTCCTGGCCCTGCTCCAGCACCCAACGAAGCGCGAGTTGCGCCGGGGTCACGGACTTCGCGGCGGCGATGGCGTGCACGCGCTCGACCACGTCGAGGTTGCGCTGGAAATTGTCCCCCTGGAAGCGCGGCGAGGTGAGCCGGAAATCGTCAGGCCAGAGGTCCTCGGGGCTCTTGATCTTGCCGCTGAGGAAGCCGCGGCCGAGCGGGCTGTAGGCCACGAATGCGATGCCGAGTTGCCGGCAGGTGGGCAGGACTTCGTCCTCAGGATCGCGGCTCCACAGCGAGTATTCCGTCTGGAGCGCCGTGATGGGGTGCACGGCGGCGGCGCGGCGGATGGTCTCGGGCCCCGCCTCGGAAAGTCCCAGGAAGCGCACCTTGCCCTCTTTGACCAGGCTGGCCATGGCGCCCACGGTCTCCTCGATGGGCACGTCCGGATCGACGCGGTGCTGGTAATAGAGGTCGATGGTGTCCACGCCCAGGCGCTCCAGGCTCGCCTCGCAGGCCTGGCGGACGTATTCGGGGCGGCCGTTCACGCCGCGGAATCGCGGGTCGCCGGTGCGGACGATGCCGAACTTCGTGGCCAGCACCACGCGGTCCCTGCGGTCATGGATGGCCTGCCCGACCAGCCGTTCGTTCGTCTCCGGGCCGTAGACATCGGCCGTGTCGAGGAAGTTCACGCCGAGGTCGATGGCGCGGTGAATGGTGGCGATGGATTCGCGGTCGTCGCGCGGGCCGTAGAACTCGGACATCCCCATGCAGCCGAGCCCGATCGCAGAGACACGAAGGCCCGAAGATCCAAGAGTGCGGTATTGCATGCGCCCCCCCTATGCCTTCACCGTACCACGGGACCGGGGGGCATCTCGAGCACGCAAATGTCGGCCAGGTTTCGGTACAACTCGGCGTAGTCGAGGCCGTAGCCGACTACGAACTCGTCGGGAATCTGGAAGCCGACGTAGGCGACATCCACCGGGCGAAGGCGGCGGTCTGGCTTGTCCAGCAGCGTGACGATGCGCAGGGAGCGGGGCTTTCGCTGTTCCAGGACGCTGATCAGGTAGCTCAGGGTGATCCCGCTGTCGATGATATCCTCGACCACCAGGACGTCGAGGCCATCGATGGTGGAATCGAGATCCTTGGTGAGCTTGACTTCGCCGGAGCTGGTCTTGCCCTTGCCGTAACTGGAGATGCCGATGAAGTCGATGCGCACGGGGCGGGTGATGGAGCGCGCCAGGTCGGCCAGGAAGAAGCAGGCGCCCTTGAGGATGGCGACCAGCAACACGCCGTTGGGATAGTCCTTGTCGATGGCGGCGCCCAGCTCGCGGATGCGGGCCTGGATGCGCTCGGCGGGTACGAGAATACGTGTCGGAGACTCTGTCATGATGGGTCTAGAGCGATTCTTGATTGTAGTACGATGAGGCAGAGGAGTTGATTGCGAAGTAAGAGCGAAGAACCTACGCCAACCCGCGACGACGCCGCCGCGCCCATGATGGCGGTCCGCGCCGCCGAATCCAAGAAGGCCGTAGAAGTCCGCGTATTCGACCTGCGGGAGGTCAGCACGTTCACGGACTTCTTCGTCATCTGTTCGGGCGCCAACGCGCGGCAGATCCAGGCTATCTGTGATGGGGTGCAGTTGGAGCTCAAGCGCGAGGGCGAGCTGCCGCTGGGCATCGAGGGATACGACAAGGCCGAGTGGGTGCTGGTGGACTACGGCGACTTCATCGTGCACGTCTTCTCCCCGGCCGCGCGGGAGTTCTATGGCCTGGAGCGTTTGTGGCGGCAGGCCAAGGAGCTGAAGCTGCCCGAGGCAGCCGAGGCCTGAAGCCCGCACGCCGGCCGGCGCTCTAGGCCGGCTGGTCACCCCGTCAGGCCGGTTCGTCAACTGACGCGCCATGCGGCGCTTGCATTGCGGTAAGCTGTCGGGTCAGATGCAAAGTGTGGCCAAACGGCGGCTGAGAAACTACACCTTGGCTTTTGCCGGGTGGACCGCGGTTGCCCTCTTCTTCTTCACGCAGAGCCTGATGCAGAAGTTCGCCTCGCGGGAACCCACGCCGGCGTCGCACTACCTGGCGTCCTGGCTGGTGGGTGTTTACATCTGGGCTTTGCTGACCCCGGTGATCCTGTGGCTTGGACGGCGGTTCCCGTTTTCACGCCAGTACTGGCTGCGCAGGACCATGCTGCACCTGCCGCTCAGCGTGGTGGTCGCGATCGTTCAGCTCGTGGTCGAGAGCGCCATCCTAGCTCAGATGAGAATCTTCCCGACGATCATGAAAGACTTCGTGTCGACCCTGGCCTTTCTGCTGATCATCGGGTTTCACCAGGGCGTGATCACGTACTGGACGATCCTGGGCGCGCAGGCCGGATTCCGCTACTACCGCCGGTACCAGGAGCGCGAGCGGCAGGCGTTGAAGCTGGAACTGGACGCCTCCGAGATGAAGACGCAGCTGGCGCGGGCGCAACTCAGCGCGCTGAAGATGCAGCTACAGCCGCACTTTCTGTTCAACACTCTGAACGCCATCATGGTGCTGGTGCGCCAGCAGAAGGGACCGCAGGCCGAGGAAATGGTGGGCCGCCTCAGCGATCTGCTGCGGTGCGTTCTCGAGGATGTGGAAGCGCACGAAGTGCCTCTGCGCCGCGAGTTGGAGTACCTGGAGCTCTATCTCTCGATCGAGCAGGTTCGTTTTCAGGACCGGTTGAAGGTTGAGATCGCCGTCGATCCGGCGGTGCTCGATGCCGCGGTGCCGCATATGGGGCTGCAGCCGCTTGTCGAGAACGCCATCCGCCACGGCATCGGCCGGCGCTCGGCCGCGGGACGGTTGCGGATCAGCGCCACGCGCGTCGAAGGGACGGTCGAGATCAAAGTGGAGGACGATGGGCCAGGACTGCCGTCCGCGGAGACGATGCAGGGCCGCGGAATCGGACTGGCGAACACGCGGGCGCGCCTGAACCGGCTGTATGGCGATGGGGCGCGGCTGACGGTCGGGAACGGCGCACAGGGCGGGGCTGTGGCGGTCATGGTGGTCCCGTACCGCGAGGCGCCAAGCGCTTCGGAAACGAACGCGATGGAAGTTCATGCGCATCACGACGCTGATTGTTGATGACGAGCCGCTGGCGCGGGAAGGCCTGCGCATGCTGCTGGCCGAGGACGCCGAGGTCACGGCGATCCACGAGGCCAAGGACGGCCGCGAAGCGGTGGCGGCGATTCGGACTCTGCGGCCGGACCTCGTGTTTCTGGACGTGCAGATGCCGGAGATGGACGGGTTCGGCGTCGTGGCGGAGGTGGGCGCGGAACGCATGCCCGCGGTGGTCTTCGTCACCGCTCACGACCGGTACGCCATTCAGGCATTCGAGATCAACGCCATCGACTACCTCCTCAAGCCGGTGACCGGGGAACGCTTCCGGCAAGCGCTGGCGCGGGCGAAAGAGCGGCTGGACGCGAAACCCGCCGAGGGGGCGAGCC
>CAZBQQ010000024.1:15328-19278 GCA_964493965.1 uncultured Solibacteraceae bacterium
GCGCTGGCGCGGGCGAAAGAGCGGCTGGACGCGAAACCCGCCGAGGGGGCGAGCCGGCAGATCCTTTCTCTTCTCGAGACCATCGCCTCGCCGCCGCGTTACCTGAAGCGGTTGGCGGTGCGGTCCGCGGGCAAGACGGTCTTCGTGGACGTCAGCGAGATCGACTGGATCGAGGCCGCGGAGAACTACGTTCAACTGCACGCCGGGCGGGCGGGCCACCTGATCCACGTGACGATGAACACGTTGGAGAAGTCTCTCGACCCGGAGACATTCGTGCGCATCCATCGATCGGTGATCGTGAACGTGCAGCGGATCAAAGAGCTTCAGCCCGCGCTGCACGGCGAATACGTGATCACGCTGGCCAACGGCGTGCGGCTGCAATCCGGGCGTGCGTATAACGCGAGGCTGCGGGCGCTGGCGGAGAATCCGTTCTAGCGCGCTCTCCAGAAACCCAGGTCGCCGGCGCATTTTGGTGGGGCAGTCCCAGCTGGAGCGGGTCTGGAGACCCGCTGCAGGCGTGGACGCCTGCCCCACACCGGACCGCCTGACGGTTGGTCCCCTGGTTCGGCCTTTTGGTCAAAATCCACTTTCGCCGGGAGCGGTAGTGGCCGCAGACTGATGGTGAGATGAGACACACACTCGCGATTGCGGCGGCGGCGGTGGTTCTGATCGCACGGCCGGCACTGGCTCAGGCGACGGACGCGGAGATTCGCCAGATGCTGGTGGACCGCGTCGATACGCAGCACAAGAGCGTGGGGATCGTGGTGGGGATCGTTACGCCGCAGGGGCGGCGCGTTGTCGCCTACCCGCAGGCGATCGACGGAGACACCGTTTTCGAGATCGGGTCGGTGACCAAGGTGTTCACGTCACTGCTGCTGGCCGATATGGTTGTGCGCGGCGAGGTGGCGCTGGCTGACCCGGTGGCGAAGTACTTGCCGTCCGGGACGAAGATGCCGGAGTCGAACGGCCGGAAGATCACGCTTGCCGATCTGGCCACTCACACCTCCGGACTGCCATTCTTCCCGGCGAACTTTCCGCCGGTCGAAGACCGCGCCGCGTACGGCAAGTACACGGTAGAGCAGCTCTACCGGTTCCTGGCCACCTATGAGCTCCCGCGCGAGCCGGGCACGCGCTGGGAGTATTCGAACACGGGCGGCGGCCTGCTCGGGCTGGCGCTGGCGCGCCGCGCGGGCATGGACTACGAGGCGCTAGTCCGCGCACGCATCACCGGTCCGCTGGGGATGGAGAGCACCGGGATCGCACTGCCGCCGCTTTTTCAGGCCAGGCTCGTTGCCGGGCACGATCAGCGCCTTGAGCCAGCGCCGGTATGGGACCTGCCGGCGCTGGCGGGCGCGGGCTCGTTGCGATCGAGCGCCAACGATCTTCTCACTCTGCTGGCCGCCTTCACCGGCACGGTGAAATCGCCGCTCGCACCGGCGATGGCCGCGATGCCCGAGACGAAGCGTCCCAACCGTCTCTACATGCTCGACCAGGCGCTGGGCTGGTTCGTAATCGGGAAGGGCGACGAGCAGTTCTTCATTCATGGAGGCGGGACTTTCGGCTTCGCGAGCAGCCTGGCTTACGATCCGAAGACTCGGACCGGGGTGGTGGTGCTCTCGAACGCAGCTAACTCGGTGGACGACATCGCCCGCCACCTGCTGCGTCCGAGCATGCCTCTCGACAAGCCGCACGCGGTGAAGGTTCACAAAGAGGTCACGGTCGATCCCAAGCTGTTCGACAACTACGTCGGCCGGTACAGGCCCTCGCCGGACTGGGACTACACGGTCACGCGAGAGAGCGACACGCTGCGGATCCAGTTGCCCGCGGCGCCGAAATTCCGTCTTCACCCGGAGAGCGAGCGGGACTATTTCATTCAGGAGACAGACGACATTCAGGTGACTTTCCAAACCGACGGCCAGGGCCGTGCGACGGGGCTGATTCTGCACATTTGGGGATTCAACGTACCCGCGCCGCGGATCGAAGCCACAGGAGGCAAACCATGACCACGGACAACAACAACTTGGCGGAACTGAACGGCGCCACCAAACGGTTCGGGACCGTTGTGGCGCTGGACGGGCTCGACCTCGAGGTGCGCCAGGGAGAGCTGCTGGCGCTTCTCGGCCCGAACGGCGCGGGGAAGACCACTGCGATCTCCCTGATGCTCGGCCTGCTGCAACCGGAACAGGGGTCGGCGCGGCTGTTTGGACAGTCGCCTCTGCGTGTGGAGCCGCGGCGCAGGATCGGCGTGATGATGCAGGAGGTGAACCCGGCGGCGGATCTGCGCGTGCGCGAGCAGATCGACCTGGTCGCGAGCTATTACCCGGACCCGGCACGGACCGAGGTGGTGATGGAGATGGCTCACATCACGCCGCTGGCGCGCCGCTTTTACGGCAAGCTGTCGAACGGGCAGAAGCGCCAGGTGCAATTCGCCATGGCGGTGTGCGGGCGGCCGAAGCTGCTGTTCCTCGATGAACCCACGGTGGGCATGGATATCCAGGCGCGCGAGATGATGTGGGCCACGCTGCGGCGGCTCATCGACGATGGCGCTTCCATTGTGCTGACCACACACTACCTGGAAGAGGCTGAGGCGCTGGCGGATCGCGTGGTGGTTCTCGCCAAGGGGCGCGTGCTGGCGTCGGGCACCGTGCCGGAGATGCGCGCGCTGGTGGTGCGAACGCGCATCCGGTGCATTTCGACGCTGGCGGTGGAGCAGGTCCGTGACTGGCCGGGGGTGGGCAGTGTCACCCGGGACGGCCCGCGGCTGGACATAACCGCGACCAATGCCGAGGCCGTCGTCCGCCAGTTACTCGGCTGCGACGAAGATCTACAGGAACTCGAGGTCCGGCGTGCAGGCCTCGCCGAAGCGTTCACCGAACTCACACAGGAGGGGACAAAATGACCGCGAGTCTGGAGGTGTCTCCCGTCCCGATGTCCACCGGACGGCTGCTACGCGCTTATTGGACGGAGGCGAAGTACGAGTGCATACGCTTGCTTCGCTCGCCGGCGTTTGCCGGGCCGTTCCTGGGGCTGCCGGTGGCGCTTTACCTGCTTTTCGCTGTGCTGCTGTACGGCGATGCGCTCCGCAAGGATCCTAAGGGGGAGGGGGCGCTGTTCATGTTCCTGGGCTTCACCATCTTCGGGGTGCTGGGGCCGGGGATGTTCGGCTTCGGCATCTCGGTGGCGACGGAGCGTGAGAAGGGCCTGTTTGCGCTGAAGCGGGCTCTTCCGATGCCGCCCGGGGCTTCGCTGCTCGCGAAGCTGGCGATGTCCATGCTGTTCGTCGCGATCATCATGGCTACCATGATCGCGGCCTTGCCGCTCGGTCACTTGAAGCTGGCGGCCGGGCAACTGGCCGCCCTGTCGGTGGTCTGCATACTGGGTTCGGCGCCGTTTGGCGCGATGGGGCTCTTCATAGGAACCTGGGCGTCGGCCAAGGCCGCTCCGGCGCTGGTGAACCTGCTGTACCTGCCGATGATCTACCTCTCGGGCTTCCTGATCCCGATGCCAAAGTCCATGGAGCGGATCGAGCGCTTCTCGCCGGCGTTCCACCTGCACCAGTTGGCGCTGTGGGCGGTTGGGGCATCCAAGGCCGCGCCCAATGCCGGTTGGATGCCGTGGGTCCACGTCGTCGTGCTCGCAACCGTGACGCTAGTGTTTACGTGGCTGGCCGTCCGGAGACTAGCGCGGGTCGGTTGATCTCAAACCGCGTCGGCGGCGTGGTAGGAGCTGCGCACGAGCGGGCCGGCTTCGACGTGGGCGAACCCCATTTCGAGTCCTTGCCGGCGCAGGTCCGCAAACTCTTCGGGCGGAACGTAGCGGATGATGGGCAGGTGTTTCGGTGACGGCCGCAGGTACTGGCCCAGGGTGAGGATATCGACGTTATGGGCACGCAGATCGCGCATGACGCCGACCACTTCCTCCGCGTTCTCGCCGAGGCCGAGCATGAGGCC
>CAZBQQ010000024.1:19378-21307 GCA_964493965.1 uncultured Solibacteraceae bacterium
ACGGCGCAGAATCCGCAGCGGCGCGTGCAGACGTTGCCGAGAATCATGAACGTGGCGGTGCGGTGGTTCCAGCACTCGCCGACGTTGGGGCAGGCCGCGCTCTCGCAGACGGTGTGGAGGCGCAGGCGCTCGATGAGGGTTTTGAGGTCGCGGTAGTTTGCGCCGACCGGCGCGGGCGCGCGAAGCCAGTCCGGGCGCGGCGGCTGCGGCTGCTGAGGAATCGTCACCAACACTGATTCCATTGTAGAGGGGCTTTGGTGGGGCGTGACAGGGTGCGCTAACCTTGTATTCTCATGCGGGACCGCGGCATCGCTTCGCCCACGGCTCAGGAAGACGACAAGCTGTTCGAGGCCAGCCTGCGCCCGCGGACGCTCGCCGAGTTCACCGGGCAGGCCAAGCTCAAGGAGAACCTGGCCATCGCGATCGAGGCCGCGCGCCGGCGGGGCGACGCCATGGACCACGTCCTGCTCTACGGCCCTCCGGGCCTGGGCAAGACTACGCTGGCTTCCATCATCTCGGCCGAGCTTGGTGTCGACTTCGAGCAGACCTCCGGTCCCATCCTGCAGAAGAAGATCGACCTGACAGGCATCCTCAGCCAGATCCGCGGGCGGCAGGTCTTCTTCATCGACGAGATTCACCGGCTGATGCCGGACATCGAGGAGATGCTGTACGCGGCGCTGGAGGATTTCCGCATCGATATTCTCGTCGGCGCGGGGCCGGGGGCGCGCACACATTCGCTGCCCATTCCGCATTTCACGGCAATCGGCGCAACCACGCGACAGGGCCTCGTGAGCGCGCCGCTGCGCGGGCGGTTCGGCCTGGTGCTGCGGCTGAATCACTACGCGATGGAGGAACTGAAGCGCATCGTGGCGCGGTCGGCCGGACTGCTGCAAGTCGCCATCGAGGACTCCGGCGCCGAGGAAATCGCCCGCCGCAGCCGGGGGACGCCGCGCATCGCCAATCGCCTGCTGCGGCGTGTTCGGGACTACGCCCAGGTCCGCGCCGACGGCCGCGTCACCGGCGCCATCGCGCGCACGGCGCTTGATCTGCTCGAGGTGGACCGCTTCGGCCTGGACGAGATCGACCAGAAGATCATGCTGACGGTCCTCGAGAAATACGCCGGCGGGCCGGTGGGGCTGAACACCATCGCCGCCTCGATCGACGAGGAGCCGGACACCATCGAAGAAGTCTACGAACCGTACCTGATCCAGCTCGGCTTCATCGACCGCACCCCGCGGGGCCGGGTTGCCACAGACCGCGCCTTTGAGTACTTCGGCGTTGCGCGCCGCATGCGCGACAATGGGCAGAGCACGCTTTTTCCGTGAGCAAGACGGTCTATCTCTCGCTCGGGTCGAACATCGGCGACCGCGAGCGGAACCTGCGCGACGCCGTGGACCTTCTCGCCGAGCCTCAACTCCGGGCCGTGCGCGTCTCGTCTTTTTACGAGACCGAGCCGCTGGACGTTCATGACCAGCCCTGGTTCTTGAACGCCGTGGTGGAGGCCGAGACGGATTTGTTTCCGAAGCAGTTGCTGGCGCGGGTGCAGCGAATCGAACAGGTGCTCGGGCGGCGGCGGCTCAAGCCCAAGGGCCCGCGCACGATCGACATCGACATCCTGCTTTATGGCGGGGCGGTGATCGACGCGGACGAGTTGCAGGTACCGCACCCGCGGCTGGCCGAGCGCCGGTTCGTTCTGGAGCCACTGGCCGAGCTGGCGCCGAACCTGCGTCATCCGGTGACAGGCCGCTCGGTCGCGGAGATGCTGGTTGGCGTGGCGAAACAGCAGGTGCGGCGGGTGGGGTGAGGATGCCGGCCCCGAGCGCCGAGACGAGTCTCGGCGCGGCAGGCAGGAGTGCCTGCGCCACGGAACAAGGAACTTCCCGGCGCGGGGGATCGTATCAGAACCAGAGGGAGAAACATGCCAATTCG
>CAZBQQ010000024.1:21407-50165 GCA_964493965.1 uncultured Solibacteraceae bacterium
AACTTCCCGGCGCGGGGGATCGTATCAGAACCAGAGGGAGAAACATGCCAATTCGTCTCAGAACCACGCTTATCGCTATAGCCATACTCTCGGCTGCCCTGCCTGGACGGGCCGCCGCCCAGGGGCTACCGCCTTTGATCGATCGGCAATTGCTGTTCGGAGATCCCGAAATCATCGGCGCCGAGCTGTCGCCCGACGGCCGATACCTGGCTTTCATCAAGCCCTGGAAATCGACACGCAACGTCTGGGTCAAGAAGATCGACGAGCCATTCAGCGCCGCACGGCTGCTCACCACCGAGACGAAGCGGCCTATCCCCGGCTTCCTGTGGACGCGCGACGGCAAGTACCTTGTCTACGTCAAGGACACCGACGGCGACGAGAACTTCAACGCGTTCGCGGTGGATCCCGCAGCGGCGCCGCCGGCCGGAGCCGACGCCCCTCCCTCGCGCGACTTGACCGGACTGAAGGGTGTGCGGGTGGAGCTCTTCGCCGCGCCGAAGAACGATCCCGACATCGTCTACATCGGGCTCAACGATCGCGACAAAGCCTGGCATGACCTCTACAAGCTGAAGATCTCGACCGGCGAACGCACCCTGATCCGCAAGAACACGGAACGGATCGCCGGCTGGAACTTCGATCTGCAGGGACAGCTTCGCCTGGCCTTCCGCGTGGCCGACAACGGGGATCAGGAACTCCTGCGCGTGGATGCCGACGGCTTCAAGAAGGTCTACACATGCACGGTCTTCGAATCGTGCGGCCCGGTGCAGTTCCACAAGGACGGCAAGCGCGTTTACATGGAGACCAACAAGGGTGACGACTCTGACCTCACCTCGCTGGTCCTGTTCGATCCGCAAACCGAGAAGCTGGAGAAGGTGGAGTCCGATCCGCTGAACAAGGTGGATGTCGGCCAGGAGCTGTTCTCCGAGGCCACCGACGAGCTGGTGCTCACCACTTACACGGACGAGCGCACGCGGAGGTACTTCAAGGACAAGAAACTCGAAGCCGACTACAAGTGGCTGGAGAAGAAGCTGCCGGGCCTGGAGGTCGGGCTCGGTTCGCACACCAAAGACGATCGCCTCTGGCTGGTGACTGCCAACGGCGACACCGAACCGGGCGAGACGTATCTGTTCGACCGCCAGACTCACAAGCTGACGTTGCAGTACAAGATCCGCGAGAAGCTGCCCCGCGAGAGCCTGGCTTCGATGCAGGCCATCACATATAAGTCGTCCGACGGATTGGAAATCCCGGCCTACCTGACATTGCCGAAGGGCGTGCCGGCGAAGGCGCTGCCCACTATCGTGGTGCCGCATGGGGGCCCGTGGGCTCGGGACAATTGGGGCTATCACTCGATCACGCAGTTCCTCGCCAATCGCGGCTACGCCGTTCTGATGCCCAATTTCCGCGGCTCCACGGGCTATGGCAAGAAGTTCCTGAATGCGGGCAACGGGGAATGGGGCGCGAAGATGCAGGACGATATCACCTGGGGCATGAAGTATCTGGTGGCCCAGGGGACAGCCGACCCGAAGCGCCTGGGCATCGTCGGCGGCTCCTATGGCGGCTACGCCACGCTGGCCGGTGTCGCCTTCACTCCCGATCTGTACCGCGCGGCGGTGGACATCGTGGGCCCGTCAAACCTGATCACGCTGCTCGAATCCATCCCGCCCTATTGGGAAGCCGGGCGCAAGATCATGTACGCACGCATGGCCGATCCGGGCACGCCGCAGGGCAAGGCCTGGCTCGCGGAGCGCTCGCCGCTCACGAAGGCGTCGAGCATCAAGACTCCGCTGCTGGTGGTGCAGGGTGCCAATGATCCGCGCGTCAATCGCCGGGAAGCGGAGCAGATCGTCATCGCGCTGCGCGATCGCGGGTTCCCGGTGGAATACATGCTCGCGCCGGACGAGGGCCACGGGTTCCAGCGTCCAGTGAATAACATGGCCATGTTCATGGCTACTGAGAAGTTCTTTGCTCAGTATCTGGACGGCCGCTATCAGACGGACGGGACGCCGGAAGTGGTGGCCCGCCTCAAGGAAATCACGGTCGATCCGAAGACCGTGACCGTCTCGAAGGTCGTCGATGCGGGTGCGGTGGGCGTGCCGGCGGTGACCGTGGCCATGCAGCCGGGCACATGGAAATACAAAGCCGGGATTGAGATGGGCGCCCAGAAGGTGGCGCTCAGCCTAACCACCACGATTCAGGAGGAAAACGGCGCATGGACGGTCAGCGATGTGGTGGAATCGCCCATGGGAGGGATGACCGACACGGCCACGCTCGAAAAGGGAACGCTGATTGTCCGCAAGCGCAGCGTCAAGCAGGGGCCGGTGACGATAGACCTTGCAGTGGACGGCAGCAAGGCATCCGGTTCGATGAACATGAACGGGAAGGAGACGCCGATCTCGGCCGATCTGGGCGGTCCGCTGTTCGCCGAAACGGGCGGCCCACAGTGCGTCGCCCTGTTGCCGCTGGCCGACGGCTACACCACGACATTCCGCAATTTCGATCTGCAGAAGCAGAGGCTGCGGCTGATCGCGCTCAAAGTGGCGGGGTCGGAAAGCGTCACCGTTCCGGCGGGCACCTTCGATACGTTCAAGATCGCGCTTTCCTCGGCCGATGGCGGCTCGGAGAATGCGACCATTTGGATCGCGAAGGATACGCGCAAGGCGGTGAAGGTGGTTGCGGTGCTGGCGGAGATGGGCGGCGCGACGCTGACGGCGGAATTGGAGTAGGACGGCGAGGCCCGGAGTCACCGCGCCCGCGCGCGGCGCACGTACGCCAGCAGTTGATATCCGAGAACGATGGCGGCCAGCAGCGCCGCAATCGCCCAAGTCAGGTCGCCCAGAACCGCGCCCAAGGCCGTCACGCGGTCGCTGAAGAACCGGCCCAAAGAGATGAACACCACCGCCGCCGTGAGTTCGCCCAGAGCGTCCCACAAGAGGAATCGGTGCCACGGGTAGCGCGCGGTGCCGCTGGCCAGATTGATCCACGGCCCCAGCGGACTGAGCAGCCAGCGGGTGATATAGATGCCGGGACCGCCCCACGCTTTCGCCTTGGCTTCCATGGCCTCAAGGCCGGCATGCTTTCCGAACACGGCGCTGAGCCTGGCGATGGCGGCCGGGCCTCCCCAGCGCCCGATCGCATAGCCTGCCTGATCGCCGAGGATGGAACCGGCGCCGGCTGCGCCAATGGCCCACCACAGGTTCACGGCGCCCTGCGAAACCATGGAGCCCACCACCACCAAAAGGAGCGTGATGGGCAGCGGCACGCCGACGGCCGCAATGGTCACGATTCCGAAAAGGGCCGGGGTGCCGTACTCCGACACCGCCGCGAGGATCTGATTGTTCATCACGGCCGGGGGGGCGGGTGCGCTGCCTCATCGAGGGCGCGCTGCAATTTGGCCATCACTTCAGGGGTGGGGCGGTGCAGGTCGCTGGCGATGCGGCGAACCGATCGCCGGTCGCGCGGCTGTCTCGGCTGAACCCCGATGGCTTGAAACAGTGTAGAGGGCGGGACGTGGTGACTGTGAGCGATGAATGGGACCGACATCCATTCCTGGATGGGCTCATTTTCCCCGCGCATGTGCCGCGCCCGCCGTCCGGCGCGGAACGCGAAGACGAGCGTGAACGTGATCGCCACCACGAAGGCGAGGCCCACGGCCAATACGCGCCGCCACGTTTGTCCCACAGATTCAATATAGCTGGTAAGCGCTCCGCAACTCGGGAGGGAACGGCCGCGAACCATTCGCAGCCGTCCTCCGCGAACCTGGAACACCCGGCCGCCGGGCGTGAATGTTCGGAGGCTTAGCGTCCCTCGTGATCGTGGCCCTGCTGGTAGCCAGACTCGTATGCCTTTTGGTCTTCGTCTTTTTTGAAGTGCCGCTTCTTGCTGTGATCTCGCTTGTGCGCCTGGTCATCCCGGCCTTCGCGCACGCCCTGCTGGTAGGTCTTGTTGTTCGAATAATCCCGCTGCTCGGCCTTGTTATTCGACGAATCCTGGCCGTGGTCCTGGGCCACAGCTTGTAGCGCGCCTCCGCCGATCCCCACCGCTACGGTCAAAACCCAGATACAACGTTTCAAGTTCATTTTCATAAAGAATCATCCCTTCGTGTTTTATCTCGAAGCCAGGATTCTCTGTGTGTCCTGGCCACCCCTCTCCATGGGCACGCCGATGGCCGTCCAAGCGGCGTGCTGCGAGCGGCGGCTAGGGCCTGGCGCGTGCAGAATCCGCTCCAACGAGTGCAACCTTTGCTCCCCCCAGCCCCGTGGTCGAACCCGCATTTACCGTTCCCTGAACGGCACTGTGCGTGCTCTGACATTGTCTGGGTAGCCCTGGAGGGAAATCATGAGGATCTGTTCAACGACGATTGCCGGAGCGGTTTTGACGACCCTCCTGTTTGCGAGCTTTGCGTTCGCGCGCGACCACAGCTTGCTGAACGGCACTTGGACGCTGGTGCCCGCCAAGAGCGATTTTGCCGGCCAGCCCGTCGTTCAAACCGGGACCGTGACGATCGCCGACAAGGAAGGCATCATCATCGTCACTCGCAGCTTTGCGTATGCGGGGGCCACCGAGACCTTCTTCTACCGCGACATCACCGACGCCGAGAATAACGCCACGATCCGTACCGGCAAGGACCTCAAGAGCAAGACCAGATGGGACCACGACGTCCTGAAGGTAACGACCACGGAATCCGGCGCGGTCACCCTGGAAAGCTACTCACTCACGGCGGATGGCACGATGATGGTCAGCGTCGTCAGGCCGGAGCACACGCCTATCGCCCTCGTCTTCCGGAAGCAGTAGGGGCGCGGAGCCGGTTCGAGGCTACTCCTCTGTCAGACCGGCCATCCACTCGGGGTGATCCGAACGGCGGGTGTCATCGATGATGCGCCCGGTCGCTACGTCACGAAGCGCGCAATGCGGAGGGGAATTGCCGAAGGGATGAAGGGAGTTCTCGCAGTAGGCGACCTGCTTCCCGCCGGCGACAAACTTCCAGGCCCAGAAGACCGGGTCGGCGGAGAAGGCTCGCAGAGGCTTGCCGGGAGTGAAGATGATTAGCCCAAACGCGATCGGATAGGTGGTGGACGGATTGAAAGACTCAACCAGCCACCCGGCCGCCTGGTGGTCGTCGCTCAGTTGTGGGTCGGTGCAGGACGCCTGGTAGTCGACCTTCGGCGGTCGAAACGTGGTGCCATCGCTGAAGGTGATCACAACGGTTTTGTTAGGGCCGGAAACGTCGACGTCCGAGATGGGCAGGCGCTTGGAACGCAAGACCGCAAGCCTTGCCGACGCTTTGGACTCGAGGACGACGTCTCGGAGGTCGACGTCTTTGTCGTCCACGAACCCTCCGTCCTGGGCCGCTACGAATCCCGGCTTGTCGACGTCCACGTAGTGCAATCCGTTCCGCACTCTCGGAAAGGAGAAGCGGCCATCCGGGCCGGTCTGCATGGGACTGTTGTCGCCGCCGCCATCGAGGTCCACCTTCGCCCCGGCGACTGCGACTCCGGATCTGTTCACCACCCGGCCTGAAAACCGATAGGTGTCAGGCTCGTCGTCATCGGGCTGGCATCGGACAGGGATGGCGAAGAGCGTGACGAGGGCGATGACGGCCGGCAGCCGGTTGAACATGCAAGGGAATTCTATCTCACCGTCACCTTGCCCGTCATGCGAGGGTGCAGCGAGCAGAAGTACGGAAACTCGCCGGCTTTCGCGAAGGTGTGCGAGAACTTCCCGCCGGTGTCGAGAAGCGGCGAGGCAAAAGCCTTCGTGGTGCTCACCACCGTGTGGGGCATGTCGTCGTGATTGATCCAGGTGACCTCGGCGCCGCTTTGCACGGTCATCAGCCCGGGCGTGAACGTGAAGTTGTCGATTTTGACCTCGGGATCCGCGGGGGTCCCGGCGCCTTCCAACGTCGAATCGACGATTGCGAGCGAGTGCTTTCCCTCGATGTAGTGAACGTTGGTCAGCCCCAGGTAACTCCGTAACTGCTCCGCCGGGACCTTCATGGGACCCGGCGACGGCGCCATGCCGGGTTGCGGCTGCGGGAAGGCGGTGGAACAGGCGGTGTGAAACGTTATGTTACCTTCCACCTTCTGGATGGTCTGATGGATGTGGCCGTTGAGCACGGTCACGGAACCGAACCGTTTCAGATACCCCAGCGCCTGCGCGCCGTCATCGGTTCCCCAACCCCAGTCGGGGTAAATCGTCCACAACGGCATGTGGGCAAACACCACGATGGGCGTGCTGGCGGAGAGCGACTTCACGTCGTCTTCCAGCCATTCGAGCTGCTCCTGGCCGAGCGAGCCGAGGCCACCCGCCTTGAGGTCGAGCACGTTGACCAGGCCGATGAAGTGCACGCCCTTCTGATCGAAACTGAACCAGCCCGAGCCCTTGGTCCCCTTGCCGTAGCGCTCCAGGTACTGCTTGCCGTTGTCAGTCAGAACATCGTGCTCGCCGGGGACGTAGAAGACTCGCCCGGCCTTCGCGGTCTGGAGAACTTTGTCGAGCGTATCGAACTCTTCGGGCTTTGACAGATGGCTCAGATCGCCCGTGTGAAACACGAACGCAGGAGGCGTAGGCAGCGCGTTGATCCTGGCGACCGCTACCTGCAGTGTCGCGATCACGTCCTGGTTCGCTTCCTTGTTGAATCCGATATGGCTGTCGCTGATCTGGACGAAGCTGAACGTATCTTTGTCCATGGAGCCGTGATCGCCGTTGTGGAGCGACTGCCCGCGCAAGACGCCGCCCGACAGGGCGTAGACGACTCCGGTGCCCGCCCAGGCCATGCAATTGAGAAAACCGCGGCGGTCGATGCCGTCATTCTCGTGATTGTGTTTGATGTAACGTCCCATTTGAATCCCCTCCAACGTGCTAGACTGCTCCGGCGTGCGGAATATTCCCGCGTGTCCACTTTCTGATGGGTCGCGGTTCGGTGCTGGGGGGCATTAGACTGGTAACACAATGTCTGGAACGCTGTACCTGGTAGCCACGCCGATCGGGAACCTGGAAGACATCACGCTGCGCGCGCTGCGCGTTCTGCGCGAAGCCGACCTGGTGGCCTGCGAGGACACGCGGCAGACGCGCAAGCTGCTCGACCACTACGGGATTCAAAAGCCCACCGTGAGTTACCACGAGCACAACGAAACGGTGCGCGCGCCGGAGCTGATCGAGAGGCTGGAGGCGGGCGCGAGCGTGGCGCTGGTCTCGGATGCGGGCACGCCGCTGGTCTCCGATCCGGGCTACCGGCTGGTGACGCAGGCCGTGGCCAAGGGGATCCGCGTCGAGCCCCTGCCCGGTCCATCGGCGGCGCTCGCGGCGCTGGCCGCCTCCGGGCTGCCTACCGACGAGTTCCACTTTGGCGGCTTCCTGCCTCCCCGTTCCACGCAGCGCCGTAAGACGCTGCAGAGGCTCAAGGACGAACCGGCAACTCTGGTCTTCTACGAAGCTCCGCACCGGCTGCTCGAGACGCTGGCCGATATCGAGGAAGTGCTGGGACCGCGCGCGGTGGTGGTGGCGCGTGAGATCACGAAACTCCACGAGGAATTTCTGCGCGGCACGGCGGCGGAGTTGCGGCACGCGCACATCACGCTCAAAGGCGAATGCACCCTGCTGGTGGCCAAAGCGGACCGCCAGGAGGGCCACGACGAGACGCCGATTCCAGAGGCCGTCGAAGCGCACGAGCGCGCCGGCATGAGCCGCATGGACGCCATGAAGGCCGTGGCTCGCGAGCGCGGTCTATCGAAGCGCGACGTGTACCGGGAGGTGGAAGAAGCAGCCTGCAACAAACCCACTAATGGAAACGCACTATAGGTGCTTTGAAATAGGGCACGCTATAATCTTTCGGAGTGGTTAGTCTCAAGGTCCGCTACTTAGTTACTGTCCTCTTCCTGCTGTCCCGGTGTGCGATGGCGGGCGCCAATTCGCCATATCTCTACACCGAAGCGGCGCGCTACGATCCGCAGGGCGGCGAGCGGTTCCCTGCGGGCGCCCGGCTCATGCTCGTTCAAGGCGGCCCGGCGCGCTCGTTCGTCCCCGGATTCGCAGCCTCCGCGGACGCCGCGGTGTCCTTCGACGGAGAACGGGTGCTGTTCGCGGGCAAACAGAAGCCGGGGGAGCCGTGGCGGATTTGGGAGACCGGCATCGCGGGCGGCTCGCCGCGGCGCGTGACGTCGGGTGACGAAGATTGCATCCGGCCGTTCTACATGCCGGGCGACAGCTTCGTCTATGCGCGGCGCACGCCGGCCGGTTTTGAGATCGAACTGGCGCCGCTGGCCGGCGGCAAGCCGCTGCGCCTGACTTACGGCAACGGAAATCACATGCCGTCCGACGTTCTGCTCGACGGGCGGGTGCTGTTCGACGCGCCCCATCGGGCGGGCATGCGCGAAGTCTACACCGTCTATGCGGACGGCAGCGGCGTCGAGACCGTGCGTTGCGATCACGGCCGCGACCGGCACTCCGCCCGGCAGGTTTCGTCGGGCGACATTGTGTTCGTAAGCGGCACGCGCCTGGCGCGGTTCACCTCGGCGCGGGCGGTGGAGCTTCCGCTCACGCTGCCGAAAGGCGAATACGCTGGAGCCGTCGCCGAGCCCGAGCCCGGCCAGCTGCTGGCTCCGTTGCGCGGGGCCGCGGGCGGGGCGTTCACGCTTCGCCTGATGAGGACCGGCGACACGGAACTCGAGCCCCGGATGAGAGACAACCCAAACCAGCTCGACCCAGTGATGGTGCGCGCTCATGCGGTCCCCAAGCGCCACCCGTCGAGCCTGGGTGACCGCGACGGCGCCAACCTCCTGTGCCTGAATGCCTACACTTCGCGCGAGGGCGGCATTCCGGAGGGCGTGGTCAAGGCGGTCCGCGTGTGGGGCCAGAACGACGCTGGCGCGACCATACTGCTGGGCCAAACGGCGGTGGAGCAGGACGGCTCCTTCTACGTGCAGGTGCCGAGCGAGCGGCCGATCCGTTTTGAGCTGCTCGACGGCGGCTCGAAAACCGTGCGTGACATGCGGACCTGGTTCTGGGCGCGCCGCGGCGAACAACGGGTTTGCGTGGGCTGCCACGCCGGGCCCGAGCGCGCGCCCGACAACGTCGCACCCGCCGTGCTGCTGCGCACGACTGATCCGGTCAAGATGTGCGGCAACTGCCACGCCGACAAGTCCGCTTCGCCAACAGCGACCAAACCGAGTTTGCCCGTTCATTGAGGTGGCCATGAAGTACTGGAAACTGTTTTTGCCGATTCCGTTCCTGGCGCTGCTGGTAGCGCAGCAGGCGCGACCTCCCATCCGTTTCGAAGACGTGACCGAAAAGGCGGGCGCTCAGTTCACGCACAGCTTCGGCGCCGAAAAGCTGGGGTCGCTGCTCGAAAGCACGGGCGGCGGCGCGGTGTGGTTCGACTATAACAACGACGGCCTCCTGGACCTCTATGTGGTCAGCGGCATCCCGCTCGAAAAGGGTATGCATCCCTATCCTCTGCGCAAGCCGCCCGCGACGCCGCCGCACAACCACCTGTTCCGAAATGATGGCAACGGCCACTTCACAGACGTCACCGAGCAGGCCGGCGTCGCAGCGAACGTCTTCAGCATGGGCGCCATCGCCGCCGACTATGACAACGACGGCTGGCAGGACCTGTTCGTCAGCGCTTACGGCCGGGTGATTCTCTATCACAACAATCACGACGGCACGTTCACGGATGTTACCGAGAAGGCCGGGCTCAAGGTTCCGGGCTGGTCCATCGGTTCGGTGTTCGTGGATTACGACCGTGACGGATGCCTGGACCTGTTTGTCGGCCGCTATGTCAAATTTGATCCCACTTACCGCGCTTACTATGCGGCGGATAACTACCCGGGGCCTCTCGACTACGAGCCCGAGTCGAACATGCTGTTCCACAATAACTGCAACGGCACGTTCACCGACGTCAGCGAGAAGTCCGGCATCGCGGAGCTGAAGAGCCGCGCCATGGGCGTCACCTCGGGCGACTTCGACCGGGACGGCTGGCCGGACATTTACGTCGCCAACGACAAGACCGAGAACTTCCTCTTCCACAACCAGAAGGACGGAACGTTCAAGGAGATCGCCGTCTCCGCCGGGGTGGCCTACGGGCAGAGCGGCGAGAACACCTCGGCCATGGGCCCGATCTTCCTCGACTTCGACCACGATGGCAAGACCGACCTCTGGGTGTCCGACTCGAAGTACAACCGCATGATGAAGAATGTCGGGGATCTCAAGTTCCAGGACGTGACCGAGAAGTGCGGTATCTCGCAGGCGGCCGCGCAATACACCAGTTGGGGCACCGGCGCCTACGATTACGATAACGACGGCTGGGAGGACCTGTTCATCGCGCACGGCGGACTGATTCACATGGTCCCTATGGAGCACAGCGTCTTCCGGAACCTGGGCGGCTTCAAGTTCGAAGACGTTTCCCCGACCGCCGGGGACTACGTTGCGAAGACCAAGACCGTGGCCCGCGGTGCGGCGTTCGCCGACTTCGAGAACAACGGCAAGGTCGGCGTCTACATCGTGAACCTGGGGGCGCCGGCGGTTCTGCTCCGTAACGTGACGGCGAACGCGAATCATTGGATCGCATTCAAGCTGGTGGGGGCGGGACGCGGGAAGACCAATCGAGACGGCATCGGCGCCCAGATCGAGATCGTCGCCGGCGGCCTCCACCTGCAGCGCGAGCGCGTCGGCTCGTCGGGATATCTTTCGGGCGACGATCCGCGCGTACATTTCGGTTTGGGAGCGGCCACGAAAGTGGACAAGGTGGTGGTCACGTGGCTGGGCGGGGCGAAGCAGGTGATGGAGAACGTCGCCGCCGATCGCATCGTGACCATCGAGGAGAAGTAGCCATGCGGAACCGGATCCTGCTCGCCGCGACGCTGGTTGTCGCTACCTGCGGGGCCCAGCCCAAGCCGCGCTACCCGTCGCCGATCGAGATGGCGATGTCTTCCGACGGCAGCACTCTGTACGTGGTGTGCGAAGGCACGGACGAACTTGCGGTGGTCGATGCGCGCTCCGGCAGCGTGTTGCGGCGCATTGGGGTGGGCCGGGTGCCGAAAGGGGTCGCGCTCTCGCCGGACGGACGGCGCGCGTACGTCGTCAATTCCTGGAGCGACGACGTCAGCGAGATCGACCTGACGTCCTTCAAAGTGGTGCGCACTCTGCGCACGGGTTTCGAACCCACGTCGGCGATTACAGACCGCCCTGGGGCGTTCCTCTACACGGCCAATCGCATCAGTAATGACGTCTCGGTGATCGACTTGAAAAGCGGCGCGGAGATCAAGCGTCTGCTGGCGGGCAGAGGCGCGAGTTATCTGGCGCTCTCGCCCGACGGCGCGCGTATTTACTCGACGCACATTTATCCGAACCTGGGTAAGTTCCGCACGCCGTCGCAGTCCGAGATTACGGTTATCGACACGGCCCGGCAGATGGTGGTGGATCGCTATGGTCTGTACAACGCCGCAGGCATCTTCCACGCGGCGATGTCGCGGGACGGTCGACTTGGCGTTGCGGCCGAGTTGCGGCCCAAGAACCTGGTCCCGCTGGCGCACGTCCAGCATGGCTGGGTGATGGGCAACACAATCGCGGTTTTCGGCTCGGACGCCGGCGAACTGGTGCAGCTTCCGATCGACGAACTGGATCGCTACTACACTCCTCCGTTCAGTGTCGTCATCGCGCCGGACAAGAGCGTAGTTTACATCTCGACAACCGGTTCGGACAGTGTGACTGTGATCGATGTTCCGCGGATGCTGACGTTCATTCGCTCCCTCACGCCCGCCCAGCGGAAGACCGTGGCGAACGACCTCTCGGCTTCCGCCAACTATGTGGCGGGCCGCATACCCGTCGGTGTTGCGCCGAAGGGCATGGCGCTCTCGCCGGATGGCAGGCGGCTCTATGTGGCCAACCGCAACGCTGACACGATTTCCGTGGTGGACACCGCGGCGCGCAAAGTGGTACGGACCATCGCGCTCGGCGCCCCCGCCGAGCTCTCTGCGGAGCGACGGGGCGAGCGTCTATTCTTCAGCGCGCGGTTCGGCTTCCAGGGTCATTTTGGCTGCGCGAACTGCCACCTGGAGGCGACTTTCGACGGCGCTCAATGGGATCTGGAACCGGACGGCTTCGGCAAAGACATCGTGGACAACCGGCTGCTCGAGGACATTAAGGACACCGCGCCGTTCAAGTGGAACGGCGGCAATCCCGATCTCGAGACCGAATGCGGTCCGCGCACCGAGAAGTTCTTCTACCGTTCGCAGAGTTACTCGCGCGACGAACTGGAGGACCTGGTTGCCTTCGTCAAAGCGCTGCCGCTGCGGCCGAACCGCTATCGCCTGCCGAACGGAGACTTGACGCCGTCGCAGGAGCGCGGCAAGGCGATCTTCGAACGCACGCGCGGGAAAAACGGCAAACCGATCCCCGAGAACAACCAGTGCCCGGTATGCCACTCCGGGCCGCACTACACCAACCAGCAGCTTGCCGACGTCGGCAGCGGGAAGTGGACCGACCGCTCGCCCCTGTTCGACGTTCCGCAGTTGAGTAACATCGCCCTGACGGCGCCGTATCTACACGACGGTTCGGCCCGCTCGCTCGAAGAGATCTGGACGGTCTTCAACCCCAAAGACACGCACGGGCTGACGAACGATCTCCAGAAGGACGAGCTGAACGATCTGATCGAGTATCTAAAGACGCTGTAGAGCGAGCCAGATCACTGAATATCGGCCGGGTGAATTGTGTCCGGGATAAAGGAGCGGTCGAGGAGGTCGCGGACATCGGCCCGCTTCTCCAGAATGCCCGCCCGCAGGCCCATATCGGCGATCCGCTGCATCTCCTGGTCGGTCGGATTGAGCATCCGGTAGCTGACCCGGTCCGGTGGCTCGGTTAGAACGTAGCGGATGAGGGCCTCATCCTGGCGGAAGTACGGTGTGACCACACTGGCGGCGCGGACGCGATGGGTCTCCGCCCATTCGCCACTCTCCGCGATACCGCGGACAAGATCGCGCGCAACAGCGGGGCGCTCCCGGATCAGCTTTTCATTCACAACAAGGACGCACGAGATGAAGTGGGGCCAGATGTCTTTGGCATAGTAGAGCACCTTGCCGCTGCCGTCCAGTTCGGCCTTGGCGCAATAGGGCTCGCCCACAAAATATGCATCGATCGCCTTGGAAGCCAGCGCCTCGGGCATATCCGGAGGAGGCATCTCGACGAAACGAATCTCGTTCGGCTTGACGCCCTGATCTTCCATGAGCTTGTGAATCACCAGATTCTGATTGCTGTAAATGCTCGGAATCGCGAAGACCTTGCCCCGCAGATCTCGCAGGTTGGTGGCCCGCAGATCCCGCCGGACCATCACTTCCGACCCGTCGCGGTGGCCCAGGTAGAGGATTTTGACCGGCAGGCCTTGCTCCCTCAGCTTCATTGCGAGGGGCGCAATCATAAAGGAAGCCTCCAGCCTGCCCGCCTTCATCGTCTCCACGATGGTGGGAAAGTCGTTGAAGCGCTGCGACACAAACTGGGTCGTCTTACTGGTACGGGTAGCGAAGTCCGTTACCGGACATGTCAGATGGCAGGTGACCGGCAGGAAGCCGACTTTCAATTGCTCGTGAGCCTGGACATCGCCCGCGCCTTTCTGCTTCCACGGTTTGTATCTCAATACACTCAGCAGCGCGGTGAACAGGACCGCGCCGACGATCCAACGGGCTGCGTATGAGTGGCGCATAAAACCTCCTGCTTACTTCGGACCGGCGGCGTTTTCGATGTCCAAGGCATCCAGAATCCGGCCCATGGCGTCGACAACCTCGGGGTTGGTAAGTTCCCGGGGACGCGGCGTCGAGATCCTGAATTCGCGGCGGATGCGGGCTGGGCGTTGCGTAAGTACGACGATTCGATCCGCGAGTTGCGCGGCCTCCTCGATGTCGTGAGTTACCAGCACCGCGGTTCTGGGGATCTCGCTCAGCACCCGTGCCAGCTCGTTGCGCATGCGAAGGCGCGTCAGGTAGTCCAGCGCGGAAAACGGCTCGTCCATCAGCAGCACGTCGGAACCGCCGGCCAGGGCACGTGCCAGTTCCACGCGCTGGCGCATGCCGCCGGATAACTGTCGGGGATAGTGGTCCTCGAAGCCGTCGATGTGAATGATCTTGAGCAGCGCGCCGATCTGGCGCCTGCGCTCGCTCCGGTCGGCGACGTTGCGCAACCCCAGCTCGATGTTCTCGGTCACGGTCGCCCAGGGAAACAAGCCGTCCTTCTGATACACCATCCTCACTTGGCCTTGGCAATCGATGGAGCCGGCGGACGGCCGCTCAAAGCCGGCAAGCAGGTTGAGCAGCGTCGTCTTTCCACAGCCGGACGGCCCGATAATGGCGACGAATTGTCCATCCAGAATAGTAAGCGAGAGTTTCCGTATCACCTCGACCGCTTCGAACGCTACAGATACGTCGGTGAGTTCCAGGCGACCGGCCATAAGGGAGGCCGCCTAGCTCTCGTAGCCCCAGCGCACGCTGGGAACGGTGGTCAGCTGTACCAGGAGGCGGTCGATTAGAACGCCGATGATGCCTATTACGATCATCTCCACCACTAACAGATCGGTGCGGAGTCCGTTGCGCGCGTCCATCACTGCGAATCCCAGACCGTCCCGGCCAGCGATCATTTCGGCGGCGACGTCCACCAACCACGCGACTCCGGCGGTTACGCGGAGCGTGGTGATGACCTGGGGCATGATCGCCGGCAGCGTCACGCGAGTTAGTTTCTCGACGCGACGGAGCCCATAGTTGTCAGCCACGTGGAAGTATACGAGAGGTATCGTTGCGACGGCAGCCATGGTCGCCAGCACCAACGGGAAGAACACCGAAAGGAAAATAAGAAAGATGGATGCGGCGTCTCCTACGCCGAACCAAAGGATGGCGAACGGCATCCAGGCCAGGGGCGAAAGATTGCGGAAGAAGTTTGTCATGGGCAGGAAAGCCAAACGGGCGGAAAGCACCTGGCCCATCCAGACGCCTGTGGGAATACCCGAAACCACGGCCAACAGGAACCCACAAGTCACCCGATAGAGCGATGTGACTGTGTCGTTGAACAGCCTTCCGCTGGCGATCTCCACGCCAAACCCGCGCGCTACCGCCAAGGGCGAAGGGAACGCACTCTGATGGAACACCCCGGCCTTCCATACCGCGGACCAGAGAGCGATGAAGACGGCGATCACCAGAGCGGGAAGCACCAAGGCGCGAACGGTATTCCTGCTCTTCTTCATGCCCTCACGCGGCAACCGCCTTAAGGAGGATGCCATCTCCGCGTGCGCGCCCTACTTCTTCTTCAGAAGGGCGACGATCGCCTTCTGGTTCTTGACGATGGTATCCAGCGTGGCCTGATTCTTCTTGATGGCGACTTGGTTAAGTTGGATGTGCTTTTGATTGGCGAGAATCGCCTTCTGGTTCTTGAGGATCTGCTTCTGATTCGCGATGACGTCACTTTCAGCCATGGTTTGCCCCCCTGTGGCCACATTGTCTCACCGGGGGCGCTGGCCGGTCAATGCCTGTGTCGAGCTATGCCGGCGGTGAGCCGCGATGCCGGCCGCGCCAGGGGTGACCGTGCAATTACTATGTGAGAACCCGAATATCATTATCGCGAGCCCGCTTACTAGTCAAAATCATGTAACACATTTTCCGTATTGACCCGGGGTCGTTAGGATGATAAGTGATAGTAAGGCTCGCTCAAGGCGAGCGCGGCGCAGAGGGGTAGTCTCGCAAAAGGCTGTTATGGATCCGCAGAGGGTTCGTGCGCCCACTCGATCCGAAGAGATCCGGCAGGGGTGTGGAGGTTACAACCATGAAGCAGTTGAGTCTTCTGTTCTTAGTCTTCGCGTGCCTGAGTGCACGGGCGCAGGATCCAACCGGGACTCTGGAGGGACAAATCCTCGATCCGTCGGGCGCGGTCGTGACGCAGGCGCTGGTCGCCGCCCGAAACACGCAGACGGGGTTCTCCGCGACGCAGCATTCCGGCATGGACGGTTCCTTTCGCTTCTCCTCCCTGCCCGTGGGCAACTACGAGCTCCATATCTCGGCACAGGGCTTTGCGGCATTCAGCGCCTCGCCGATCCGGATCGACATCAATCGCACGGTGCGAGTTCCCGTGAAATTGGAGGTGGAGGGCGGCCGGAGCGAAGTAACGGTGACGGCCAGTGCCGCGACCGTCGATGTCAGCCCGACCCTCGGCAACGTCGTCTCCGAACGGGAGGCGACGGACCTGCCCCTCAACGGGCGGGATCTGACGCAACTCGGGCTGCTGCAGCCGGGAGTGGCTCCCATGACGGCGGGCCTTGCCGAGGCCGGCGGCATCGCGCGCAGCGGCCAAGCCTACGCCGTGAACGGGCAGCGGCCGGAATCGAACAACTACCTGCTGGACGGCGCCTCCAACGTGGACAGTGTGAATGGCGGATACGCTCTGCGCGTGCCCGTGGATGCCGTGACCGAGTTCCGCATTCTCACGCTGAACGCGCCCGCCGAATATGGCGAGACCAGCGGCGCGACGACGTCGATGGTCACGAAGTCGGGAGGCAACGGTCTTCATGGCGATGTCTACGAGTTTCTTCGGAACAACGCCATGGACGCGCGCAACTTCTTCGCCGCGCAGACGGAACCGCTGCACCGCAATCAGTACGGGGCCACCCTGGGCGGACCTATTCGCAAGGATAAGGATTTCTTCTTCGTCTACTACGAAGGACAGCGCGACAGCGAGGGCAAGACGCAGGCGGCTATCGTGCCCACCGCGGCGGAGCGGAACGGAGACTTCTCCGGGCTCACCGATCCCACGACAGGGCAGCCGGCTCCCCTCATCAACTACTTCACCGGCCAGCCATTTCCGGGAAACCAGATCGCGCCATTCATGCAGAACCCGATCGCTCTGGCGGCGACGAAACTGTACCCGCTGCCCAATATCGGTACCAACGTGTTTGAGTCAACCCAGATCGGATCGACGAACTACGACCAGGGCGGTTTCCGCCTCGATCACTACTTTGGCGACAGCGACCAGCTGTTTGCCCGGTACTCAACGTCATCTCTTCACCAGTTCGATCCGCTGCCCATCTCGGGAGCGGGCGTCCCCGGATTTCCGGTCACCGACGACATCGTTACTAACTCGGCCACGGCGTCCTGGGTCCATCTGATCTCAGCCCACACCGTGCAGACCGCTCGCGTGGCTTTCTTCCGGAATGTGTTCCGGGCCGGCCAGGCGACAAACCACGCGCCGGGGAGCGATCTTGGGTTCCAATACCAGCCCACCCTCGGTTTGAACCAGGGCGTTCCCTATCTGATCGTGAGCGGGTACGCGGCGCTGGGTAACCCGATTACCGGTCCGCAGAACACGTACCAGAACGATTTCCAGGGATCTTACTCGCTGGCCATGAACCGCGGCCGGCACAACCTGAAGGTCGGCGCCGACCTCACTCGCGAGCAGATCAATGTCCTGTTCGGAATCGCGACCAACGGCTTCTTCGTGTTCGCTCCCTTCCCTGCGAGCGATTCCTACGCCAGTTTCCTGCTGGGGCAATCGGTGCAGTTCTTCCAGGGCGGCGGCCAGTTCGACCGGGGACTTCGTAAGTGGATCGCGGCGGGGTACGCGCAGGATGCATACCGCATCAACTCGCGCCTGACCCTCAACCTGGGTCTCAGATACGAGGTCAACACGCCCTATGTTGACATTCGGAACCGCATGAACGCATGGGCGCCGGGCCAGCAGTCGACCGTCTATCCGAACGCGCCGGCGGGGCTGCTGTTTCCGGGCGATCCCGGAGTGCCGGCGGGCATCGCGCCGGTTGACTACAAGGAGTTCATGCCGCGCCTGGGTTTCGCCTGGGATCCTTTCGGCGGCAACAAAACCATCGTGCGGGCCGGCTACGGCATCTTCTACGACGGCTTCACCAATGGTACGGGAGGTCCCTTGCAGGCCGCCGTCAGCGCGCTGCCGTGGACCGAGGCGTACCAACTGCCGGGCCCCGGATTCAACCTCGCCAATCCCTACGGCAGCGCCGGGCCCCCGTTCAGCACCCAGAAGTTCGTTGCGCCGGCGACGGTGCTCACGGTGCAATCGGGGATGAGGCCGCCGTACTCGCAGAACTGGAATTTTTCCATCGAGCGGACGATCGCGCAGGACTATCTGCTTGACGTTCGCTACGTCGGGAACAAAGGCACGCATCTGCCGCGCTTTATCGAGGCCAATCCCACCGTCTACGGGCCGGGCGTCAATCCGAATAACAACAACCAGATGAGGCAGTACACCACGTGCGACGCGCAGGGTATCTGCAATTACGGATCGGTGGGACTGCTGGCGGATAATTCGAGTTCCACTTACCACGCTCTCGAGGCAGCCTTCTCACGGCAGTACTCGCACGGGCTGAGCTTCCTGGCGTCTTACTGGTACTCGAAGAGCCTCGACTATATCTCGACTCTGAACGTGGCGGGTTCGGCTCCCACGCTGGTCGCCGGCGAAAATGATCTGGCTCAGAACCCGTCCAACCTGGCGGCTGAGCACGGCCCTTCGCTGTTCGATGCCACGCACCGGTTCGTGTTCAGCGGGAGTTGGGCGCTGCCGAAGTGGCGGGATGCTCCACGGGCCGCGGGTTTCCTTATCAACGGCTGGCAGCTCAATACCATCGCTAGTCTCTCCACCGGCACGCCGTTCACCGTGTACGACAGCGCCAATGTGTCCCTGCAGGGCAGCGCGCCCGAAATCACTGGCTTCTACTCAAGCCGGCCCGACCTGATTTCCGACCCGAATGCGGGGCAGCCGCACACTCCGAACCAGTGGGTGAGCCGCTCTCCCTTCGTGCAATTGAATCCGCAAACGCAGGCGGGCCAGTTCGGGAACGAGGGCCGCAACGTGGTGCGGGGCCCGGGGATCGAAGACGTCGATCTTTCGCTGTTCAAGTTCTTCGCCGTCGGCGAGAGCCGGCGCGTGCAGTTTCGGGCGGAGTGCTTCAACCTGCTCAACCATCCGAATTTCGGACTGCCTGAGAACGACCTGGAGTCTCCGGCGTTCGGCCAGATCCTGCAGGCGGGGCCTCCGCGGCTGCTGCAGCTGGCGGTGAAGTTCGTGTTCTAGATTAAATTCGGATTAAACCCGGGACAGTATACTCATTCACCGATTTAGGTTGCGCCTCGCGAAACCGATGAAATGTCGGGGCAGGGAAGATACACAAGGTGAACATCGGCGGCCTGCGAATGGGGCTGACCCGGACGAATATGCAGGGGACGACCGACGCAGCGAATGCTCTGGAGGCCAGTTAACTTATTCACAACAAGGGTGATAGCACTGTTTGAGGACGCCGGGCTCGCCGCCGGAAATCGGTGAATGAGTATACTGTCCCGAATTTAATCTAACTAGAACCTTCCCGTGTCCCGCACGCCCTTGCCTTCGGTGCACTCCCACAGCCGGCCGGCGGCCAGGTTCTTGAACTCTTCGACGCGGCTGCTGGGCCAGGCGATGACCACTCGGTCCACCCTGTCGCGCTTCGCCAAGCCGAAGGTCAGCGCCAGCTCGGATTGCGAAAGGTAGCTCGACCCGCTCTTGACCACGCGCGAACTCACCTCGCCTCCGTAGTAGATGCGCACGGTGGCCCCGATCGCGTCGCGGTTCGATTTCGTGCCTATCAGACGGAAGCGGATCGAGCGATTCCCGGAGGACTGGTCGTTCCGGTAAAGGTAGGCCGGGCCATGGTTGGTGGTGATCAGGACGTCCACGTCGCCGTCGCGATCAAAGTCGGCGAAGGCGGCTCCGCGGCTGACCTTCGGCTCGGCGAACGCCGCTCCCGCCTGGCGCGCCACGTCCTCGAAGCCTTTCGGGCCGCGGTTGAGAAACAAGTGTGGCGGCATAGCGTACTGAACGCCGGGCTGCACCATGCTGAAGTCGTCGATGTGGCCGTTCACCACCAGCAGGTCGAGCCGTCCGTCCAGGTCCACGTCGAAGAAGAAAGTGCCGAAGCCCAGGCTGCGGCGCGAGCGGCGGCCCAGTTCGGAGCCGGGCGCCCTGTCCGCGTAGATCCCGCGTTTGTTGGGCGTGTAGAGCCCGAGCATCTCGTTGTCGAAGTTGGTGACCACCAGGCCCGTGATGCCGGAGTTGTCGTAATCCGCCGCGTCCACGCCCATTCCGCCGCGCGCCTTGCCGTCTTCGCTGAAGGCCACGCCTGCGCGCACCGCCGCGTCTTCGAACTTGCCGTCGCGCAGGTTGTGATACAGCTTGTTGGGCTCGGTGTCGTTGGCGACGAACAGGTCCGGCCAGCCGTCGTTATCGTAGTCGAACATGGCCACGCCCAGCGACTTCGAACTGCCGTCGAAAATGCCCGAATGCGCCGTCACGTCTTCGAAGGTGCCGTTGCCGCGGTTGTGGAACAGCCAGCAGGTCTCGCCACGATACGCTTCCGGCGTGCAGTATTGTTTCTGCTTGCCGTCCACCGAGCAGAAGACGTCCAACTGCGGCGACCACTTCACGTAGTTGCAGACGAATAGATCGAGCAGGCCGTCGCGGTCGTAGTCGAACCACAGCGCGGAGCTGCTGAAGGCCAGGCGCCCGCCCAGGCCGGCCTTCTCCGTCACGTCTACGAAAGTGCCCTTGCCGGTGTTGTGGAACAGGCGGCCCTGGCCCACCGCGCTGACGTAGAGGTCCGGGAAGCCGTCGTTATCGTAGTCCCCCACGGCGACGCCCATACCGTACATCTCGACGTCGAGCCCCGCCTGCCGCGTCACGTCGGTGAAGGTGCCGTTGCGGTTGTTGCGGTAAAGCTTCATCGTAGTGCGCTGCTTGTGGTGGCCGGGCCAATCCATGCTCTGCACCAGCAGGATGTCCTGCCAGCCGTCCCCATCGTAGTCGAAAAACGCGCACCCGGAGCCCATGCACTCGGGCAGATACTTGGCGCCGTAGGCTCCGCTGTTGTGGACGAAGCGGACCCCCGCCTGCAAAGTAACATCTTCGAAGCGAAAGCCCAGGTCGTTCTTACTCTGCGCCAGCGCGCCCGAAGAAAGCAGCGCCGGAAAGCCCCACAGGAACTGCCGGCGGTTCACGGAGTGACGAGCCCCTTCCGGATGGCGTACACCACCAGCTCGGCCGTGCGATGCACGCCCAGCGCGTCCATCAGGTTGGCCCGGTGCACCGCCACCGTGTTGACGCTGAGGGTGAGGATGCCGGCGATCTCCTTGTTTGAGTTCCCTTCCGCGATGAGCTGTAGGATCTGCTTCTCGCGCGGCGTGAGCTTGTCGAACATGTCGTCGGGTGCGCGCTCGGCCGACAGCAGACCCGGATCGAGCACGCGCTTCCCGGCGGCGGCGTCCTTGATGGCCGCGGGCAGGTCGATATCCATGGCATTCTTCAGGATGTAGCCCAACGCGCCGGCGTCGAACGCATTATGCACGTAATTCTCCTGCGAATACATGCTCAGGATGAGGATGGCGGTCTTGGGCAGGTGCCGCAGGATCTCGCGCGTCGCCTGGACGCCATCCATCTCCGGCATCGCCATGTCCATGACGATCACCTGCGGCTTGAGCTGCAGCGCGAGCTGAACACCCTGCTTGCCGTCGCTGGCCTCGCCCACGATGGAAATCTCCGGGTCGTCTTCGATCATGCGCCGGAATCCTTTGCGCACCAGCGCGTGGTCGTCCACCAGCAGAACCGTGATTTTGGCGCTCATGCCGCGGTATCCTCCCCGAGCGGAATCTCCAGACGGACGAGCGTTCCCTTGTCGCCCGGCCGCACGAATTCAATTCTCCCATGCAGCAGCTCAGCACGCTCCCGCATCGCCACCAATCCCGTGCCTTGCCCGGACGTCGCGCCGTTGCGCTCGGGAATGCCGGCGCCGTGATCCTCGACTTCTAGCTCCAGACGGTCGGGCGCATAGCGCACGCGCACCCAGGCGGTCTGGACTCCGGAGTGCTTCGCCATATTGTTGAGCGCTTCTTGAAGCACGCGGTAGACGTTGATGGCCACTCGGTCGGACACGGCCGGGCTGGTCCCCGTCTTCTCGTATCGCACCGCGATGCCGGTTTGCTTCTGGAACGTCGGCACGTACCAGTCGATGGTCTTCTCAAGGCCTCCATCGTCGAGCACGGGCGGATGCAGCACTTGGGAGAGGCTGCGGATCTTGTCGATGGTGGATTGCGCGATCTCGCGGACCTCCGCCACCTCGGTGCGGAACGGAGAATCCGGCGGCAGGCCGCCCTTCTTTTCCGCGCGGCTCAACATGGCGCCGATGGCGGTGAGGATCTGGCCGAACTCGTCGTGCAGCTCGCGGGACAGGGAGTGGAAGACCTCCTCCTGGACGGTGATCAGCTTGCGCGCCAGCTCGCTACGGTGGCCAGAAAGGACGGCCAGGCGATCGAACAGCATCCGGTTCGAGCGTATGGTGTACAAGCTGGTGAGCGAGATCGCCACCAGGACCGCGGCCAGGAACAGGTAGATCTGCCGCTCCACGCGCTGGTAGATGGCCTGGACGAGCGCGGCGGCCTGCTGCTCCATCTCGTTGTTTTCGACCAGCGCGCGCGCGACGGCGTTGGTCAGCGCCGCTTGCTGGGCCTCGAGCGAGGTGCGGATGAACATGCGCGCCTGCTCGGTGTCGCCGCCGGCCATGGCGAAGAGCTGCTCGACCGAAGTCCAGAACTGGGCCAGCGCGTTCGAAATATAGTGCCGCCGCGGTCCCCTGGTGTCCGGGGCGAGCTCCGATTCGATGCGCAGCGCGTCATCCAGGTCGATACGGGTGCGCTGGAACTGGCCGCGCCAGGCCTCCATCGGATAGCGCTCGTTGCCGTCCACCATGTCCCTCATGGCCAGGCCTAGCGACTGCAAGTCGTTCTGGATGCGCAGGAGCTGGAGCGAGTCCTTGCGGTTGCGCTCCACCGTGCGGGCCTGAAGCTCCTTGAGCATCGCGATCTGCCGCAGGGCGTACAGCGAGAAGACCGCCACGGCGGCCAGAGTGATCGCCAGGCCGATCAACAGCCGGCTGGTCGGCGAGGACAGGGTCTTGGCGCTCATTCGTCTTCTTCCCCGGAGCACCGAACCGCGACCGTCAGGGAGCGGTCCGCTCGCTGACGCTTGCGGTTCCGTGCCGGACTAGCTCAAACAGGATAGCGCACTCTTCATTCCCCCGCGTGTAACACCTTCCTACTAGTATCTTCTGATTATTTATAGGTTTAGGAGGTGAATGTTATAATCCGTTGGTAAGGGTTAGTCTTGGATCGGCCACAGCGGTTCTCCCGGCGCGATCCGCGGTTGGTAGGAGGAATCGAGCGATGAGGATTGTCGTGGCAGCTCTGTTTGCGGTATCGATTGCTGCCGCCGCTCCGCCCGACATGCCTCGCTTCCATTGGGAGAACTTCACCACAGCCAACAGCCCTCTGCCCGACGACCATGTTTTCAACGTGTGCGTGGACGGCAACCGCGTCTGGGCGGGCACCGAGGGTGGCCTGGCGCTGTACGAAAACGGCAAGTGGAAGGTCTACAAGCCCGCGGATGGATTGGCCCATCGAGCGGTGCTGTATGTCGCTGTCGACAAGCGCAGCGGAGAGGTCTGGGCCGCGACCATGGCCGGGCTGAGCCGCTTGTCGGCCGGCCGCTTCGACAACTTCACCCAACTGAACAGCGGGCTGCCCAACGATGTGGTCTACGGCGTGGCGGTCCAGGGTGACTGGGTGTGGGTGGCGACCGCGGCCGGCGGCGCGCGCTACAACACCAAGACCCACCTGTGGGAGCACTTCAACGAGCGCAATACCCCGATGTACGAGATCTGGACGTACGCCATCAGCGCCGCAGAGGACAAAGTGTATTACGCCGTGTGGGGCGGCGGCATCCTCGAGTACGACGTAAAAACCGCGCGCTGGAAGGATTATAACGACCCGGACGGCGAAACCGAGATGGTGGTTCTGAAGGACCAGGGTTTGATCCACGAGATTACGACCTCGGTGAGTTACCCGGGGAACGGCGTGTTCTGGGCGGCGACTTACTTCGGCGCCAGCCGCTACGACGGCCGCAGCTGGAAAGGCTTTCTGGACAAGGACAGCGGCCTGCCGAGTAATTTCCTGAACCAGGTAAAGGCCGTCGATAACGACCGCGCCTGGTTCTCGACCGACAAAGGCCTGGCCTATTATGACGGCGTGAACTGGTCCGTGTACCGATCGGCGCTCGATACGCATCTACCTGAGATGACGGTGCGCGATGCGGCCGGAACCGTGACGAGGGTCGCGGTGGATTCCGCGCCGTCGCACAACTACATTTTGGGAATGGATTTTCAGGGCGACGATATCTGGGTGGCTACGGCTCACGGTTTGAGCCACGGGATGCGAATCAAGACGCCGCAGCAGCACTTAGCGGCGCAGCGAAATTAAAGGTCTTTTTTGCCGAGGAGGCACTTATCCATGACGCTCAATGAGATGCTGGAAGAAGCCACCATGGCTCAACACATCGAGAAGAAGGCAATCACCAACCCTGAATGCCTCAACGAGGCTTTTGCCTATGCCAAGCCGAGCTCCTTTTCGCGCGGCTTGCGGCTCGAGTTCGGCAACATCTGCGTGTTGCTGATCTCCGGGACGGCGAGCATCGACGAGAACGGCGTCACCGTTCACGTCGGCGATATCCGCGCCCAGTGCCAGCGCACCTTCTTCAACATCACCAAGCTGCTGGAGAGCGAGGGTGCCACCTGGAAGGACATCGTGCGCACCACCTGCTACCTGCGCGATATCGACCGCGACTACGACCCTTTCAACGAAGAGCGCACCGCGTTCTACACCGAGCAGGGACTCGACCCCCTTCCGGCCTCCACGGGCATCCAGGCGCACTTGTGCCGGCCTGAGCTGCTGGTGGAAATCGAGGCGATCGCGATTTTCCGGAAGGAGTAGCGCATGAAGCCAGCCGGGTTGTTGTTGGCCCTGGCGCCGGCGGCGCTCCTGTGGGCGCAGTCACTCGCCGGTCCATGCTCGTGCGGCGCGAATCCTCCGGGTCCGCCGAAGGACCGCGCTCTCCGGCCCTATGCGGATGCGCCGGACGACATGCAGCCGTACGCCAAGTTCGGCGAGAAGTCGGGCGAGGCATATTACGAGTACTACACCCACCTGATCGAGTACAACGGCTCGGCGCGTGACGTGCCGACGCTGAAGCCTTCCGATGTCGACGAGGTCCGCATCGGCTTTCTCGGCCCCCTCGAAAACCATCCCGAAGAGCCGCTGGGCAGGATGATGCTGTCCGGCGTGCAGCTTGCCATCGAGGAAGCCAACGCCGCCGGCGGCTACGGCGGCAAGCCCTTCAAGCTGATGATCCACAATGATCAGGCCGTGTGGGGCGCGTCGTCGAACGAAATCGTCAAGATGGCGTATGACGACAAGGTCTGGGCCATGCTCGGCTCGATCAGCGCCGATTCCACACACATCGCGCTGCGCGTGACGCTGAAGACCGAAGTGCCGATCGTCAACAGCGCGTCCACCGACCCCACCATTCCCGAGACCATCATCCCCTGGTACCTGACCACGATTCAGGACGACCGCGTCCAAGGTTACACGCTGGCGCGGCGCATCTACACGGACCTGGGCCTGCAGCGCGTCGCCCTTCTTCGTGTGAACTCCCGGTACGGCCGCTTCGGCGTGCTGAAGTTCAGGGATGTTTCACGGCGGATGGGCCACCCGGTTGTGATCGAGCAAAAGTGGATGCCGGGCGACATGGACTTCAAGCGCCAGTTGCGCATCATCAACGAGTCGAGGGTGGACGGCATCGTCATTTGGGGCGACGCCAAGGAAGCTGGCACCGCGCTGAAACAGATGCGTGAGATGGGCATGAAGCAGCCTGTCTTCGGCAGTTTCCGCACCATCGAGCCGGGGCTGATCGAGACCGCCGGCGGCGCCGCGGAAGGATTTGAGGCCGTCTACCCGTACGACCCGACCAGGGATGATCCGGGCTGGGTGGCGTTCAAACAGCGCTTCGAGAAGAAGTTCGGCAAGCAGCCTGAAGCCTTCGCTTCGCTCGGCTACGACACCATGAGCATCCTGCTCCAGGCCATCTGCAAGGGAGGCCTCAATCGCGGCCAGATCCGCGACGCGCTCACCGGCGTAGACCACTACAAGGGCGTAACCGGCGACATGGTTTTCGACCCGAACTGCAAGAACATTGTGCCGCTGTATCTGGCCACGGTGAAGCAGGGCAAGCTCGAGTATCGCCGCTATCCCATGAAGAAGGAGTATGCGCGCGTGGGCGAGGGCGGGGTCGAATATAACGGTCCGGCGCTCGCGGACGCGCCCGCCGGTCCTCTGCGCATCGGGCTGTTCGGTCCGGGCGCGGACAAGGCGGCCCTCCAACTGGCGAGCGTGCTCGAAGCGTACAAGGGCCGTTACGAAGTCGCGCCCGTCTCCGCCAATACTCCTTGGGGACAAGGCTCGACCGAACTGGTGAAGCTGATCTACGAGCCCAGCACGATCGGCATGATCTCGACGGACCGCAATACCAGCCACCTGGCCGAGCAGCTTGCCATCAAGAGCTTCGTGCCGCTGATTGCGATCTCCGGGGACAAATCGCTGACTGCGGTCAACATCCCGTGGATCTTCCGGCTGCCCGCCGATGCATCGCTTCCGGACGCGTTGCGCTCGATGATCGACGCTGCGGAGAAATCCGGCCCCAATCGCGGCCGCCTGCGCGCGGCTCTCGCCTCCAGCGCCCGTTTCGACTCGAAGGGCGACCCGCGGTAAGGCTGGGCTGGTCTGGAGATCCGCTGCAGGCGTGGACGCCTGCCCCACGGTTTTGAGTTACGATAGTCCTCTCGACTTATGCAGACGCTCGCAGGTGCCGAGGAAGCCCTCTATCAGCATTGGGAAGTCCCCGGCAAGCCCATGACGGTCTACTTCTCCCGCGCCGTTTCGGGAGCGATTCTGCTTGAAGAAAAGCGCGGGCTGATGCCGCGGCGCCTGCCCGAGGTGGGCGGCATACTCCTCGGTAGGGTCACCGTGGAGGAAACGATCACCATCCGGATCGAGGCCTGCCTGCAGATAGCGTGCGAACACCTGTTCGGGCCGTCGTACACGCTGTCGGAGGACGAGAAGCAGGCGCTGCGCCATGCGGTCGTCCGGCACAGTGTGGGCGCTGAGACGGACATGGGCGTGGTGGGGTTCTATCGCACGCACACCCGTCGCGGCCTGGCCTTGGACAGCGACGACATGCAGTTGGCGGATTTGTTTCCTGAAGGAGCGGATCTGGCTCTGCTCATAAAGCCTCGCCTCCTGCGGCGGAGCCAGGCGGCGCTCTTCTTCTGGACCGAGCCCACGGCGCCCGCCGTCAAGTTCACGGTTTCAGGGCACGACAGCCGCGGCTTCGCCGCCGCGCAGGAAGTCGTTGAGTTGCCGCAGCCGGCGGTCGAGCAGGCCGAGGCCGTCGCCGCGCCCCTTGCGGTCTCCCGTAGGCCGCTGTGGGCATCCTGGTGGGTGCAGGGGCCGCTGTGGGTTTGCCTGGCGTTCGTGCTGGGGTATTCGACAGCGCAGCAGTTCGATAAGGTGGTTCCGCGAGCGGCACCGCCGCCCCGCGACCCCTATGCGATCTCGCTCCTGGTTCTGCAGTACGGAGACAACCTCCGCCTGACATGGGATCGCCAGTCAAGGCCGATCGTTTTGGCCCAGCGCGGAAGCCTGACCATCTCGGATGCGGGCCAGAGCCGGACGCTGGATCTCACCAGCGAGCAACTGCGCAACGGAGCCGTGGCCTATCACCGGCTCAGCGAGCATGTCCAACTCCGGCTGGAAGTTTCTCTTCCCAACCGCCGCAGCGTCAGCGAGACCTGGGAAGCGTCGGCGACGGGGCAGTAAGCCTAGGCGGTCCGGCGCCGGCGGAGAAGGGCGAGGGCTGCGACCGCGATCCCCAGCAGACCGAAGGTGGCCGGTTCTGGGGCCGAGCCGACGTCCAGCACGAGTTGCTCACCCGGCCCGAAGACCCGCCCGGCGAAACTGATTTCGAGGGTATTGCCGGCAATGGTGATGTCAGGCGCTCCGCCTGTAAGGATGCTTGACGGATCGACGAGCACGGCTGGGAAGGTCGCGACCGAGTTGTCGATCAGGTACTCGCCGTTGAACGAGCCGGAATAGGTGCCCCCGTAGTTCGACGCGTCCACGATGATGTGGGAGCCGGAGACCGTGACGTCGAAGTACGGCTGGAAGGTCACGGTCTGCGGAGCCGACGTGACCGTGATCGTCCCGAGATCCGCATAGACCGAACCTGGGTTCGGCCAGACGTACTGCACATCGACCGAGTTGCCGATAAAGCCTGCCTGGGCCACCCCGGCCAGGCCTAAACAGAGTGCCGCGGACAACATGAGCTTGCGCATGAGAATGGCCACCGAGCCATTCTGCTCCCAATAGGCTATTTAAGTCAATAGGGTATGGTACGTTCTATATGTACTACACCGAAGCTGCCGAGGACCGGAACAGACGCGCCCGGATCAGGTTCAGGACGTCGTTCGCCAGGAAGGGCTTCCGCAGGATCGGGAAGTCGTATTCCTGGCAGATCGCCTCCTCTTCGGGGGTGAGCTGGGCGCCGGTCATCATGATCACCTGGACACCGGGCAGCTTCCTCTGCAGGAGGACGCCGAGTTCGACGCCGTTGCCGTCCGGCAGCAGGTAATCGAGCAAAGCGGCGTTCGGAGTCTGGCGCGTGAGAACCTCGTGGGCCTCCGCTGCGGATTCCGCCGTGAGCAGGCGCCATCCGGCCTGCGCCATGAGGCGCTCGAGGAACCGCAACAGGTCGCGGTTGTCGTCCACCAGCAGCACCGTGGGGTGCTGCGGCGCGCGCACC
>CAZBQQ010000025.1:0-50113 GCA_964493965.1 uncultured Solibacteraceae bacterium
AATGGCAAGCTGCAGCCCGAGGCCTTCCGCACGGACAAGGCATGACCTTCGGCGAGTACATCAAGCAGCAGCAGCAATTCGTGGATACGCAACTGGATCGCCTGGTGCCGCCCGAATCCACGCCGCCGCAGACCATCCACCGCGCCATGCGTTACAGCCTGTTTGCGGGCGGCAAGCGCGTGCGGCCCATTCTGTGCCTGGAGGCGGCGCGAGCGGTCGCGGATTTCGCTCCCGGCGTGGAGGAATCGGCCTGCGCGCTCGAGTTCGTCCACACCTACTCGCTGATTCACGACGATCTGCCGGCGCTCGATAACGACGATCTGCGCCGCGGCGTCCCCACCTGTCACAAGCAATTCGGCGAAGCCATGGCGATCCTGGCCGGCGACGCGTTGCTTACCCTTGCATTCCAGGTCCTGGGCCAGATCCGGGGAGCCTTGGGGCGGCGGGCGCAGTTGGTCGAGGAACTGGCGGTGGGCGCCGGCACGGTTGGCGGCATGATCGGAGGGCAGGTGGCCGATCTGGAAGGCGAGGGCCAGGAGCCGACCGCCGAGCTGCTCGAGACCATTCACCGCGCCAAGACCGGTGCGTTGCTTCGCGCCAGCGTCCGCATGGGCGGCATCTGCGCCGGCGCCGACGTTCGCCAGTTGGCGGCGCTCACCTGCTACGGCCAGCACGTCGGCCTGGCGTTCCAGATCGTCGATGACATTCTGGACGTCGAGCAGTCTTCCGAAGCCCTGGGCAAGACCGCGGGCAAGGACGCCGAGCAGCGCAAGATCACGTTTCCCGCCGTCTACGGCCTCGAGGAATCGCACCGCATGGCCGAACACGAACGCGAAGGCGCGCACCAGGCGCTGGAGCTTTTCGGCGAGCGGGGCGCCCGCCTGCGCGAGCTGGCCGACCTGATCGTCGACCGCAACACATGAAACCGCCCGGCCGGCTGCGGCTCGATCAACTGATGGTCGAGCGGGGTCTGGCCGAATCGCGCGCGAAAGCCCAGGCGTTGGTCCTCGCCGGCCAGGTGCTTCTCGATGGGCAGAAGGCCGCGAAGTCCGGCCATGCCGTCGCCGCGGACGCCCGTGTCGAAGTCCTCGCGCAGCCCCGCTTCGTAGGCCGCGGAGGCCTGAAGCTCGATGCCGCGCTCGACCACTTCCAGATCGACGTCAGCGGGAAGGTGTGCCTCGACATCGGCTCCTCCACCGGCGGATTCACGGATTGTATGTTGCAGCGCGGAGCCCGCCACGTCTATGCCGTCGATGTCGGCGCCGGACAGCTCGATTGGAAGCTGCGCGGCGACGCCCGCGTCACGGTTCGCGAAGGCCTCAACGCGCGCTATCTCCGCTTCGAGGATATCGGAGAGACGGTGGACCTGGCGGTCTTCGACGTGAGCTTTATCTCGGTTACGCTGATTGTGCCCGCCGTCCTTCCCCTGCTGAAAGAAACCGGCGGGATGGTTATACTTGTTAAACCGCAGTTCGAGGTGGGGCGCGGCGAGGTCGGCAAAGGCGGGATCGTGCGGGACGCCGGGCTTCAGGCGCGGGCCTGCGACCGGGTACGCACCGCCGTAGAAGAGTTGGGATTCAAGACCGGCCTGATGGAAAGCCCCATCCTGGGCGCGGAAGGGAACCGGGAGTTCCTGCTCGATGCAAGACATTAAAGCGGTGGGCATCATCGCAAAGCCCCGCGTGGACCAGGCTGCGCAGGTGATCCCCGGCGTTGTCGATTGGCTAAGAAAGCGCAGGCTCGCGGTGCGCTTCGACCGCGTGACGGCGGGCTATCTCGGCTCAGCCGACGGCGAGGCGCTGGAAGATGTCGCCCAGGGCTCCGACCTGCTGATCGTCTTCGGCGGCGATGGCACCTTGCTGGCCGCCGCGCGCGCTCTGCGGGGCCGCAAGATTCCACTGTTCCCCGTCAACCTGGGCGGGCTGGGTTTCCTCACCGCCATCACCGTGGATGCGGTGTGCCCGGAACTGGAGCGCGCCCTGCGCGGCGAGCATCGCATCGGCACGCGCAGCATGCTGCATTGCGAGGTGGTCCGCGACGGCGTGCCGACGGCGTCTTACGAGGCCCTCAACGACATCGTGGTGACCAAGGCGTCGATCGCCAGGATGATCGACCTCGATGCGTTCGTGGACAACCACTTCGTCTGCGCCTACAAGGCCGACGGCCTGATCGTCTGCACTCCCACCGGATCGACAGCCTACTCGCTCTCCGCCGGCGGGCCGATCATTTTTCCGCGGGTCGGCGCTTTGTGCCTGACTCCCATCTGTCCGCACATGCTGACCAACCGGCCGGTCATCGTCCCCGACACCGCCGTGATCACATTGCTGAGCCGCACCCGCGATGAGGACGCCTACCTCACCATTGACGGGCAGATCGGTGAGCCGCTGCGGGAGGGCGACAAGGTTGTGTGCAGCCGCTCGGCACACGTGCTGCGCCTGATCCGTCCTCCCAAGTCGATGTTCTTCGACGTGCTGCGGCAGAAACTGAAGTGGGGCGAACGGTAGCCCACGAAGTAACATGGGATGGTGCGCTTCGCCATCCCTTCAGCCCTGATGCTACTGGTTGCATCGGCCGCCGATCTTCCCAAGGGCCGCATCATCGACCGGGTGGTCTCGTCCGCTGACGCTCGCCAATCTTATGCGCTTTATCTTCCCTCGGCCTATAGCGCATCGCGCAAGTGGCCCGTCCTTTATTGCCTCGAGCCTCTGGCGCGGGGCCGGCTGCCGCTTGAACGCTTCCTGGAAGGCGCCGAGAAATACGGATACATCGTCGCCGGTTCGTACAACTCGCGCAACGGACCGATCGCGGTGGCGTCGGAGGCTCTTCAGGCGATGTGGCGTGATACGCACGAGACCCTCAGCATCGACGACCGGCGCGCCTATCTTGCGGGAATGTCCGGCGGCGCCCGCGACGTGACCACCTTCGTCACGTCGGGCTATTTCGCCGGTGTCATCGCCCAGGCAGCGGGGTTCTCGGGCTCTGTGGTGCCGAGGGATTTCGCCTTTCCGTTTTTCGGCACGGCAGGCACAGAGGATTTCAACTACGCCGAGATGCGCCAGGTGGACCGCGAGCTCGAGGCCCGTGGCACGCCTCATCGCCTGGTCCTGTTCGCGGGCCCGCACGGCTGGGCGCCGTCAACGGTCTGCTCGGACGCTCTGGCATGGTTCGATCTGCTGGCCATGCGGGCCGGCACGAAACCCGTGGACAAGCCTCTCATCCATGGCCTCTTCGAGAGCGGCATCGAGCGGGCCAAGGCTTCCGAAACCGCCAACGACCTCATCGGCGCCTACCTCGAAACGCGCTCGCTCGCCGTCGATTTCAAGGGCTGGGAAGACACGGCCGGCTTGGAGAAGAAGGTCGCGGAGTTGAGAGATTCGAAGGAGTACAGAAAGGCCTTGAAGGCCGAGGAACGGGCGATCACCCGCCAACACGAGCTGCTGACGAAGATTCTCTCGCTGGCGCGGGATCTGAACGGTCCCGGCGGCCAGGACAGTTTGATCTCCCTGCGCAACTCCATTGCGGAGCTGCGCGCCAGCGGGGCTGCGGCGCAGGACTCCGACGAGCGGCGTGTGGCCCGCCGCGTTCTTCAGGAAGCGACCGTCACGTCCTGGGAGCAGTCCTGGGTGCGGCGGGAGAAGAAGGAATACAACGGCGCTGCCGCCGACCTCGAGTTGGCGTCTTTGATCGAGCCCGACAACCCCGAGGTGCTGTACAGCCTCGCCGGCCTTTATGCCCTGGCGAACGACAGGGCACGTGCGATGTCGTGCCTGAAGAAGGCCGTTGACAAGGGTTTCGAGGATCGCGCGCGACTCCAGGCCGATCCGTCTTTCGATTCGATCCGCGCCCGGGCCGACTTCCGTGCCCTGGCGGGGCAGGGAACCAGGTAGTTACTGCAGCGCGAAGGGGTAGTAACCCCGCCGCGTGCGAACGGTGACGTCCGGAATGTCCACTGTAACTTTGATGGCGCGGAGCGCGCGCGTGTTCTCGGTGGTGTCCGGAACGTAACGCAGGATGTACTGCGTGCTGATCTCGCCGGCGACCTTGGTGATGGCGTCGAACATGTGCTGGGAGACCGCGGACGAGTAGGCGCCGCTGCCCACCACCAGGGAGTAGTTGCCGGCGTCCTGAGGTTTCGAAAGGTATCCCGAGACGTCGGCGTAAACGCCGTCGAGCGGCGTCTCCACGCGTCCTCCGGTCGCGTCGGTCAGGCGCGTGATCGCGGCCTCTCCCTCGTTCGTGAACCCGAAGGCCTGCGTGCTGACCACGTAGATCGTCACCAGATTGCGCTGCGCCAGCTCGATCACCTGGTCCAGCGAGTGCTTGCTGGCGTTGTCGTTGCCATCTCCGAAAACAATGAGCACGCGGCGCGGCTCGATGGGCTCGCCCGGGAGCAGGTGGTGCTTGTTGATGGCCATCACGATGGCGTCATACAGCGCGGCGCCGCCGCCCGGTTTGAGCGTGCGGATCTTGTCCACGATGGGCTCGGGATTCGAAGTGGTGTCTACGGCCAGCTCCGCATCGGTGCTGAACGTAACCAGAAAGCCGCTGTATTTCTTGTCCCTCTCGTCGGACAGCAGCGCCCAGACCATCTCCATCGCGGTCTTTTGGAAATTGTCCCAGTGGATGCGCGAACCGCTGCTCAGGTCGAGCACCAGGCCCAGCACGATCGGCTGGTTGGCCTGACGGCTGAAGAACTTGATCTCTTGCTCTCTGCCGTCTTCGAAGACCTTGAAGTCGGACTTCTCCAGGTTGGAGATGAAACGGCCCTTGTAATCGGTCACCGTCACAGGCACGATGACCTCGTTCCTGCGAATCGTGAACGTGGGCTTGTCCGTATCAGGCTTCTGGTCCGCCGTCTGCGCCAGCGCCGCCATACAGAATCCGGATATGAAGATCAGACCACCTCGAAGCATCGACATCATTATCTCACCCTGGCCAGTATTTCTCAGCAGCGACCGGCGGCGCGCCGCGGGGTCGCGCCTCATCGCTCGACGCGGCCGGAGCCGCCGCCTTTCGTCAAAGCCTTGACCTCGTCCGCGTTGAAGCGGTTGTAATCCCCCGGCAGCGAGTGCTTCAGACACGATGCCGCGACGGCAAACTCCAATGCCGCCTGGTGGTCGGGCAGGCGCTTGAGCCCGTAGATCAGCCCGGCCGCGAAGGCGTCGCCTCCGCCCACGCGGTCTACGATGTGCGTGATTTCGTAGTGCCGGCTGACCAGAAAGCTCTTGCCATCGTGCAGGCAGGCCGACCACCCGTTGTGCGATGCGCTTCTCGATTCCCGCAACGTCACCGCCATCACCTTCAGGTTGGGAAACTCGCCCAGGACCTTCTCGGTGAGGCGCGAATACTGCGCGGCGTCCAGCTTGCCGGATTGCACATCCACCTCGGCCTGGATGCCGAGCGCCATCTGGCAGTCCTCTTCGTTGGCGATCCCGACGTCCACCAACTGGAAGAGCTGGCGCATCACTTCCTGGGCCGTCTTGCCGTACTTCCACAGGTTCTTACGATAGTTGAGGTCGCAGGAAACCGTGAGGCCCGCCGCTCGCGCCTTGGCCGCGGCCTGGAGCGCCAAGTCCGCCGCGCCCTGGCTGATGGCGGGTGTGATGCCTGTGACGTGGAACCAGTCCGCGCCCTCGAGTGCCGCGTCCCAATCGATCGAGGCGGGAGCCGCGAGCGCCAGCGAGCTGCCAGCGCGGTCGTAGACCACTTTCGAGGGCCGCTGGTTGGCTCCGGTTTCGAGGAAGTAGATTCCCACCCGGCCCGGCGCCCGCACGATCTTCGAGGTGTCCACACCGAAGCCGCGAAGCTGGCGGATGGCCGCCTCCGCGATCGGGTTCGCGGGGGGCAGGGCAGTGACGAATCGCGCGGACTCGCCGAAATTAGCCAGCGAGACCGCGACATTGGCCTCGCCTCCGCCAAAAGTTGCCGCCAGTACTGGCGAGTCGAGAAGGCGCTCGAGAGACGGCGGCGCCAGCCGCAGCATGATCTCTCCGAAGGTAACAGTGGTGTGCGACATCGACGTAATTGGCTCCCGACTCACTTAGAAACCGGCAAAACCGCCTCTGCATCCACGGCGAAGGACGCATCGAGCGAGGGCAGTCCCTCGACCGGAACAACCGTCAGCGCCGGAGGCCGGGCGGGATCGAAGAATTCGCGCCCGGCGCGAACGGCCACCTCGGCCGTCGACCGCGACAGTGAATAGACGCACAGATGGACCACCTGGTTATAGGAAGCTCCGGCCTGGGCCAGCGTTTTCCCCAACCTTTCGAAGGCCAGCCTGGCGTCGGCCGGTGTGGTGCCGAAAGCCAGTTGCGCGCTCGTGAAGACCAGCTTGCCGGCGCCCGACGGCTGCGGCGCTACCAGCCGCGCCACCGCCTCACAGCTTACTCCGCTGTCGTGTGTGGCCCGCTGCGGCTGCACGAAGTCGAAGACCGCTTTCGAAAAGGTGCTCGATAGGGCGACGCGAAGCTGTTCGATTTCGTCGAGCGAGGTCGGGTAGCAGGTGACCCGCAGGGCTTCGTCCGGGCCTGCCCCTGCGTGGGCCAGCGCTGTGCGTAAGTGGTCCAGGACGCGGCGCAGGTGAGGCAGCACCGGCTGGAGCGGCTGATTCACGCTGTCGCTCTCGGCGGGTACCATGACCAGTCCGTTTGGATTGACCGCTTTCCTTTCCACGGCCACCGCCTCCAGCACAACCTGCGCGCCGTCTCGGGGAAGCAGTCCCACTTGCACCACCGTCAGCACCGGCAGCGAGAGGTGCCTCTCCGTGGCGAGCTCACTCACCACCGCCTGAACGCGGCGTGTGTCGCCGGTGCCCGCGACGAAGGCGCGCAGCTTTACCAGAGGACGGTCCGGGCGAAGAAGGATCTTGAGGGCCTCCCGAAGCTGCTGCGAGAGCAGACCGTCGCCGCGCAGCGGCGTCACCTGATACACCAGGTGGTCAGCGTCCGCCGTGAGCACGGCCGGCAGTTCCGGCGGCAGTTGGAGGGCCTGCGTGACCGGTTCCTGGTTGTGCTTCTTTTTGTCGGATGGCGCGGCGATGAGCCCGACGACGATGGCAAGGCACGGGAGCAGGGCAAAATGCTTCATGAATGATCGGGCACGCGAGCGATTCGGAGTCGATTGTAGCAGATCCAGTGATTGCCTTCGGGCCATCCAATATGGTATGGTCATTTCTGATTGGGATGTTTCCTGCAATCCATCTTGACCCGTCATCCGACGCCCCACTGTATAGGCAACTCTTTGACGCCATTAGAGAATTGATCGGGGTCGGCCGTCTGGAGACCGGGGAGCGGTTGCCGGCCACTCGCGAATTGGCTGGCACACTTGGACTGAACCGGGCAACCGTCTCCGCCGCCTATGCCCTGCTGGAATCCGAAGGCCTGGTCCGGGGCCACGTCGGAAGGGGTAGCTTCGTTCTCGGCGAAGCGCGGCCGCCCGGCTCTGGCCTGAACTGGGAGCAATTGCTCCCGGCGCCGGGCCTCGCCTTGCCCGCGCCCGCATCGCCTGACGGCATCAGCTTCTCCAACTCGTGCCCGGCCGAAGACCTGTTTCCGGTCGAAGCGTTTCGCAGAAGTTGTGAGGAAGTGCTGGCCTCGCCCGACGCGTCGTCGGTGCTGCAACTCGGCTCGCCCTCCGGCTACGCCCCCCTGCGCCATTACCTGCTGGACGAGGCGCGCCGCGAAGGCGTGGTGCGGCCGGGCGACGATCTCATCGTTACGAATGGTTGCCAGCAGGCGCTCGACCTGATCGCGCGGGTGGTGGTTCGTCCCGGCGACGCCGTGATCGTGGAGGACCCCGTCTACCCAGGGCTGAAGAACGTACTTCTGAAAGCGGGCGCGCAACTGGTGGGCGTGCCGGCGGGAGTGGACGGATTCGACATCGACGCGCTCGAGCGCGCCGCCATCCGCAGCCACCCGCGCCTGATCGTGACCACCCCCGACTTCCAGAATCCCACCGGCGGAACGCTCCCCGCCGAGGCGCGCCGCGCGGTGCTGCGCATCGCCCGCCTGGCCGGAGCGGTGCTGGTCGAGAACGATATCTACGGTGAGCTGCGCTATGAAGGCGAAGCCGCGCCCGCCATCAAACAGATCGACACCGTAGGCGACACGGTGCTGTTGCGCAGCTTTTCGAAGCTGACGTTCCCAGGATTGCGCGTTGGCTGGACCATCGCGCCCAAGCTTCTGGTGGCGCGCATGGCCGAGGCCAAGCACATGGCCGATCTGCACAGCGATCAGCTTTCTCAGGCGGTGTTGCTTCGCTTTGCGGTTTCCGGGCGACTCAAAGAGCACCGGGCGCGGGTCCTGGCCGCCGGCGCCGAGCGTCTTCAGGCGGTGCTCGAAGCATGCCAGCGTTGGTTGCCCGCCGGAACGCATTTCACACGGCCGCAAGGCGGGATGAACCTGTGGGTGCGGCTACCCGAGCCGCTCGATGCCGGCGATCTGCTGGCTCGCGCACAACGCGAAGGCGTCAGCTACATGCCGGGGCGCTATTTCGAGGTTTCCAGGCGCGAGCCGGGCGCGCTGAGGCTGAGTTTTGCGGCCCTGCCGCCGGAGAAGATCCGAGCGGGGCTGGCGATTTTGGGGAAGCTGTTTTCGAGCGAGTTGGCCCGCGCGCGCCTGGAGCGCCACGAACCGGCTCCGGCAGTAGTGTGAGCGAGCCGCCAAATTGCGAGCGGTATGAGTGACAGAGGACCAGTTGTGGGACATCCATTTCGCAAGTGCGGCGAAATTCGAGCCAGTCCCGGGTTTGCCGCCAATAGGGAGCGGTTGGAATTCAACGAAGGAGAAGGTAATGTTCCTGGATGATAGTTTCCGAGTCAAGGTTGGCCTGGCCGAGATGCTGAAGGGCGGGGTGATCATGGACGTCACCAACGCCGACCAGGCTGTGATCGCCGAGAAAGCCGGCGCGGTGGCCGTGATGGCGCTGGAGCGCGTGCCGTCCGATATCCGCAAAGAAGGCGGTGTCGCGCGCATGTCGCCCGTCAAGACGATGCGCGCGATCATGGCGTCGGTCACCATCCCGGTGATGGCCAAGTGCCGCATCGGCCACTTCATGGAAGCGCGGATTCTAGAGGCGCTCAAGGTCGACTACATCGACGAGAGCGAAGTCCTCACGCCGGCAGACGAAGAACACCACGTCGACAAGCGCAACTTCGGTGTGCCGTTCGTTTGCGGCGCGCGCAACCTGGGCGAGGCGCTGCGCCGGATCGCCGAAGGCGCGGCCATGATTCGCACCAAGGGCGAGGCGGGCTCGGGCAATATCGTAGAGGCTGTGCGCCACATGCGCACCATCCAGAAAGAAATGAAGCAGCTCACCGTGCTCGGACGCGAAGAGCTGGTGGCGGAGTCGAAGAAGCTCCAGGCGCCGCTCGAGCTGGTGGAGTGGGTGGCCGCGAATGGCAAGCTTCCGGTGCCCAACTTCTCGGCGGGCGGGATTGCCACTCCGGCCGATGCGGCGCTGGTGATGCAGCTCGGCGCCGAGGCGGTCTTCGTGGGCTCCGGCATCTTCAAGTCGGACGATCCGGACGCGCGCGCACGCGCCATCGTCAAGGCGGCGACCTACTACAACGATCCGGCCAAGCTGCTCGAGGCGAGCGAGGATCTGGGCAAGGCGATGTTCGGTCTCGACGTGGCCAGCATGCCCGACTCCGAGCGCCTGGCGGTGAGGGGCTGGTAAGTGGCCGGCGTCAAGCGCGCGGGCGTGCTGGCGTTGCAGGGCGATTTCGAGGCGCACCAGAAGGCGCTCGAGCGCGCCGGGGCCGCGGCCGTCCAGGTTCGTACCGCGGCCGATCTCGACAGCGTTGACGGTCTGGTGATTCCGGGCGGCGAGAGCACCACCATGCTGCGCATCCTGAAGGACGAGGCGCTTCTCGAGCCGCTGGCCCGCTTCGGCCGCGAGCGCCCGATCTTCGGAACCTGCGCGGGGGCGATCCTGCTGGCGAAGGAGGTGTCGAACCCGGCGCAGGAGTCGCTCGGTCTGGTGGATATGGCGATCGAGCGCAACGCTTATGGGCGTCAGCTCGACAGTCGTGTGGTGCACCTGATGCCGGAGGAGGAATTCCTCCTGAGGGCGGGGCCGGGCGAGATGGAGACGGTCTTCATCCGCGCGCCCATCATCCGGCGTATAGGGAACGGTGCGTGCGTGTTCCTGCGATACAACGGCGACCCGGTTCTGGTGGCCCAAGGCCGTCACCTGGTGGCGACCTTTCATCCTGAGCTGACTGAAGACGACCGGATTCACCGCCTGTTCGTCGAAGGGTTGTGGGGTGGGCTTTAGCCCGCGCGGGGCTTCAGCCCGGCCTGACCGTTCGACGGGCGGACAAGGCCCAGGAGCTTGCGGAGTCAACTGCGGGGCTCAAGCCCCGCGCGGGCTGAAGCCCGCCCCCCACGGACAGGAGACTAGCCTATGCGTCCTCATCGCGTGCTTTTCGTCTGCATCGGCAACGCGTGCCGCAGCCAGATGGCGGAGGCGTTCGCCAGCGCCCGCGGCGGCGACGTCGTTCGCGCCGGGAGCGCCGGGCTGTGGCCGGCTGGCCGTATCCCGCGCATCACCGTCGAGCTGATGCTCGAGAAGAACATCCATCTCGATGGCCGCTTTCCCAAGGGCCTCGACGAGACCGGAACCGGCTTCGACCTGATCGTCAACATGAGCGGCGAGCCTCTTCCCGCGCCCGTATCCGCTCCGGTTCGCGAGTGGGACGTCGAAGATCCGATCTTCCTCCCGACGGAACGCCAGCGCGAGATCCGCGACCAGATCGAGGCGCTGGTGCGCGACCTGATCGCCGAACTCAGAGGATAGGCGCGGCACACGCTACAATCGAGATATTCAGGAGGTGGGAGTATGCGTCGATACGGTCCGGGCGCCGTCGTCCTTGCGTTGGTTTGCGCCGCGGTTTTGGTTTCCCGCGAGCCGGGCGATGCCGAGCGGCTGCGCCATGCCTCGCGATCCGAGAGGGCAGGCTGGATCGTTGTGCACCTGGAGGGCTCTCCGGCCGACGTCGGCTACCAGCACGGCTACCTTCTGGCGTCCGAGATCAGGGACGCGCAGGGCGTGATTAGCGTGCTGCTCAACCACGACACCAACCAGGACTGGGAGTTCTTCCGCACCGCCGCCCGCGAAATGCTCTGGCCCAAGGTGCCCGCCGAATACCGCGAGGAGTTGCAGGGAATGTCGGACGGCCTGGCGGCGCACGGCGTGAAGCTGGACGCGCTCGACCTCACCGTCATGAATGCCTGGATGGAGCTTTCTCCGTACTGGTTCAGATGGCGCCAGGCGCAGCAGGGCAAGACCGCGGCGCTGGTCCCGCCCGAGCATTGCAGCGCGTTCGTGGCCACCGGTTCCTACACCCGCGACGGACGGCCCGTGTTGGGCCACAACCTGTGGAGCGGCTACGCGGAAGGCTCGCGCTGGAACGTCATCTTCGATATTCACCCCAAGGACGGCAACCGTTTTCTGATGGACGGCTTTCCCGGCCTCATCCACAGCGGCTCCGATTTCGGGATCAACTCCGCGGGGATCATGATCGCCGAGACCACCATCTCGCACTTCTTCGGCTTCGACCCCAACGGCACTCCGGAATTCGTGCGTGCGCGCAAAGCCATGCAATACGCTTCCTCGATCGACGAGTTCGTCAGCATCATGAAGGAAGGGAACAACGGCGGATACGCCAACAACTGGCTCGTGGCCGACCGCAAGACCAAGGAGATCGCGAGCCTGGAGCTGGGCCTCAAGAACGTAACCCTGCTGCGGACCAGCGACGGCTACTTCGTGGGCGCCAATTTTCCTGTGAACGAGAAGTTGGCGCGCGAGGAGACGGATTTCCCGATGACGGACAACTCCGAAAGCTCCAACGCCCGGCACGCTCGCTGGGAACAACTGATGGATCAGGGCAAGGGCCAGATCGACACCATTCTCGGCCAGAAGATGCTGTCGGATCACTACGACATGTTCGAACATAAACCGGACGCGGACGAGCGGACACTGTGCGGGCACATCGACCTCTCGCCGCGCGGCGCCAAGCCGTGGGAGCCGCCTTACGGTCCGGCTGGCACGGCCCAGGCGAAGGTGGCGGACTCGGCCATGGCGGAAGCGATGTCTTTCCGCGCTTCCATGGGCCACCCCTGCGGCATCAGCTTCAAAGCCGCGCGCCACGTGGCCAAGCATGCGGATCTCCGCTGGCAGAGCCCCATCCTTCACGACCTGGAGTCGCACTTCTGGGCGGATTTCAAGGCGCTGCCGTAGGACGGGCCGGCACCGAGCTTCCGCCCGCGCGGAACTTCAGTTCCGCCGCCCCACGGAGCGGGGCTGAAGCCCCGCGCGGGCCGAAGCCCGCCCTCCCGATTGCGTAGCGGTACGTTCGGAATGGTGCGGTTTGTTTCGGATGCCTGCGCCGCGCGCTATGGAGGGCAGCGCTGGCCGATAATCGTCTCTGTGGAGGTGCGTGCATGAAACACGTGCTGGTTCCGGCCATCCTGCTGACCGCCGTGATGCTCTATGCCGGTGAGCAACTGCCGACGGGCAAGCAGATCACGCCGACGGCCGCCAAGGGGGCGGTGTTCGAGCCTCTCAATCCGGACCTGCCGCCCCCCTTCTCGAAGTTCGTCGCCGATCATGCCGTGACCACCGCGACGAGTCCGGACGGGAATATCTTGCTCATCCTGACCAGCGGGTACAACCGCAACCGGGATGCTAAGGGAAAGCCGGTTGCCTCCGCTTCGAACGAATACGTGTTCGTGTACGACATCTCCACCAGTCCTGCGGTGAAGCTCCAGGTCCTGCAGGTTCCGAACACTTTCGTGGGATTGGCGTGGAACCCGAACGGTAAGGAGTTTTATGTCTCCGGGGGAGTCGACGACAACGTTCACGTTTTCGTGAAGGGATCGTCGGGCCGGCCGGAAGCGGCCTCGCCGATCCCGCTCGGCCATCCCGATAAGCCCGGTCAGGTGTCGCCGGCCTCGGCTGGACTGGCCGTGAATGCAGCGGGCAATCGCCTGGTGGTCGCCAACTACGAGAACGACTCGATCAGCATCGTGGATATTCCGGGCCGAACCAAGATTGCCGAATTGGATCTGCGCCCAGGCAAGACCGATCCCAGCAGGCACGGCGTGGCGGGCGGCGAGTACCCATACTGGGTGGCGATCCAAGGCAACAGCAAAGTCTACGTGTCCAGCATTCGAGACCGGGAAATCGTGACGGTGGACATCTCGGGGCCCTTGCCCAAAATCACTGGGCGGATTGCCGTGAACGGCCAGCCCAACAAGATGATCCTGAACAAGGCGCAGACGCTGCTGTACGTCGCTTTGGACGCCAGCGACCAGGTGGCCATCATCGATACCGCCCGGGATCGGGTCAAGTCCTACTTGGGCGTTAGCGGGCAGAACCGCGCCGGCCTGAAGGGAAGCAATCCAAACAGCCTGGCGATGTCGCCGGACGAACGGACGCTGTATGTGACCAACGGAGGCACGAACTCGGTGGCGGTGGTGGAATTGAGCGGCGATGGAAGCGCGGGGAGCGTGGCTGGCTTGATCCCTACCGGCTGGTATCCGGAGTCCGTCAGCTTGAACCGGCAGGGATCGGTCCTTTATGTAGTCAACGGGAAGAGCAATGCCGGGCCGAATCCCGGCGGCTGCCGGAATCCGAGTGCGAACACGCCTTGCCCGGCCGCCAATCAATACATCTGGCAGCTCACCAAGGCGGGCTTCCTGACGATTCCGGTGCCGGCCCGTGACGAGCTGCGCCGCCTGACGGAGCAGGTTGCCGCCAACAACAACTTCGAGGCAACGCGCGACCGCAACGCGATTCTCTCCTCTTTGCGCGGCAAGATCGAGCACGTCATCTACGTCGTGAAAGAGAATCGCACCTACGACCAGGTGTTGGGCGATCTGGACAGGGGCAACGGCGACCCGGCTCTCGCGATCTTTCCGGAACGGCTGACGCCTAACTTCCACCAGCTGGCCCGCCAGTTCGTCACGCTCGACAATTTCTACGACAGCGGCGAGGTGAGCGGCGACGGATGGAACTGGTCCACCTCGGCGCGGACGGCCGATTCGGTAGAGAAGACGGCGCCGGTCACTTACGCCGGCCGGGGTTTGGACTACGACTATGAGGGCACCAACCGCGAAATCAACGTAGGGCTCGCGACCACCGCCGCGCGGCTGGCAGCGGATCCGGAGCAGCCCGATGACCCGGATCTGCTGCCCGGAACCGCGGACGTGTCCGCTGGGGACGGCCCTGAGGACGAGGCCGGGACCGGCTACCTGTGGGATGCCGCGCTACGAGCCCATCTCAGCGTACGGAACTACGGCTTCTTCCTCGATGGGGCCCGCTATTCGCTCCCGGCCGGGAACGCTGCGTACCTGTCGCCGCTTCTGCGCGATCCGTTCGCTCCGGACGGCGCGCCCTTTACGGCGGAGGCCACGGGCAAGCCGGTGCAGGTCGCCTTCGCTACCAAGGCCGCGCTTCTGAACGCCACCGATCCATACTTCCGTGGCTTCGACCAGAACTTTCCCGATTTCTGGCGCTTCAAGGAATGGGAGCGCGAGTTTGATCACTACGTGGCGAACGGAGAGTTGCCCCGCCTCGAGCTGGTTCGCCTCCCTCACGATCATTTTGGGGACTTCGGTACGGCCATCGATGGCGTCAACACGGTGGAAACGCAGATGGCCGACAACGACTACGCGGTGGCGCGCCTCATCGAGCGGGTTGCGAGCAGCCCGTACCGGGACAACACGGTCATCTTCGTCATCGAAGACGACGCCCAGGACGGGCCGGACCATGTCGACGCGCACCGAAGCAACGCCTTCGTGGTGGGAGCGTACGTGAAACAGGGCGCCGTGGTCTCCACTCGGTATACAACCGTCAGTGTTCTCCGGACCATCGAAGATCTGCTCGGCATCCAGCCGCTGAGCCTCAACGATGGGTTGACTCCTCCGATGGCCGACGTGTTTCAGCCGGAGCTGCGGCCCTGGACCTACTCGGCGGCCGTGCCCCGGGTCCTGCGGACTTCGGCGCTGCCTCTTCCCGAGCCAGTCGCGACCGGCTCGGTCCCGGACCCGCCCCGGCACGACGCCGGCTACTGGCAATCGAAAACGATAGGCCTCGATTTCACCGAGGCGGATCAACTCGACACGCCGCGCTTCAACCGCATCCTGTGGGAGGGGATGATGGGCGAATCGCCATACCCCGTCAAACGCAGCGGCGCGGACCTGAGTAGCGACCGGAAAGCGCTTCTGGAGAGACGTCCGTAGTTCCCGCCGCCGGTCAAGTCCGAGCCGGTAATAACAGGACATTTTTACTTTGTTATACCCTGTTCGGAATTGAATTCCTCGACTTTGGCCTGGCGAATATTGCCGGGCCGGTTGTCACACTTGCCCCCAGCGCATATACTGAGAATTCTCTGCGCGGCGCCGGCCCACAATGAACGATTGCCAATATAGAGTTCTCGTCGATCTGTCGTATGCCTCCCTGGGCTATTGCGGGATTGCCCAGGAGTCACGGGTCGTGCTCAAAGCGCTCTATCGACTCGAACGCATTCAGCCAACCGGTTTGATTTTCGGACGGGATGACGCGGTGGTTGGCCACCGTTTTTCGACCTCCCTCCGTGAGGGGCGCCGGATGGAAAACCAGGCGCGCTTCATCCAGGCCCTTGTCGACCGTCATCCGCCCAACTCCGTGTTTGCGCCGGTGCGCGTACTGCAGCAATTGCGAAGGCTATGGCGGTTGACGCTGGGACGGCGAGTCCGCACCGATCTGCTTGACAGTGAGGTGTTCTGGGATGGCATCTGGCGCAGCCTGTTGGCCCCCTCTCTCTCGGAGGCGGACATCGAGATCGCGCGCCGCTGCCCCATGCTGCTGGCCAATCTGGGCGGCCGGATGCTCTCCGCCCGTTCGCTTTTGGGCCTGCCCTCACCCCGGTTGCACACGCGGGGCTTCGATTTCGCGATGTTTCATGATTCCCAACCCATACGGGTTGATCCGAAAACCTGCAAGCTGATCCGCTACTATGACATGATTCCGGGAATGCGGCCCGATCTCGTCGGGTCTCAAGCCGACATCTCAAATCACTTTCGCGCGATTCGCCGCTGCCTGCATGACTCCATCTATGTGTGCAATTCGGGGCCGACCCGGGAAGATTTATTGCGGGCTTTTCCTGAGCTGGAAGAGCGCTGCGTGATCATTCCGGATGTGCTGGCCGACGGTTACTACCCCGAGCGCCTGCCGGAGATGTTATTTTCGATCCTGCAGAGCCGCCGCGCGGACGGCTACGGACAACCGAACGGGACGAAGAGCCTTGGGTCCTCGTGGCAGACCGTGCCCCCTTACCTGCTCATGACCTCCACCATCGAGCCGCGGAAGAATCACGTCACCCTCATCCGCGCTTTCGAGAAGCTGCTCTCGCGGCAAGAGACCGACCTTCGGCTGATCATCGTGGGACACCCAGGCTGGAAATGCGACGAGGCCATGAAGGCGATGAAGCCATTGATGGAGCAACAACGGATCGTTCACTTGGTCGACGTCCCTCTTCGAGAACTGCGTGTGCTCAACACACTTGCGGAAGCGACGGTGTTCCCTTCCTTTTACGAAGGATTTGGCTACGGGCCTCTGGAAGCCATGTGCTGCCACACGCCGGCAATCGTGTCCGACATCGCCGCCCACCGCTGGGCCTACGGGGACGCCGCAACCTACTTCGATCCCTATCGCGTCGACTCTTTCGTGGAAGCTCTGGAGCGGCTTTTGTTCTGCCCGGCCGAGGGTCTGCGGCAACGGCTGGTGGAGGCGGGAATCGAGAGAGCGAAACTCTACTCCGTCGATTCGGCGGGCACACAATGGCTGGCGCTCTTCGATGAGTTGCGCCGCCAGGGGATCAAGGGAAACGTGAAGGATGCCCGGCTGGCGCGCTTCGCCTGACTTATGGACGGGTCGAACATCAAACGTGTATTCCAGGGGCTGAGGCCGGCCGGAGGATCCACGGGAGCGAAACTCGCCGACGCCACCGATCTGGCAAACCCGGCCTTCGGCGCCTCCTTTCGCGCGCGGTTTGAAGATCGCGCCTTATGCCTGCTGCCGCGCAAGCGCTGGGAACTCTGCTGGCTGGCCCAGAAGCATCAGGAGATCCATGGGAGCAAGTCCGTTCCCGCGATGCTCGGGCTTGGGGTGGGCACGGAGCCTCTTATTTACCACTTTGCGCACCTCGGTGAGAATGTCGTAGCCACGGACCGCTTCGACGAAGGAAGCGTCTGGGATGAATCGAGGCTGACTCCGGAGAGAGTGCGCACCGCCAACCCCTTTCCCTACCCACGGGAACGTTTGACCGTCCGCAACATGGATATGCGGTCGATCGACTATCCGGCAAGCACGTTCGACGTGGTATGGTCCTGCTCGTCCGTCGAGCATGTGTCGACGCTGACGGAATTCATCCAGATCTTTCGCGAGATTCATCGCGTCCTCAAACCGGGAGGGTACGCGCTGATCACTACCGAGTTTTCTTTGGACGAGCCCTATTTCCTGCCCGGGGTTCTATCGCTCTGGAAGGATTGCGCGTTGTTTACCGGCCCGCTCGAGGGACTGTCTCTGGTTGACCCGGTCGATCTGGATCATCGAGGTTCGGTTCCAGCGAATCAGGCTAAGAGGCGGAGAGAGGTTCGATGTGTATCCAGGGCCGATGACCCCGCCGGCGGGCCGAGCGGCGTGTGCACTCATGTCGGCTACACCCGCGTGATCCCGGTAGCCTTCGCGCTGCAGAAGACCGGCGAGAGTTTTCACTGGCCGGATCATCTGGACGCTCCCGCCTGGTACCGGCCCTTCAGTGCGGGAGTTGAAGCGTTCGGAAAGAAGGAGCCCCGGCTGGCGGCTCGCTCTTTCCGAAAGGCTCTGGACCTGGCCGACGGCCCGGGTGCGCGGCTGCACTGCTTCCGCCAATTGATCGAGGCGCATGTCCATGCCGGGGACGCGCTTTCCCTTCGACACGCGCTTCTCGAATGCGCCGAGGCTGCGCCCACTCTTCCCGATGACGACGATGCCCTGGACCTTATCGCCCATGTGGCTGCGGGGCAGGGGATGCTCGCCTTTGCGAGGCTCTGCTGGGCGCGCGCTGAAAGGAGCCCCTCGGCCCTGCCGATCAGCCGGCTAAGGATTCGGTGCAACCAGTTGGCCGCGGAGCTGAGCACCAACGTGCGGAGCAGCGAGGCCGGGCAGCTCAATGTGCTGGCTGACGCCGCATGGTGCGAGGCGCTGGCTTTCACCGGTAGCGACGATCCGCAGATGGCCCACTTCGGCAGCCAGCTCGCCAGCCTGCGCCGGGAACACGGGCTGTCGTCGCTTGTATCTTCGCAGAGCGCCCCACCGGCGCCAAGATCGCCCATCACTCCCCGCAGTCCAAATTTCGACCTCGCCTCGCCGCCTTCCAGGCCCATGGTCTATCTGGGGAACAACCTGGCGCTGACGAGAACGGTCTACGGTCAGAAAATGTACGTGGACACAGCCAGTCAGGTCGGCGCCTGTTTCCTCATGGATGGCTACTGGGAGGAATGGATCGTTCGCCGGCTGAAAGATTATGTCAAGCCTGGAATGCGGGTGCTCGACCTGGGCGCCAACATGGGCTTTTACACGCTGCTGCTGTGCGATCTGGTCGGTCCGGAGGGCCACGTGACGGCCTTTGAACCGTGGCCCCGCTATCACGAAATTCTGCGGCGGAACGTGGATTTGAACGGCTACTCCGGCCGCTGTACGTTGGTCCGAAAAGCCGTTCATGAGGCGGGCGGCAGCAAAGACCTGGCGTTCTTTGAAGGCTACGGCACTGGATCGTTGAAAGGAGGCGAGGCCTTTTTCGAAGAACAGGGAAGTGTCCACTCCCCGAAGGTGGTATCGGTCGAAACGGTCTCGCTGGACGAATATCTCGCGGCCAACCCGCAGCAGATCGATTTCATCAAGATGGACGTCGATGGTTCCGAGCCGTTCGTCTTCCGCGGAGCGCAGTCCCTTCTGCGCGGTACGGGTCCGCTCGCGATCTTCTGTACGTTCTGTCCGCCTATCCTTCGGACTGTGGGGTTGGACCCTGAAGCGTTTCTGGACGAATTGCGGAACGCGAGCTTCGCCATCTGCCGAATCGCTCCGGACGGACTGAAAGAGATCAGGCCTTCCGAGGGATTGACAGGCAGCGATTGGGATGAACTCCTTCTGGTTCGTTCCTGAGCCCCGTTCCGCCCAACACTATGACGCCACACCGGAACGGAGTGACGCCTGGCGCCGGCAAAGCGCTCCGGGGACGTCTGGAAGGGGTCGGCTGAGCCTGGGCATGTACAAACATTCACTTGCCACCGGCAGCCCTACCTCCTTTATACTTGTACAAATACTCGTGACGCCCCGAAACGGCGGAACCATATTCACGCGTCTGGCGCGATCCGGGTATTCAGACTTTCGAGCTTGAGGACACTCTGTGAGCATCAGCCAACTCGCCCGATCCATAGCCGAATCGCCCACCCTGAAGCTGAACGAAACCGCAGCCATTCTCAGGGAGAAGGGCGAACCTGTCATCCATCTGGGTGGCGGCGAACCGAAGAGCCGCGCGCCCGTCGACGCCATTATTAATTGCACGGCCCTCCTGAATACCGGCGAGGTCCGCTACACGCCGCCCGACGGCATCCCGGCTTTGAAGAAGGCCATCATCCGCTACACGGACGAGCACTACAACAAGTGCTTCGGCCCGAGCAACGTCATCGCCTCGAACGGCGCCAAGCAGTCCATCATGGTGGCCCTGTACACCATCCTCGAGCCCAAGGACGAGGTGATTTACCCGGCGCCCTATTGGGTCTCTTATCCGGAAATGGTGAAGCTTGCTGGCGGCGTGCCCGTCCCTGTAGTTCCGGAGGACGGCTCCTTCTGTCCCAAGATCGAGGAGATCGCCGCGGCGGTAGGTTCCTACACCAAGGCCATCATCCTCAACACGCCCAACAATCCCTCGGGCGTGGTTTACTCTGACGAGTTCGTGGCAGGGGTGGTCGAGCTATGTGAGAAGAAGGATATCTTCCTCATCATGGACGACACCTACAACCGCCTGATCTTTGACAACCGCACCCCCACCAACGCCTTCAGCTACGCCACGGACCATTCCCATAGCTCGAAGCTGATCGTGGTGAACTGCGTCTCGAAGATGTACGCGATGACCGGGTTCCGCATCGGCTGGGCCGTGTCGGACAACGAGGAAGTGATCCGCGCGATGTCGAACATACAGTCGCAGCAGACCTCCGGCCCCTCGGCCCCGGCCCAGTGGGCTGCCGCGGGCGCGCTCAACGGCGTGCAATCCTCCGTCCACAGCCTTCGCCTGACGCTCGAGAACAACCGCAACATCCTGGTGGAGCGGCTGCGGGCTTTCACGGGCATCCAGGTCACCAAGCCGGAAGGCACGTTCTACACCTTCCCCGATTTCAGCGCCTATCAGAAGGACTCCCAGAAACTGGCGCGCTTCCTGCTCGACAAGGTTCGCGTGGTCACCGTGCCCGGGAAGGACTTCGGCATGGAAGGCCACCTGCGGATCAGCTTCTGCGGCACCGTCAAGGACATCACCGAGGGCGTGGAGCGCATGAAGTGGGCGCTCGATCCGAACTCGCCCAACGAACTCTACCTGGGCGACCGCAAGCTTGTGAGGGACTGGCTATGAACGTCTATCAGGACATCCCGTCTCCGGCGCAGGCCATCGCCGGGCAGAACGCCAGCATCTACGGTCTGCAGAACCACGGCCTGACTAACCTGCACCGGGTCTACTGGAACCTGACCAGCGGCCCGCTCTATGAGGAAGCGGTCTTCCGCGGCGAGGGCAGCATCGCCCACCTCGGCCCGTTCCTGGTCAACACGGGCAAGCACACCGCCCGCGCCGCCGCCGACAAGTTCATCGTGCGCGAGCAGACCACCGAGGACGCCGTGTGGTGGGGCCAGTACAACCGCCCCTTCAGCCCCGAGAAATTCAGCGCGCTGCTGACCCGCATGCAGGGCTATCTGCAAAGCCGCGACGTCTTCGTTCAGGACCTCTACGCAGGCTCCGACAGCGAAGCCCGCCTTCCCATCCGCGTCATCACCGAGAAGGCCTGGCACAGCCTGTTCGCGCGCACCATGTTCTCCAAGCCGCAAACGCTCGAGGACATGAAGCACCACGTCCCGGAATTCACCATCATCGGCGCGCCCGGCTTCAACGGGTCGCCCATCATCGACGCCACCCGCAGCGAGACGTTCATCATCGCCAATTTCGCCGAGCGCATCGCCATCATCGGCGGTTCGGCGTACGGCGGCGAGATCAAGAAGACCATCTTCACGGTCCTGAATTTCCTGCTGCCGCTCGAAGGCATCCTGCCCATGCACTGTTCGGCCAACGTCGGCGACCAGGGCGACGTGGCCATCTTCTTCGGTCTCTCCGGGACGGGCAAGACGACGCTCTCGGCCGAGCCGTCGCGTCATCTGATCGGCGACGACGAACACGGCTGGAGCGAGAACGGCGTCTTCAACTTCGAGGACGGCTGCTACGCCAAGGTCATCCGCCTTTCGGAAGCCGCCGAGCCCCAGATTTACGCTTGCACCCGCCGCTTCGGCACCATCCTGGAGAACGTGGCGTTCGATCCGATCTCGCGCCGGCTCGATCTCAACGACGACCGCATCACCGAGAACTCCCGTGCGGCATACCCGCTCTCCTACATCGAGAACTACTGGCCGCCCAAGCAGGCCGGCCATCCGAAGAACGTCATCTTCTTGACCTGCGACGCCACCGGCGTGATGCCGCCCATTTCGCGGCTCTCTCCGGACCAGGCGATCTACCATTTCATTTCCGGCTACACCAGCAAGATCGCCGGCACCGAGATCGGCCTGGGCGTCGAGCCCGAGCTGACCTTCAGCGCGTGTTTCGGCGCGGTTTTCATGGTGCACCATCCCTACAAGTACGCCGAGATGCTGAAGTCGAAGGTGCTCAAGCAAGGCGCCACCTGCTGGCTGGTCAACACCGGCTGGACCGGCGGGCCATTCGGCGTCGGCAAGCGCCTCAGCATCCAGTACACGCGACGGCTGCTGAAGGAGGCGCTCTCCGGCAAGCTGAACGAGGTGGAGTTCCGCGAGGACCCGGTGTTCGGCTTCGAAGTGCCCACGTCCTGCGATGGCGTTCCGTCCAACATCCTGGATCCGGCGAACACCTGGGGCAGCCGCGAGGAATACTTCCGCAAGTACGACGCCCTGGCCGCCCGCTTCATCGAGAACTTCAAGCTCATGAGGGAGGGCTGCCCGCCTCACGTCGAAGAGGCCGGCCCGCGGCGGGTGCACGACTTCGCAGCCGTGAAGTAGATCGAGTGGGGCAGCTCTCCAGAGCTGCGCCGGACGTCCACGTCCAGCTGTTCGTTCGAGGGAGTAGCGCCGAGGCGGGTCTGGAGACCCGCTGCAGGACTGGAGTCCTGCCCCACCTAGGCTACTCTTCCGCTGCGACGATCGCCGCGACCACGCCCGCGGCCGTGAAGGTGCGCGCCTCCACGGTCACCGCGATTCCGTGCTGGCGGGCGGTGGCGGTGGTAACCGGTCCGATGGTGGCGACGCGCGCGCCTTCGAGCGCCGCGGCCCCGGCAACCTGCATGAAGTTGGTGACAGTCGAGGAACTGGTGAACGTGATCCAGTCCGGCCGCCGGCCTGAGGCGAAGATGCGTTGCGCCTGGGCCTGCGCGTCGGCCGGAATCCCGGTGCGGTAGGCTTCCACCACGTCCACGGTCGCGCCGCGGCTCCGCAGTTCGGCCGGGACCACGTCGCGTGCCACCGCCGCGCGCGGCAGCAACACACACTTGCCGTCCAGACCGTGACCCTCGAAGGCCGCCACCAGGCTCTCGGCCACATACTCGCGCGGCATCAGCGCTACCCTGAACCCGGCGTTCTCGGCCTCGGTGCGGGTAGCCGGGCCGATGGCGCAGATCTTCGCGCGGACTGCGTCGATGGTGAGGCCCGCCAGCGCCAGGCGCCCCAGGAAGAAGCGCACGCCGTTAGCGCTGGTGAAGATCAGCCAGTCGTAGAATCCGACGCGGGTAAGCGCCCGGTCAAGAGGCGCGTAGTCCGCCGCGGGCTGGATCTCGATGGTGGGGAACTCCACCACCTCGGCGCCGAGCTTCTCGAGGGCGGTAGCCAGATCGCCGCCCTGGCCGCGCGCGCGTGTGATCACGACGCGCTTACCGGCCAGCACTGTAGACCTCGTCGAGGATCTCGCGCGCGCCCGCCTCGAGCAACTGCCGTCCGAGTTCCTCGCCGATGCGTACGCGCTCCGCTGCCGGACCCGTGGCATTCTTCCGGATCAGGCGCGTGCCGTCGGGAGAGGCCACGATGGCGATCAGATCGAGCCGGTCGCCACTGATGCGTCCATAGGCGCCGATGGGAACCTGGCAGCCCCCGCCTAACGTGGCGAGAACGGCGCGTTCCGCTTCGACGCTCAAGCGCGTGGCCGTGTCGTCGAGCCGGCCGCAGGAGCGCGCCGCGTCGCTCGCCTCGCGCGTCTCTATCGCCAGCGCTCCCTGGCCCACGGCCGGGCACATCACGTCGATAGCGAGGCACTCCGCAATGCGCGCCTCCCAACCCAGGCGCCGCAAGCCAGCCGCGGCCATGACCAAAGCGTCGTACTGGCCTTCACTCAGCTTGCGCAGCCGTGTATCCACGTTCCCGCGCACCGATTCGATCGCGAGATCCGGCCGCACCGCGCGCAGTTGCGCCACGCGCCGCAGCGAACTGGTTCCCACCTTCGCGCCCGACGCCAGCTTCGCCAGCGTTGCGCCCACCAACGCGTCGCTCGGGTCTTCCCGCGCCGGAATCGCCGCGATGACCAGGCCCGCGGGCAATTCCGTGGGCAGGTCCTTGAGGCTGTGGACCGCCAGGTCGATCCGCCCGTCCAGCAACGCCTCCTCGATTTCCTTGGTGAAGAGGCCCTTCGTGCCGACCTTGGCGAGCGGCACGTCGGTGATCCTGTCGCCCGTGGTCTTGATGATTTCGATGCGGCAGGTCTCGCCCAGCGCCTCGAGTTCCCGTTTGACCCAGTTGGCCTGCCACAGAGCGAGCTGCGACCCGCGCGAGCCGATGGTTAGCATAAAACCCCGAAGCGGGTCTGGAGACCCGCTGCAGGCGTGGACGCCTGCCCCACTACCACCTTCATTCGTCCCCCAGGCGGAAGACCCGACGTATGGCGTCGATGATCGGCAGTCCCTCGGCCTGGCCTGCCTGCTTCCTCAATTCACTGATGGGTCCGTGGGCGATCTTCGCGACCAGGCCGCGCGTGAGGACTTCGAGCGCCTCCTCCTGCTGCGGCGTGAGCGTCCCGAACTTGCCGCGCAGCCGCGCAACCTCGGCCGAGCGCATCTGCTCCAGCTGCTCCTGCAAGCTGACAATGGTGGGGACCACCTCGCGCGCCTTCAGCCGCGCCATCATCCGCTCGACCTCGGCGTCGATGATTTCTTCGGCCAGCTCCGCCCGCTTCTGCCGCTCGCCGATGTTGGCCGCCACCACGCGCTGCAAGTCGTCGATGTCGTAAAGGAAGACGTTGTCGATCTCGTTGACCGCCGGATCGATGTTGCGCGGGACCGCGATGTCGATGAGGAACATCGGCCGGTTGCGGCGGGCGTCGATGATGCGCTTCAGATCGTCCTTCTTCAGGATGTAGTGCGGTGCGGCGCTCGACGTGATCACAATGTCCATCTGCGGCAGCGTGAACAGGAACCGGTCGTACTCGACGATGGTGCCCTGGAACAGGCTGGCCAGCTCGCGCGCGCGCTCGTAAGTCCGGTTGGTGACGAAGATGTCGGTGGCGCCCGATCGGTGCAAATGTTGCGCCGCCAGCTCGGACATTTTTCCGGCGCCGACGATCATGACGGTCTTACCGGCCAGCGTGCCGAAGATCTCGCGCGCCAGCTCCACCGCGGCGTAGCTGACGGAAACCGCGTTTTCGCCGATCCCGGTTTCGGTGCGCACTCGCTTGGCGACGCTGAAGGCTCGCGTCAGGATGGCTTCCAGATATCCACTGAGCGCGCCGTGGGCTTTGGCAGCTGCGTAGGCTTCCTTGATCTGGCCCAGGATCTGCGGCTCGCCGATCACCATCGAATCCAGGCTCGCGGCGACCCGGAACAGGTGGTGGATGGCCTGCTCGTCCACGTGCCGGTAGAGATGGGGCGCGATTTCTGCCAGCGGGACCGAGCGGCTCTCGCTCAGGAAACGGTCCACGGCTGGGTCGTCGCCGTTGGCCGCCGCCACCACGATTTCGACGCGGTTGCAGGTGGAGAGAATGAGTCCCTCGGAAACGCCCTTGCAGGACGCCAGATCGCGCAGCGCCGAAGCCAGGCCGTCGGCGTTGAAGGCCAGCCTCTCGCGCACTTCGACCGGCGCCGTCCGGTGGTTCACGCCCGTGATCAGGAATCTCATCGGCTCAACAGGTTCTTCAGGCTGGTATGCGCCGCCCAGGTGATGGCCGAGCAACCGACCAGGCCAAGCACCATGAGGGCGGCCTTGCGCCCTCTCCACCCCGCCGTGACCCGGAAGAACACGATCACCAGGTACAGTCCCCAGGTCAAAAGCGAGATGATGATACGCGGATCGCGGATCCAATGCGTCCCCGATTCGATCGACGCCCAGGTCGAGCCGGCGATCACCGCCAGCGTGATGAAGACGAAACCGATCGAGAGAGCGCGCGACATCAGAGTGTCCAGCGTTCCGAGCGGCGGCAGGGTGCCGCCCCGCTTCTTGGCTTTCAGTTGCCGCTCGCGGATCAGGTAAAGGATGGAAGTAACCGCCGTCAGCAGCAAAGCGGCGTACCCCACCAGCACCAGCACGACGTGGGTAATCAGCCAGACGCTGCGAAGCCGCGGATCGGTCCAGGACGCGATCGGGGTTCCCAGTTCGCCCATCAGCGTCAGCACGAACACCAGCGGAAAGACGAACACCGCCAGGCTCTCGTAGTCATAGCGCCAATAGATGAACAGAAACAGGAGCGCGAACAGCAGGCCGCACAGCGAGGCCGACTGGAAGAAGTCGTTGGCCGGAAGGCGTCCGGTTGCTGCCGTCTGCTCAACGATCGATACGATGTGGATGACGACGCCGGTGTAAAAGGACGCGATGGCGACGCGGAAGACGCGGTCTCGCCGCCGGTGAATCAGGGTCAGGAGCACATGTAGAAGCCCGAGCGAGTACAGCACGGCCGCCACGCGCAGCCACATGATGCTCATCTCGTGCATAGTTGGAAGCCCCCGAGTGGACCCTAGACTCCCAGTATAGCCAAGGGGGGGCGGGCCTCGGCCCGCGCGGGGCTTCAGTCCCGCACTTCAAAAATCGACCCGCTTCTGGGCGTGGCGGCGCAGATACCAACACGGCGTGTAGCCGAGATGCGGGAACAACGACTGGACGCACGTCTGATTCTGCGGCGGGTCGAACGTGTACTGGATGCGGTTGTTCTTTTCCGGGATGGCGTAGGAGCTCCGCACTTTCACCACCCCGAATTGCTCCCGGTTATTAGGAATCCGGTACCGCACCGAAACGTAATCGCCCACATACAGAGCGCCGAGCGCCACGGCGAGGGAGAGAAGGATACGCTTGATCATCGAGCGCTCTGTCGCCGCGAGGAACTCCAAGAAAACAATTCTGGCCACGAATGAACACGAATGCACACGAATAAGGCACCGGCTTTCCATTCGTGTTCCTTCGTGTTCATTCGTGGCCCGACTCTTCTTTGCCTAGTTGACAAAGCCGATCTCGCGCAGTCGCGCCGCCAGCCGTTGGGTGTCGAAGTCCGAGATGCCCGCCTTTTCGCGCCCGTTCTCGACGGCGACGGCGTACGGAGTCGCCGTGAAGTGGAAAGCCTTCTTCAGCAGCGCCAGATCGTTCGAGACCAGGCCGTGCAGGCCGGTGTTGTCCATGAAATACTGCGCGAATTGCGGCTCCTCGGTGGGCACGCCAACGATCTTCACCCCGCGCCAGGAGTATTTCGCCATCTCGCGGGCGGCGTCGTTGCAGTGCATGCACTCGGGATCGAAAAAGAAAATCAGGAAGCGGCCCTCGCCGAGCGCAACCGGCTGGCCGGCGACGGTGATGGATGCCGGAGCCTGCGCCGACGCTTGCAGCCGCGCGTTCACCCCGTAAGAAACCCCGGCGAACACGGCGACCGCCATCAGCACCAGAAGTGCCGTGCGCAGATCGGACGAGCGGCGCGCCCACCAGCCCGCGACCACGGCCAGCGCCAGCATGGCTCCGTCGCCCAGAAAGAACATGGGGCCGACGGCGCGCTTCACCCACGGAAAGCAATTGCAGTCCGCGCCGCGCAATTGGTTGTAGTAATACCCGATGTAGATCATGAACGCCACTAGCAGCAGGCCGCTCAGAATGGCGCCCCAGCGCCGGAACCGCGGCACCAGAAGCAGGATGGCCGTGAAGGTCTCCGCGATGCCGAACATGCACGCCGCCAGCAGGCTGAGGTTGGCGGGCACCAGCGCCTGCGTCATCCTCTGGGCAGCCGAGAACGGGTCGGTGATCTTCCACACACCCGAAACCACAAACAGCAGAGCGAGCAGGAATGCGGCTACCGTGCTCGCGGCGGTCTTCCATCCGGGGAGCTCCCAAGCCGCGGCGGTGGAGCGCCCCGGATGTGAGATACTTTCGTCCATGTTCATCATTCTAGCCCTGTTTGTAGCTGGGCTTGGCGGGGCACAAGGGGCGGACATGGTCGTTACCAACGCGCGCATCTACACCTTGGACGAGCACAGGCCCACCGCATCGGCGCTCGCGGTCAAGGACGGACGCATCATCTATGTGGGGGACGATGCCGGCGCGCCTGTCGGAGCAAGCATGCTGCATATCGATGCGCACGGGGCCGCCATCGTCCCGGGCTTCATCGATTCGCACGTTCATATGCAGGCGCTCGGCGACGAACTCGAGACCTTCGACCTGAGGGACGTCAAGACCGTGGCGGAAGTCGCGGCGATTGTCAGGAAGGAAGCGGCGCGCCGCAAGCCCGGCGAGTGGATCCGCGGACGCGGATGGGACCAGACCAACTGGGGCGGCCGCTTTCCCTCGGCGGACGACCTGGCCGCGGCTGCGCCCGCCAACCCGGTGGTTCTCAGCCGCGTCGATGGGCACGCGATCTGGGTCAACCGTCAGGCGCTGGCCCTGGCCGGCGTCACCGCTCAGACTCCCGATCCGCCGGGCGGCCGTCTCCTGCGCACCGCGGCGGGCGAGCCGACGGGCGTTCTGATTGACGCGGCCATGGCGCTGGTGTGGCGGCGGATTCCGCCGCCGTCGCTCGAGGATATCGGTCGCCGCATCGGACGCGCCGCGCGCGAGTGCGCCCAGGTGGGGCTCACCACGGTGCACGACGCCGGCATCACGGCCCAGGAACTCGAAGCCTATCGCGACCTGCTTGCGCACGGCGAGTTGCCCGTCCGCGTCTACGCGATGATCGGGGGCGCGGGCGATCTGTGGCGGCAATACCTCGAGCGCGGTCCCGAAATAGGCGACCACTTGACAGTGCGGGCAATCAAGCTGATCGCCGATGGTGCGTTAGGCTCGCGTGGCGCGGCGCTCCTCAAGCCGTACTCGGACGATCCAGGAAACACAGGCCTGATGATGCTGACCCGGGACCAGATCGAACGGGTGGCGCGCGACGCGAAGGCGCATGGTTTTCAAGTGGCCACGCACGCCATCGGCGATCGCGCCAATCGCACCGTGCTGGAGGCGTACGGCGCGGCGCTCGGAGGCACGAACGCCTTGCGCTTCCGCATCGAGCACGCCCAGGTCGTGGCGCCCGCGGATTTCGAACTGTTTCGCAAGTTTTCGCTCATTGCGTCCATCCAGTCCGCGCACGCTACCAGCGACATGCGATGGGCCGAGGCGCGGCTGGGGCCCGAGCGCGCAAAGGGCGCATACGCCTGGCGGCGGTTCCTTGACCTCGGAGTCCCGGTGGCGAACGGCTCCGATTTTCCGGTTGAGAGTCCGAACCCGCTGCTGGGCTTCTACGCCGCCATCACGCGGCAGGACCGTGACGGGCAGCCCGAGGCGGGCTGGTTTCCGGATCAGCGCATGACGCGCGAGGAGGCGCTCCGCAGTTGGACGCTGGGCGGAGCCTACGCGGGATTCGAAGAGCAGATCAAGGGCTCGCTTCGAGTGGGCAAGCTGGCGGATTTCGTCATGCTCTCCGCCGACATCATGGCCATTCCGCCGCGCGAGATTCTAAAGACGCACGTGACCATGACAGTGACGGGCGGCAGTATGGTCTATAAGGCGCAATGATGCTCGCACTTGTTCTGGCGCTCGCTTTCCTGCCCAAGGCCTTGCCGGTCCTCGATGAAACCGTGACGGTACCGGCGGCGGACTGGAAGGCCTTCCCGATCTCAGTCCGGCAGCAGCAGTCTCGGATCGACTGCGGCTTCGAGGTCGAGAGCGGCGGTTCGGGTGTGCGCGTCATTCTGATCGAGCGGGCCGAGTTCGAGCGGATGAGCGCGGGCCAGGGATATCACGCGCTGGCCGCGACGGCGTACCAGCGGTCGGGCCGTTTCCTCTATTGGGCGCCGCCGGGCGATTACGTGGTCGTGGCGGACAACCGGATGGAAGGGCGCGGGCCGGCGCAGGTGCACCTCGAAGTGACGCTGGTTTTCGACGGGGGGCTGGGGCCGCCGCGCACGCTCTCGCCGGAGCGCCGGGCGGTGGTGGTAGGGCTGAGCGTTTTGTTCTTCGCCGCGGTGGCGCTGCTCGCGGGCGGCCGGCTGTGGCGTGCGTTCCGCTGAACCGGCGCGGCCAGAGCCGCATGTTATCATAAGCTCGAAGTCGGCCCGCCCGCGGACGTGGCGGAATTGGCAGACGCGCTGGCCTTAGGAGCCAGTGGCCGCAAGGTCGTGTGGGTTCAAGTCCCACCGTCCGCACCATGGATTGTGTTGGCAGCGGTTCTCCGTGCCATCGACCCGCCATGGGCCTTCATAGAGTAGGTCTCCAAAGAGGACGGCCGTGCCGCCGGGTCCTCATTCCCGCAGGAACAGTTGGACCCGGTCCGTTGTCCACGTGGCGACTCCGCATCCGAAGAAATCCGCGTCCTCGGTCCAAATGGGACATCCCAGTGCCAACGCGGACGCCAAAATCGGCCAGTCGTCCGGATCTCGCTTGTCCAGCCGCTCCCGCGCTTCCACCTCGAACTGCCCGTAGACTTCGCATCCAATCAATTCGACGACGTGGCTCATGGAATGCAGGAACGCGAGCGCAATCTCAGGGTCGCCCCCTCGTTTGATCGCCAGCGCGGCCACGTGTTCTTCGGCCTCGACGAACGCGGTCTCGGGAACGAAGAATGAGACGTTGCCGGCGCCTTCGATCACGTCCCGCACTCTCCTGCCCAAGACCGCCCGAACCAGAATGTTCGCGTCGACGATCAGCGCCCTACTTGGCATTCCGCTTCTTTTCGCGAGCGGTGCGCCGAATCTGCTTGTACTCCGCCATGAGTTCGTCCTCACTCGCGCCCCAGGAGGCAATCATGGCGTCCAGTTCCTTCGCCGCGGCGCGCATGGCTTCAATCTGGGCCTTGCGATCGCGCTTTTGTGCCGGAATGTAGAATCCGAGCGTCTGGCCGTGGCGCATAATCGCCAGCGGCGTGCCCGCTTCGAGATAGCCAGCGAGGTTCTCACGAAACTCCCGCATGCCAACTTTGGTGGTCTCCATATTGCGTACTCAATGTACACTTTATCATACGACTGGCCGCTCCCGCCGTCCCCTTCCCAGCCTTAGCCCGGATCGCTCGGATCGTCCTCGTCTTCGACGACACCGAGACCGTCGAAAAGCCCCGCCTGCGGATTCGGCGGAACGTAGTCCGGCCCCAGATGTTCTGTGGAAGCGGGCCAACTCGTCGAGCTCAATCCACAGGTCCGCATTGCGAACCGGGCGTTTCTTCTTCCACCAGCACACGGCGCCCTCCGGCATGCGTTTCATTCCACGTCTCGGCCGCTCCGTGAAGGAGCCTGGCCAAGGACGGCTCCGAGCACCGTGTGCTCCGAGAGGCCCCCGGCGCCCGCGGTAGGATAGGATTAACAGCCCGGAGGAAGCGTGATGCGCACCACCAACCTGCTGGTCTCTTCCATTGCGGATGTTCGCGCTCAAACGGATGCGTTGTTCCGGCTGGTCCGGCCCGAATCGCTCTACGACCGGCCGGTTCCTGACCTCGGGAATCTCTGGGTCGCATGAGCCCGGCCGTCGCTTTCCGCAACGTCGGCTATCGCATCGGTGCCCGGCAGATTCTCGACGGCCTGAGTCTCGAGGTGGCGACGGGCGAAACCCTGGTTCTGCTGGGCCGCACCGGCTCTGGCAAGACGACCGCACTCCGAATGGTGAATGCGCTCGCCCTGCCCTCGAGCGGAGCGGTCCTTGTCGATGGCCGGGAAACCACGGCGTGGGACCCCATCCGGCTGCGGCGCCGCATCGGGTACGTGATCCAGGATGTCGGGCTGTTCCCGCACTTCACTGTGGCGCGAAACGTGGGGTTGGTTCCGCGTCTGGAGCGGTGGCCCGAAACGAAAATCGAAGAGCGTGTGAGGGAGCTGCTGGATGCCGTGGGCCTGCCTCCGCGTGAGTTCGCCAACCGGCGCCCGCGGGAGCTTTCGGGCGGCCAGCGCCAGAGAGTCGGGGTGGCGCGCGCACTGGCCGCCGATCCTCCGCTGCTGTTGTTCGACGAGCCGTTCGGCGCGCTCGATCCCGTGACGCGCCTCGAACTGCAGCGGCAGTTTCTGGAGCTGCGGCGCAAGCTCGGCAAGACCGCGATCTTCGTCACGCACGACGTGCGCGAGGCGCTGGCGCTCGGCACGCGCATCGGACTGCTCAGCGCCGGACGCCTCGAACTGCTGGCCCCGCCCTCCGAGTTTCTCGCCACCCGCAACCGCGAGGCCCGCACTTTCCTGGAGTGCCTGGACTGGAGAATGGAGGACCATGAGACCCGGCCTCGCCTCTGAAATCCTGCGGCTTAGCGCCCAGCACATCGAGCTGGTGTTCGATTCGATGGCCATCGCGGCCGCACTCGGGATCACCCTGGGAGTGCTCTCCACCCGGCATCCGATCTTGCGCCGCTGGTCTCTCGCGTTCGCGAATATCATGCAAACTGTACCCAGCCTGGCGCTGTTCGGGTTCTTGATTCCGATTCCGCTGATCGGCGGAATCGGCACCCGGACCGCGATCGTAGCCCTGGTGTTGTATGCGCTTCTGCCGGTGCTGCGGAACACGCTCGTGGGGATCCTGGGTGTGGATCCCGCGGTCCGCGAGTCCGCAGTCGCTATGGGGATGACCGGCCGCCAGCTGCTGGTCGAAGTCGAGCTGCCGCTGGCAGCCCCGACGATTCTGGCCGGTGTGCGCGTGGCGACTGTAACCACCATCGGCACGGCGACCATCGCCGCCGCAATCGGCGCGGGCGGGTTGGGTGTCTTTATATTTCGCGGTTTGGCCACCGTGGATTCGATCGAGATTCTGGCCGGCGCGATTCCGGCCGCTCTCATCGCGGTGGTGGCCGATGGAGGCCTGGGGTGGATCGAACGAAAGCTGTCGCCTGCCTGATTGCACTGGCCCTGCTGGCCGGATGCTCGGGGACCAAGCCGATCGTCGTCGGCTCGAAGAATTTCACCGAGCAAGTGCTGCTGGGCGAGATCGTCGCCCAGCATCTCGAACACAGGCTGCGAACGCCTGTCGAGCGCCAACTGGACCTGGGCGGGACGCTTCTGGCTCACCGGGCCCTGCTGTCGGGCCAGATCGACGTTTATCCCGAGTACAGCGGCACCGCGCTGGCGGCGATTCTGAAATTGCCGACCGGCGACGCTTCCGCCACCCTCGAGCGGGTCCAGCAGGAATACGCGAGGCGCCGGCTGGTATGGCTGCCGCCGCTCGGTTTCAACAACACCTTCGCAATGGTGGTCCGGGGCGCCGATGCCCGCGCCGCCAAGCTCGAGACCTTGAGCGATGCGGCGCGCTCTCAGCTGCCTTGGCAGATTGGCGGGGGCTATGAGTACGTCGACCGTCCCGATGGCTTTCCGGCCCTGATGCACACCTACAACCTGCGGCTCAAAGGCGCTGTAAAGACCATGGACCTGGGACTCCTCTACCAGGCCCTCGAGCAGAAGCAGGTGGGGATGGCCGCCGGCAATTCCACCGACGGCTTGCTCGCAGTCATGGACTTCAAAATCCTCAAGGACGACAAGGGCGCCTTCCCGCCATATCAAGCTTCCTTCGTGACAAGGGACCAGTCGATCCAGGCACATCCGGGGCTACGCGAAGCTCTCACCGAGCTCTCCGGAAAGTTCTCCGATGAGCAGATGCGCAAGCTGAACTACGAGGTGGATGGCCGGCATCGTCCCGTCGCCGATGTGGCCCGGGATTTCCTGGCGCAAGCCGGCTTGGCCGGGCCGCGGTAGTGATGGAAGCCCTATGCAGTAATGAGGCGTCCATCCGTGATGGCAAAAGGCTGCCAGTCCGCCTTCTTCTCAGATGGCGCCGAGCCGCAGCAATTCACCTCCAGACTTCCTAACGCCCGAATCATCACCCCGCTTGGTCCTTAAGCCCCGGAAAGCCATTCGATAGGCGGTCCCCGGCTCCTGAGCCCCATTCTCTCACCGCGAATACGCCAAGTAAGCACTCCTGCAAAACCCCGAAAACTGCTCCAGATGGATTGTTAACCCCCACAACATTGGTTGTGCCGGGTTTCGAGCACACACCGGTCGCGTAGCCTGGAAACGGGGAAAGACCGCCGATTCTCACAATTTACATCCTGTTGACGCGCCGGCAACATCTGCCAGAAAGATCCTCTGTATACTTGCGGAGGTACTTACATCAAGCAGCCCAACTGTGATCAGCAACTGCGTGCTACATAGTTTCCGCTGAGTAGTGCGCGGCAAGCGAACGCGGGCCGCCGGACTAACAACCACTAACAGGATAAGGACCCAGAATGTTGATCAGGATTGGTGTGACAACTCGATTGGTTTGCATAGCCGCCACGCTGCTGGCGCGCCTGTGCGCACAGAACGGCGCCTGGACGCCACCCGTTGTGCTCAGCACGGGTGGTCAGGGCTGGGAGGCAGCCGCGGCCATAGATGCGGATGGCAACTCGGTGGCTCTCTGGGATGAGCGCACTACTCAAGACCAGCTCTGGTCACGCTCGAAGCCGAGCGCCGGCAGTTGGGGGCCGGTCGCGGAGTTCAACCCGGCGCTCCAGACGGTCTCTGTCTACCCAGCCGTTCGGACCAGCGCGGCAGGATTCGCCACCGCGGTTTGGAGCGATCAAAGCGGCGTGTGGACGGCCAATCGCCCGTCCGGTTCCAACTGGAATCCGTCGCAGCTTCTGATCCCCGGCGCCTCAAGTCCGATTTTCGTAATGAATTCGCTGGGGGATGCCGCGGTGGTCTGGACTGTGGGCGGCGGACCGAGGGCCACGAGTGGTTCGGTAATGGTGGTGCAGCGGCCCGCTGGGGGCGCCTGGACGGCTCAACGCATCGTCACCAGCGGCGTGCATGTTATCGCCGATCAGGCCGGAATCGGCGCGGATGGCGCAGTGGTTGTGGTTTGGGAAACCTACAACGCCACCTGCACCAAGTACGGTTGCGCGCTCAGCGCCTACGCTCTGCATGCCTCCCGGCAGAATCCCGGCACGAGCTCGTGGGTAGACTCGGGCTCGTTGCTGGGTCCCGATCGCACTGCGCATCAGGCGCGAGTGGCGCTTGATTCCATCGGCGAGGCGGTGGTGGTGGCGGTGAATAGCGCCGGCAACTTCGCTGCGGCCACCCAGGGCAGCGCGGGTGGCGCCTGGAGCACGTTCAAAACCGTTGTCGCAAACCCTCAGGCTCTGACACCGTTCGATCTGGAGAGCGACGATGCCGGGCAGGTGTCGCTGGTTTACGAGTTCATCAGTTATCCCAATTCGCAAGCGCTTGCGGTCAGCGGTTCCGTTGGCGCCAACACGTGGTCGTCGCCTGTGGCTCTGTCCGGCAGCGACACCAGCGTCAGTCAGGTGCACTTCGCTCTGGCTCCCGGTGGCGCGGCGGTGGCCGTCTGGCTGCAGAACAGCGCAACCCCGGTGATCCATGCCGCCATTAGAACCACGGCTACGGGTGCTTGGGGCAATCCAATCACTGTCTCAGGGCAGGGAAGCTATCTCGCGCCGGAAGCAGCTGCGGCGAACTCCTCGGGAGATGCGATCGTCATCTATTCCGGTTATGACGCCGCTAGTGTGCACACTGAGTACGTCACTAACTATCATCCTTAGTGGCGATCGGCGCCAGCGTGAGGGATGAACCTGGCTTGATTGCCTCCTGAAACCACTCCGCGAACGAACCCGAGGGACAAAAACACGAATCGGCAGACGACCGACCGGCATCAGAGGGAATAACTGCTCCACGCCATCGGAGCCGGCATTCGGCTCAAGGGCGACAAGGAGGCTCACGTGTCTCTCTCCGGGCGAGTGTCTACGAAGCGCAACATCGAGGGTTTCAGGATCGCCTTGGCAACCCTGGTGGCGCTGGCGGTGTCCGCCGGCGCCCAAACCAGCCGTCTCGCTGCCGCCACCGCAAACGACGGTCCGGGTGACGCCGCCTCGTGGACCACGGGGAACAAGCTGGCTGTCGGCACTTCGGCGGACACCACGAGCAAGGTCTGGTTCACCGTGGCGAAGGGGATCACAACCGAGGTCTTCTATCCGCGCCTCGACGTCCCCAACATGCAGGACATGCAGTACATCATCACCGACGGGTCAACGTTCGTGGACCTGGAACGCGACGCCACCAACCACGTCGTCTCGATGCCGGACGAGAAGGCGCTGGAGTACACGGTCGCCAACACCGACAAACGCGCGACAACCAGGTACAGCATCACCAGCACCTACATCACCGACCCGAGCCGGAACACGCTGCTCATCCGCACCCGCTTTCAGTCCCTGGATGGCGGAACCTACCGGCTCTACCTGCTCGAGAACCCCTCCATGGCCGGCGGCGGAGCCAACGATAACGCCTGGTGGGACTCGACGAACTCCGCGCTCATGTCCAGCGGGACGGAGACCCTCTTCGGCTCAACGACGACGGTCGTCTCGGCGCTGAAGGTCGCAGCCCCGAACGGCTTCGTCGCGCACGATGTCGGCTACTCCCATCAGCACAGCGACTGCTACGTCGACCTCGCCGCCGACAAGGCGCTCGACAACCAGTTCGACGATATTGCCGGAAATGGCAACGTCGTCGAATGCGGTCAGATCGGTGGCCTCGGTGCCGACACCACGTTCAGCGTCGCGCTAGGCTACGGCAGCGACGCGGCATCCGCCATCGCCGCCGCCAACGGATCCCTCGCGGCCGGATTCGCCGATCGCGAGGCCGCCTACCGCGGTGGCTGGAACGGGTATGTGAACGGGCTCCGCGCGGTGCCCGCCAGCGTATCCGGCGACACCGTACGCCGCCGCGCCTACTACGTTGCCGCGATGGCGTTGCACGCCGCCGAGGACAAGACGTTCCGCGGCGCCAGCGTCGCGGGGTTCGCAACGCCGTGGGGTGACTTTACCAACGGCGACACTCTCAACGACGGTTATCACCGGGTGTGGGGTCGCGACCTCTATCAGCAGGCTACGGGATTGATCGCCGCGGGCGACTCCGCGCAGCCCCTGCGCATGGCGCAGTTCTTGTGGAACAGCCAGTACGTCGCGGCCAACACCTCCGGCGGCGGGACGACCTATCCTCCCGGCTCGTTCCCGCGCTACAGTCCGGTCAGCGGGATCGCGGGCGCGGCGGCGTCCCAACTCGGCTGTTGCGAGCAGCTCGACCAGGATGCCTTCGCGATCGTACTCGCCTGGATGACGGGTCTCACCGACAACGCCACGTACCAGAAGATCAGGACGGTGGCGAACCACATCCAGGCCGCGGGGCCCGACACCACGGAGCGATGGGAAGAGCAGGGCGGGAAGTCGGTGTCGTCGATCGCGGCGGAGATCGCCGGCCTGCTCGCGGCGGCAGACATCGCGCGCCAGAACGGTGACGCCGCCAGTGCCGCCGGTTGGGAGTCGACGGCCGATTCGTGGAGGTCAAACGTGGCCGGATGGACGTTCACGACCAGCGGCTTCTGGGGCGGCCACCAGTATTACGAACGCATCGACAAGACCGCGAACCCGAACGACACCACCGATCAGCTTTGCTTTGACGAGGGCTGCTTCTACGCTCGCGACGTCGCCGACTTCGGGTTTCTCGATCTGGTCCGGCTCGGCGAGCGCCCGCCCGGCGACTCCAACGTTTCTGCGTCGCTCGCTCCGACTGCGTCGGCTTTGGACAACAACTCCACGGTGCAGGTGACGCTGCCCACGGGCGACATCTACTTCCACCGCTACAACCATGACAACTATGGCGAGAGCAATACCGCCTGCAGCGGCTGGCCCGCCAACGGAGCCAATCGGTACGGACGGCTGTGGCCGGTCCTTTCGGGCGAGCGCGGCGAGTACGAGCTCGCGAGCGGCCGCGCGGCCGGTGTCTACCTACAGTCGATGGCCGACGCGACCAACGACGGATACTTCATGCCGGAGCAGGTCTGGGACCGCTCGGACGTCTCCTGCTTCGCTCAAGGACGGCCCACCGGCAGCGCATCCCCCCTCAACTGGGCCGAGGGCCAATACCTGCGCCTCTCCCAGTCGATCGACGCCGGCTACAACCTGGACACACCGTCGGTGGTCAAGGCGAAGTACCGCGATGCCGGGCCCGTCCGCGGCGAGGCAGGGAAGTGCATCGACGACGCCGGAGCGGCTACGAACAACGGCGCCGCGATCCAGCTCTGGACGTGCAATGGCACGAACGCGCAGAACTGGGCCTGGAACAGCGCTGACGGCACCCTGCGGGCCCTCGGCAAATGCATGGACGTCACCTGGGGCGGAACCGCCAACGGGACCAGGATCCAGCTTTGGGATTGCAACGGCACCGGAGCCCAGCAGTGGCGCTGGCGAAACCAGAGCCGCCTCGTGAACCCGCAGTCTGGCCGCTGCATCGATGTCGCCGGCGGCAGCACCGCCGATGGCGCACGGCTGGAGATCCGGGACTGCAATGGCAGCCCGGGCCAGGCCTGGTACCTGCCTTAGGCGGGAGAGCGGGGCTTCAGCCCCGCTGCGCGGGCGGCGGAACTGAAGTTCCGCGCGGGCTGAAGCCCGCCCTCCCCGGCAGAGACGTCTATTTATCGTAAAAATAGTGTTAATTCCGCCGCTGCATAACACCCTCTTTGCGGAACCGCAAACTCAAGCGGCGTCGAAAGCAAGATAATATTCGCACCGCACGGCTGGGCCGGAGCTGCGGGCGCGCAGTCCGCCGACGGCCCGACCGGCATTTTTGCGCGGGATAGCCGCCGCTCTCGGTACGGCGGCTGAACGTGGCTGAGGGGTAATGCGATCCGTGGGTTCCAGCGAAAGTCGATCCCTCGGAATCTGATGCACTCGGAAAAGGAGCAACCATGAGCGGGTCTTGGCTCGCGCGCAGTAAGGCTCTGGTGGCGGTCCTCACACTGGCGTGTTCAAGTGTTGCGTTTGCACAGTGGAGCTCACCGAAGTTGATAGCGAATGGAGTTGGAGTCTCGGTCTCGACCAATGGAGTCGGCGGCGGCGCCGTGCTATTCGGCGGGCTGTCGGCTGCCGTCGAGACTGGAGGCGTGTGGGGGGCGCCCATCGCTCTGTCGAGCCTCGGCCCGTACGGAACCGGGACCGGGAGCATCGCCGTGGCGCCGAACGGGGACGTACTGGCGGCATGGAGCTTCCGCGCGACGAACACGTACATCCCCAATACCGCCCAGGCTGCGTTTTTTACCGGCGGCCATTGGGGAAAAACGATAACCATTTCGAATAACGTCTATGGCGACGTCTACAGCGTCGGCCCTCCCAGCATCGGATTCGACGGTCAGAGCCGGGCGACTCTGGTTTGGGAAGAGATCACCAACCCAACCACCGTGACCTGCGCTCTCAAGGCGGTCACGGGAACCGCCGCGAGCGGCTTCGGCGCGGCGCAGACGATTTCGAATTCCGGCACCTGCTTCGGCTGGACGCGGATGGCCGTCAACCACTTCGGGCAGGCGGTGGTTGTGGAGGGCGTTCCGGGAATCCTCTCGGGAGCGGTGGTAGGCATCAGCCGCGAGACCAACGGGACCTGGGATGCGCCCGTGACCGTAGGCCAGGCCGGCGTCTATCGTCAGCGCCAGCCGAAGGTTGGACTGGGCAACGACGGAACCGCCGTGGTCGTCTTTCTCACCAACGGCAGCGCCCGATACTCGGTGAAGTCCAATGGCTCATGGAGCGCCACCGCCGTCTTACCAGGCCTCGCGGGGACTGCCGGAGGCGCGGCTGACGTCGCCGTCGATGGAAACGGGAACGCCGTCGCCCTGTTCCAGCAGGTTGTCATCGCTCCGGGCACCTACGCCATTTACAGACCCGTAGGTGGATCGTGGCAGACCAAAGTGCAGATCGGCTCCGCTGCGCAAATCGTGGCGACTCCCGCGGGGACCTTCGTAGCTGGGGGAACAACCGTATCCACCCGGCTGGCCGGCAGCTCCACCTGGAGCGCGACCACTTTCCCCGATGTCGCGCTGGTCAGCGCGGCCGCCGGTCAGGCTCTAGCTTTGGTAGGCCCGCAAGTCAGTGTCTCGACAGAAGCAGTTCCATAGGTGCTTGGGGGGGCGGCATCAGGCCGTCCCCCTCACCCCGTTCCACCCGCGCCCGCTTCGTTTGAAGAGTCGACTTCACCAGTCATTGTGACGACGTGATTCTTGACGGTATACGTCACCGTCTCGCGAAGCGTTGCCCCCACGGAACGCGCAAAAACTGCATTGTCAAGTGCAGGAACCGTAGCGGTTGTTATGGCGCTCCATGCCCCTGCCCGCCGGTCCGCGCCACGGATCCGGGAACGGCCCACAACGTGCCCGCTGTCCCGTGTGCGGCTAACTCATCTACTGGCAGTGACTTCTTCGGTTCTGGCTCTGGTCGGCGCGGGTGCGGCGGGAACAGCGAAAAGGCGCACGGGCGCGCCGGTCGCCCCCACTCTTGTCGCAAGCCAGATAGAGGACTCCACGAAAACCGGCGCGGTGGGTCCCGGAGCGACTGGACCAAGGGTGGTTCGGGCGCAAATCCTCCTGGACCGCGCCGGGTTCTCGCCGGGCGAAATCGACGGCGTCCACGGCGACGACTTTGCGGTCGCAGTCAAGGGATATCAGGAGAATCACGGTCTGAAACCGACCGGCACGATCGATGCGGAGATGTGGGCCCTGCTCAATGCCGACGCCGGCCCTCTCCTGTTGACCTACACGATAACCACCATGGACGTGAAGGGCCCGTTCCAACCAATACCCGCCGACACCCAGGAAAAGGCCAAGATGAAGTGGCTGGGCTTCGAGACGCCGCAAGAGGGACTGGGCGAGAAGTTCCATAGCGCGCCCGCGCTGCTGGCCGAGTTGAATCCCGGCAAGGAACTGAACACGCCGGGCGAGCGGATCACCGTGCCGAATCTGCGGCGCGCCGTCCGGCGCATGGCGTCACGCGTGGTGGTGTCGAAGTCGAAACGCACCGTAATTGCCTATGGCGCCGGCGACAAGCAATTGGCGCAGTATCCGGCGACGATTGGCGACACACATGATCCGCTGCCGATCGGCGACTGGACCGTCACCGGCGTCCGGCATTATCCCTGGTTCAGCTATGACCCGGACCACTTCTGGAACTCAAGTCCGAAACAAGCGAAAGCGATGCTTCCGCCGGGCCCGAACAATCCTGCCGGCGTGGCCTGGATCGGCCTCTCGAAGGAACACTATGGAATCCATGGGACGCCCGATCCGGGACATATCCGGCACGGCGAGTCGGCCGGGTGCGTCAGGATGACGAACTGGGATGTGAGCGCTCTGTCGCAAATGGTTCGACGGGGCACACCGGTCAGCCTGGAGGAATAGAGTTGAGGCTCTCGGTCTCGATCGCCGGGCTCTGGGTAGCGTCTCTCGCCGTGGGAGCCGCCTCGTCCATCCTCGAAATGACTCCGCCTATCGGCGGACTGGCCCTCGCGAGTCTCCGCGATACGTTCGCAGAGGTTCACAACGGCCACCTGCATGAGGCGATCGATATTCTGGAGCCGAGAGGGACGCCCGTGCTGGCGGTGGTATCCGGAACCATCCTCAAACTGTTCCTGAGCAGACCGGGCGGCAACACCATTTACCAGGCAGACGAACTGGGAAGGTATTGCTACTACTACGCGCACCTGGACGGGTACGTGAATGGGTTGCGCGAAGGAACGCGGGTCAAGCACGGCGACGTCATCGGTTTTGTGGGATCGACAGGAAATGCGAATCCGAGCTCGCCGCACCTGCATTTTGCGATCTTCGAGTTGGGACCGGAGAAGGTGTGGTGGAAGGGGACGGCCGTCAATCCCTATCCTGGCCTGGTGGCCGCCGTTAAGCGGGCGAAATCCTGACCGTCCCTGCGAGGCGATTGGCAGCGCCGTCGCCGGCGGCCTGTTGCACACATTTCCGCGTTGGCGGCGCGGGACCAAAGTCGCATTCCCAGCGGCTCCAGGCGGCGAAGGTGACTCGCAAGACCTCTTCCGCCTCGAAAGGCGTCAATAGAACGTCGAAACCACCCATGTTGAGCACTTCCGCCCAAAGGGACTCGTCGGCCAGGCGCGAGAACACAATGAGCTGCGGTGGTGTCGGCAGCCTTGCCGTGGCGTTCAGAAGTTCTTCCCAATTGCCGTCGGCGTGATCGCGCTCCGAGAGAAGCACCGACACCTTGTTGTCGCGCAACAAGTCCAGAGCTTCACGGCAAGTCGATGCTTCATGCAACTTCCAGGGTCCCTGGTCGAGGATCTCTCGAAGCAGGACGCGGTCGGCAGGCAAAGGACTGACTGCAAGGACCGCTGGGGTCGTCTCCGGCGACGGGATGGATTTCTCCGCTCTGTCGGTCATGGAACTCCTTCGCTGCAGCCCTTGCGGGACCATCGCTCTCGCGAACAAGGCTCGACGCCTTCCCAGTTAAACCGGCTGACCTGCATTCAGCGCAATTCGGCCGGCCCCAATCCGGAACCCGCCAGGTCTCGCCGCGTCTTACAAGGGCGGCTCACCCGCGGAAAAGAAGCCCGCTCACCGACTCCTCATTCATGCAACCGTCCGCCTCTGCTGCCAATGCTCGCCCACGTGGCGCCCGGTTTCGGCGCCTCCGCCCGGAGACGCTCGTCGAGCGTACCCGTCCTCGCGCAGTCCGGCAATCCGGTTCTGCAGCGTCCGCAGGCTGATCCCCAACATGTCGGCTGCGCACTTGCGATTGCCCCGCACGTGCTCCAGGGTGAGCTTGATGTAAGCCTCCTGGAGCTCCATGAGTGATTGGCCTGGCCGGAGGATGACAGACCCCTCGCGCCCAGGCGGCCGGCGGACATACGGAACGGAGCTTGAACCTAAGACGCACGAGGGGAGGTCCATCGGCCGGATCAAACCCTCGCCCGCCAGGATGGTGGCCCGCTCCAGGATATTCCGCAACTCCCGCGCATTGCCGGGCCAATCGTACCGATGAAAGGCTTCCAGCACTTCGGCATCGACCCCTGTAACCTGCGTGCCATGTTTTTGGTTCAGGTTCCGCAGCATGACCTCGGCGATCGTCGGGATGTCTTCTTTGTGCTCGCGCAACGGCGGAATGAACACTTGGAACACGCTCAAGCGGTAGTAAAGCGCCTCGCGCAGATGCGTTCCGAGTTGCTGGCTGGTGGAGGCCAGCACCCGGGCGTCTACGGGGATTTCGCGCTTACCGCCAATCCGCCGCACTCGCAAGTCCTCGAGAACGCGCAACAGCTTTGGTTGCGTCGACTGCGGCATCTCGCCGATCTCGTCGAGTAGCAGCGTGCCCCCGTGAGCCTGTTCGAAGCAGCCGGCCGAGCGCTCCATGGCGCCCGTAAAGGCGCCTTTCTCGTGGCCAAATAGCTCGCTCTCAATCAGAGTCTCCGGTAACGCGGCTGCGTTGATCGGGACGAACGGCCCTTGAGCGCGAGAGCTGCACTTATGAATTTCCCGCGCCACCAACTCCTTCCCGGTGCCACTCTCTCCGCAAATCAAAACGGGCGCTGAAGTGGGCCCCACCTGCCTGATAAGCGCGATGATCTGCTGCATCGCTGGGGAGATTCCCACCAGGTCCCCGAGAACCCCGCGAAGCCTCAAGTCGCGCTTGAGCTCTTCGGTCTTCCGCAGGCTCCTTCTGTAATCGACCGCGCGTTCGAGCAGGATCTTGAAAGCGTGCGGTTCCACCGGCTTCTCCAGGAACCAGAACGCCTTGAGATCATGGACGGCGGAAAGCGCCTTCTCGATGCTGCCGGTGCCGGTGAGGGCGATGGTCGGAGTGAAATCGCCGCATCCTCTCAGGCGCCGGAGCAGTTCGAAGCCTTCTGTTCGCGGCATGACTAAATCCGCGACGATGGCGTCTGGGTGAAAGGCAGTCAGCCGTTTCAGCGCTTCCTGTCCGTCGGCGGCGACCTGGGTCTCAAAGTCGCACTCACGAAGCATGGCAGGCAACGCGACCCGTTCACGCTCGTCCCCATCAACGATGAGGATACGCCCAGAGGCCGCCGGGATGCGGCCGGCGGCCAACGCTACTCGAGTTACCTCTTGCGGGTCGAATGGCTGGGCGAGCATGTGTCAAAGCCCCCCATGGCTCAGTACCTCCGCCTCAAGCGCCCCGGCGATGGCTATACACCAGCTGACTGGCCGCCAACTGACCTCCCCCGAGTGGTGCTGCTGTACGAATGTTAGCCCCGAATGCCGGCTTGCGGAACTGGGCAAATGTCTAGTTGGCAGGGAGGGGGATGGGGAGGATAGAGCTTCTGCGGTGCTGGGGACGCGTTCTCCGCATCACGTTTGCCATGTGGAGAGGCCACCGTGCTGGACGCGCTGAGGGGTTACTGACGATCGGCATTTCTTCAGGCCAGGAACGAATTGCAGATGGCCAGCCGCTCCCGGCATGAGACGCAGCCGACCTGGACGTGGCCGAGATCCATACAAGGGAAGTGCAGGAGAACTCGCCGCCGGCTACTTCCGCCGCGAGGCCCTGCCCACCCTGTACAGACTCTAGGAAGCTCATGGAGCCAGGCTCCGCGAGGCCCGACAATCCCCTAAGGATCCCGGACTGGCCCCCGAGTCCGGCCCCGTTCTCGCCTCTCTGGCTAGAACGGTGCCGGACCTTCGGATGGCTTCGCTATCAGGGTTCTTCGTGCGCGCTTGCTCGGCGCGTGGCTTACCCAACCCAATGCTAATGCGCGCGACAGTCCGCTTAACCCCTGCGCTGGTGGCGGCGCAGCAGGCTCAAGCCCACAAGACCCGCCCCAACCAGGAACATAGCTGCCGGCTCGGGGACGGTGGCGGCGACAGTTTCCTCGAACCACTCCTGCTCTAAGCTCAGGAGTCCATTCCCCGCTGGAATGACAGCCGTCGCTACGGTAGTGACGGACGTCAGACCCGGGTACAACACTTGTGTGGTTTCGAGGCCCAGCCCTCCCTTCGTAGTCAGGGTTCCCACGCCCGTCTGGACGTCCGTCATGACGATCCCATTCGGAAGAAAGCCCGAGTCAATCTGGTCCTTCGAGGCGAAGATCACCAGGCCAGGATTGCCGGGCGCTACGGAAATCGTGTAGCTAAGCGTGAATCCCGTAGTCCAGGTTCCATCGGCAGGAACGAAAACCCAGCCGTGAATATCCGTGCCGCCAGCCTGTTGGAGCACCAGGCCCGCCAGTACGTCAGTGGCGGCTACACCACCCCCCCCGGAATAAGCGAAGCTGCTGAATATCTTATCCTGGCTTTGGCATCCAGCATTTGGCCCCGTAGTCGGCAACGCAATCAATGTCGCCAGCGTCGCGTTTGCCGGGCAAGCGATAGGCGCGGCAAACACAATACCGACGGATGCGAGCATACCTGCGGCATACAACGTGAATCTCCACATGGTTTCTACCCTCTGGATCAGCTCTGACTGGTGATTCAGCTTCCCCAAGTTCAGGCTTGAGGTCGCATGCCGCCTAACCTCTATGCAATCGCCGACGGAGCAGACTCACGCCCAGAAGGCCCGTTCCAAGCAGGAACATAGCCGCCGGCTCCGGGACGGAGGACGCAGTATTCTCAAACCACTCCTGCTCCAGGCTCAGAAGTCCCGTACCGGTCGGAATGGTGGCCGTCGATGTAGTAGTGATCGACTGCAGTCCCGAGTACGTCACTTGCTTGGTTTCCTGGCCCAATGCTCCCACCGGCATTAGGGTTCCTACCCCTGTCTGGACGTCCGTCAGGACGATCCCATTCGGCACAAGGCCAGTGTCAATCTGGTCCTTGGAGGCGAAAATCGAAGTGTTGGGGTTGCCGGGCGCTACGCTAATCGTGTAGCTAAGCGTGAACCCGGTACTCCAGGATCCACCGACGGGAATGAAATTCCAGCCGTGGATATCCGTGTTGCTGCTCGGCTGTTGGAACACCAGCCCAACATTGATGTCGGCGGCAGTGATGGCGCCGCCTCCGGTGTAGGTGAAGCCGCTGAATATCTTATCCTGGCTTTGACATCCAGCATTTGGCCCCGTTGTCGGCAAAGCGATCAACGTCGCCAGTGTGACGCCTGTCGGGCACGCGATAGGCGCAGCAAACGCAATTCCAACGGATGCGAGCACACCCGTGGCATACAACGTGAATCTGCTCATGGTTTTCTTCCCCTCTGGAACAGCCCTCTGTTTAACGATGCTACAGCTAATCTATTCTAACACATAGCCACACAATGTCATCAGTTTTAATGTACAGTTTGTAGTGCGCAATCTTAACGGGAAGGCTCTCTCGCAGCACCCCGGGCTCCTCTGGCATTGCCCCTCTATATCAAACCCTGTGCTCGATACTACCGTCGGATATCAGCCTGCGCAACTGGGCAAATAACTAGTTCTCCGTCAGGCGACGCTTTGAATTGGCTCCATCCGCCAAGCACATTTTTAGCCCCTTTTTACCGCAACCCGGCCCACCCGACCATCCCAGTCTCAGTTTGCGTGCGGGCCGGTTTTACCGGGATCGCAGTTGCTCTTCGGCGCGAATCCAATCTTCTTCGGCCGTGCCTTCCGGGCAGCACCTTTCCTGCCAAAGTTTGTAGGCCAGTGCCGCGATCTCCCGCTGTTGAGCGTCGTCAGCGGTCCCGCTGGCGCCATGCTCGGCGCTGGACTTCTGATGCTCCTTCTGTGTATGCAGGTAGGCCTCGTTGGTATGCTCCAGGACTTGCCTCGAGCTTTCATGGCCGGTCAAATGGTCTTCAGCTCCGTGATGTTCCGCTCCGGCCCGATGGGCGTGGGCAGCCAGGTCACGATGCTCGGCAGCTATCTGTTGTGAATCGCGCATGACTCTCGTGACTTGCACGCGTGTTGCCGTGCACCGCGCCACCGTGGGAGAGGCTTCGCCCAACCGGAAACCGCTGCCGCGAGTGCAGAATCTACTCGTCATGTGCATGTTCTACTCACACGGCCGCGCCGCCAGCCTGGCTCCAGGAGGGGCTTGAGCCGGTCGGTCTGAACCTCCGCGCTGGTAGAATCGGGCTATGGAGCGAGGGCCGACGAGCCATAACTCTCCGGGCGCCAAGGCTGCCAGGCGCGCCTTTGTCCTGCGGGGGCGCTTTCGCAGATTCTTCTCCGATCTCGGCCCGGGATTGATTACCGGAGCCGCCGATGACGACCCCTCCGGCATCTCGACGTACTCGATCACCGGCGCCGCTTTCGGCTACGCGCCGTTGTGGACCGCGCTCTTCTCTTTCCCGCTGATGGCTGCTGTACAAATCATGTGTGCCCGCCTCGGCATTGTCACAGGACTCGGGCTGGCCGGTGTGATTCGGGCTCGCTATCCACGGTGGATCCTGTGGGGCGCCTGTTCGCTGCTGTTCGTCGCCAACATCGTCAACATCGCCGCGGACCTCGGTGGCATGGCCGACGTCACGGGACTTCTCACCGGCACCCGGGCGCTCTATTGGAGCCCTGCATACGCGATCATTCTTGTTTGTCTGCTTTTCTGGACCAGCTATCGCCTCATCGCCCGCATCTTCAAGTGGCTCACTCTCGCCTTGTTCGCCTACATCGCCGCCGCGTTCCTGGCGCACCCGGACTGGCACGGCGTTTTGCGAGCCACCCTGATTCCACATATCGAGTGGTCCAGCGCATTTTGGGCCACGCTGGTCGGTATCCTGGGAACCACCATCTCGCCTTACCTCTTCTTCTGGCAAGCCGCGCAGGAGGTAGAGGAGGACATCGCTGCGGGCAAGGCGACGGTCGAAGAACGGAAAGGTGCTTCCCCCCGGGAGATAGCGCGCTCTCGAAAGGACGTCCTCGTAGGCATGTTCTTTTCGAACCTGGTGATGTACTTCATCATCCTGACCGCGGCCGCCACGCTGCACGCGCACGGCAAGACCACCATCTCCAGCGCCCGAGACGCCGCCGAGGCCCTGCGTCCACTGGCCGGCAATGGAGCCTACTGGCTCTTCGGCCTGGGTCTGATCGGAGCCGGCATGCTCGGAGTCCCCGTATTGGCCGGCTCTTGCGCCTACGCCATAGCGGAAGCGGCCGACTGGGTAGGATCGCTCGAAGTGCACCCTCCGCTCGCTCACGGCTTCTATGCCGTCATCGGCATTGCGATGGCGCTCGGCCTCGGCATGAACTACGCCGGTCTGAACGCCGTCAAGATGCTCTTCTGGGCCGCGGTGCTAAACGGAGCGCTGGCGCCCCCCCTGCTGGTCCTCGTGGTTCTGCTCACCAGCAGGGCCGACGTGATGGGCGAGCACAGAAACGGGCCCCTGCTTCGCTGGCTTGGCTGGACGTGCGCCGTCGTCATGCTGATCGCGACCGTCGTCATGCTCGTGACGGCCTTTGCATGATGCGACGAGTCTAGTGGCGGCAAACCCGGGACTGGCTCAACTTCGCCGCCCTTGCGAAATTCGTGCCAATCATACTGCTCGCAATTGGCGACGCACTACTATTGTCTCCGAAGTTCGTTTACCGCTTGCTGGCGCGCGCGGCTCGGAACGGAGCCGCGACCGCGAGGGAGCGGTGTTCAAGGGACTTCAGAGACACTACTCTAGGCGGCTGAACCTGCGCGCTTCCCGGAGCCTTCCCCAAGGAAGCTCACCAGCTCTCGGTTCACCTCGTCTGCGTGGGTCCACGTGATACAGTGCGGCCCGTCTTTCACCACCACCAGGCGGGCTCCCTGGATCAGTTTGGCGGTGCGGAGCCCCGAGGCGCCGATAGGCACGATTCGATCTGCGTCCCCTTGAATGACTAACGTGGGCACATCGACGCGAGTCAGGTCCTGGCGAAAGTCCTCATGCCAGGCCGCGACACAAGCGAGACAGGCCGTAGCAGAGGCGCCCGCCGCGACGTTCCAGCTTGCCTGCACGGCCTGTTCGCTGACGCGCTTTCCCAGCAGGAGATCCGTATTGTAGAAGTTCTTGAAGAACTCGCTGAAGAACGCGTAACGATCGGTGACGATGGCTTTCTCGATCCCCTCGAAGACGCTGCCGTCCACACCCTCCGGGTTGTCCGGCGTTTTCAGCAGGTACGGCGGAACCGACGAAAGGAACACCGCTTTGCTCACACCCTTCGATCCGTACTTCCCCACGTAGCGCGCCACTTCTCCGCCTCCCATGGAGAATCCAGCCAAGGCGAAATCTCGTAGTTCGAGCTGTATCACGACTCTGTGCAGGTCCTCGGCGAAGGTGTCGTAGTTGTAGCCGGCCGTTGGCTGGCTGGACTTGCCGAACCCTCTGCGATCATAGGTGATGACACGATGACCCGCGGCCAGCAGCGCCGCGCTCTGCTTCTCCCAGGAGGCGCCGCTCAGCGGATATCCATGGATAAGGACAACCGGCTTACCAGAGCCGTGATCCTCGTAGTAGAGATCGATGTTGCCGGAGTTTTCCTTCCCGACAGTGATGTATGGCATTGAGATTCCCCTTTCGCTTTGGTGCGCGCGTTGACGTCGATGGAAAACGTCGTCTGCACGACAGTGACCAAACCGAGCCGGCGCGGCCGGGGAGCAAATCCGCCAGCAAGAAATGCACCCTCGGTGCAGAGAGTGCATGCGGCGCCGCCGGATTAGGCCGCGACAGCCTTCGCACTCGCGCGACGCTAGCGCCGGCGCGCCGTCCAAAAGCCCCAGCCCGCTGGCGAGTTGCGAAAGGCAAGCCAGGATCGGACCCATCACCGCCCTCCAGCCGCTCGCGCCTCGGAGCGGTGCCACCACCAGGCGTCCATAGAAACCCGCGGGTTCGAGCGTGATGCGGCCAGAGCCGGAGGTCGGGTGCCGCCGCCGGAAGTCACAGGCCCCCTCCAGCGCGAACGCCGCCGCGAGCCCAGAGGCAAGGCGGTCCGGGTTCTCGAATTCGTAATACCCTGGGAGTCGAACACAATGACACGCTCGCTTGCCCTGTTGCTAATCCTCGTAGGTTGCATCCCCCTTCAAGCGCGGAATCTGTTCGAAGAGGCCGGAGTGCCGAAAAGACAAGTGGAGAAGAAGCTGGACGCAGCCTTCCAGCAACTATTCCACGGCGATCCCGCGACCGAAGCGATCTACTTCACCGCCGGCAGAAACGCGAACGGCGACCTGGCGTACGTCTCCGATGTGGCCCACCACGACGTCCGCACGGAAGGCATGTCCTACGGCATGATGATCGCGGTCCAGCTGAACAAAAAGGCCGAGTTCGACGCCCTCTGGAACTGGTCGAAGACCTACATGTATCACGCCCAGGCGGACCACCCCGCGCGCGGCTTCTTCTCCTGGTCGATGAAGACCGATGGCACCCCGAACTCCGAGACGCCGGCCCCGGACGGCGAAGAGTATTACGCCACAGCGCTCTACTTCGCGTCCGGGCGTTGGGGCAACGGCGCCGGCATCTACAACTACCGGGCCGAGGCCGACCGCCTGCTGGCCGACATGCTGCATCGCGAGATCCTGAGAGGCGAGGTCCTCCGTGGCCGGACCGCGCGCGGCCCCTACGAATGCGGCAACATGTTCGACCAGAAGTACAAGATGGTGCGCTTCGTGCCCGGACTGGAGCTGAATAGCTTCACCGATCCGTCCTACCACCTGCCCGCTTTCTACGAGCTCTGGGCGCAGTGGGGCCCTCCGGCCG
>CAZBQQ010000026.1:0-13662 GCA_964493965.1 uncultured Solibacteraceae bacterium
CCCGCGCCCACGGCCCAGATCTGGTTCTCCGGCCCAATCAGTTCAATTTGCTTTTCGAGAGTTGGTGGCGGGCCGCTCGATCGCCCGCGATCGTCCAGAATGGCGCGCACCGCGTCGGGCCGCCCGGCTACCGCCGTGCTGGGGTTCATGAACGCAACCGCCAGGCTGTCGGTGGCGGTCATGGCGTAGCCCTTATACGTGGTGCGCGTGGCGCCGGGGATATCGAGACGCGGTTCGAGCCCGGTGTCGGAGAACTTGCCGCGCGCCAGGATCGCCGTGCGGCGGCCGTCTGAGACCGCCAGAATCTCCCAGACTTTGTCTAGATCGAGACCCGTACCGCTCAACAATGCCGCGGGCGATCCCAGCGACTGGTACAGCGGCGTCGCGCGCAGCGCCTCCATCCTGACGCCTGCGAGCAGCACGGTGTCGTAGGGAACCAGCGTGGCCAGCGCCGGATCGATCTTCACCGACGGCGGCCTGCGCGGACCGCAGCCGCAGAGTGCCAGTACGAGACAGACCATCCAGAGGCGCATGCGCTCCTACCGTACACTGAGGCGGCCTCAGGCTGCAAGGCCGGGGTGGTACTGGTACGTTCATTCTTCAACGGGTGTCGCGTTTAACCGTTTCAGCCCCTATACTCGTTGATTTAGGAGAAGACACCATGATTTCCCGGATAGCACTTTGCTTGATTCTTGTGTTCTGCTTCGTGCCGCTGGCCGGTGCCTCGGCGATCACGGCGAATCGTGCCGGGTGTGACGGCAACGGCGGCGGATCCTGCGATGGCCCCTATCTGCTCGGCGGGGAAGGGAACACGACCTTGACCTTCGACTACTCGATCGCGAAGTCGACAGTGAAGCAGATTGTGTCGCTCGAGGATGTGAAGTTCGGCTTCGAAGTCTGGGACACGAACAACGGCAAGGACAAGTCAACCAAGAACTTCACCTTCGAGCTGGTGGTGGGGACCCACTCCTGGACGTTGGGCGACAGCGGGGATGTCACGCTCCAAGGCTTCAAGAGCTCCAGCAGGGACGACATCACGGCAACGTTGCTGGACGGCACCGACCTTCAGGAGTTCCTGACGGCTCTCAAAGGCAGCAAGGGCAAGTTCAGTGTCGAGATTATCGACAACACGGGGAGCTTCAACGTTGGCGGTCGCGACCGCTTCGCCACGCTCGACACCACGCCGGAGCCGGCAAGTCTCGGTATGGCCGGTATGGGGCTGCTTGCTCTTTCCTGGACTCTGCGCAAGAAGCTGGGAAAGCGCGCCTGATCGGGGACCGCTGAAAGAGCCATAATCCAGGTGTGGAGTCCACACCTGAGCTCATCTTCCTCGATTGTTCCGTCCGCCGTCTGAACGAACTGGCATCTCGAGTGGACGATTGCCTCGGCCGGCTCGACGACAGCCAGGTCTGGTTCCGGGGCGGCGAGAATCAGAACGCGGTCGGCAACCTGGTTTTGCACCTGGCGGGCAACGTGCGCCAGTGGATCGTTTCAGGCGTTGGCGGTGCACCGGATGTGCGGGAACGCGACGCGGAATTCGCGGCCAGCGGTGGGGCGGGAGTGGGAGCGCTTCGCGAGCGAATTGGCGCCACGGTGCGCGAGGCCGCCGCGGTCATTGCGGGTGTCCCGCCGGCGCGCCTCTCGGAGAGCCTCCGAATCCAGGGCTACGAAGTCACGGTGCTCGAAGCGATCTATCACGTGGTGGAGCACTTCGCGCAGCACACCGGGCAGATTGTCTTCGCCACCAAGGCGGCCACCGGCGAGGATCTCGGGTACTACGCCCACCTGAGTAAGGCGGGGCATCGGCGGCGGACGCAGTAGGGTCCTACTTGACGGCGCGAGCGCGGGCGTAACATCCTCGTATCAACTATGAAAACCGTTCTGGTGTTCGCTTGCTGTCTGCTGTCGGTGTGCCTGCCCGCGGCGGCCATCGATCTTAGCGGCCTCACTGCTGTCGGCCCCGTGTCCGGTTTCACCACCGTCCCCGACGGGATCACGCTCACCTGCCGCGACGGGTCCGAGGTAGCGATCCGGGTGCTGGCGCCCGATCTGGTGCGTGTTCGTGCGGCATTTGGGCACGCGCTGCCGGCTCGCGATCATTCCTGGGCCATCGCGAAGACCGACTGGAGCGCTCCGAAGTGGAGCGTCAAGGAGGAGCCGGCTGCGTTGCACATCCTCGCCGGCGAATTGGAAGTGGTGGTGCACCGCGACCCGCTGCTGGTGGAGTTCCGCGATGCCGCGACGCACGCCGTGATCAATGCCGACCAGCGGCCGATGATGTTCGATCCACAGTCCGGCGCCGTCGCCGCAGCCAAGAAACTCGGCTTCGACGAGCACTTCTACGGGCTCGGAGAGAAGGCGGCCCGGCTCGACAAGCGCCGCAGCCAGTTCTCCATGTGGAATATGGACACGCCGGGCTACGTGGAGGGGACCGACCCGATCTACCAGAGCATCCCGTTCTACCTCGGCTGGCAGAACGCAGCGGCGTACGGCATCTTTTTCGATAACAGCTTTCGCACGGAGTTCGACTTCGGGCGCTCCTCGCAGGAGTATGCGGCTTTCTCCTCCGAGGGCGGGGAGATGAATTACTACTTCTTCTACGGACCCTCGATGAAGAAGATCCTGGGCCGCTACGCGGAGCTCACGGGCCACATGCCGATGCCGCCGGCGTGGGCTCTCGGCAATCAACAGTGCCGCTGGGGCTACTATCCGGCCAGCATGGGGGAAGAGGTTGTGCGGCGTTACCGCGCGGACGATTTGCCGCTCGACGTCCTTTATCTCGATATCGACTACATGGACAAATACCGCGTGTTCACCTGGGACCGCGAGCGATTTCCGGATCCCAGCGCCTTCGCCGACAAGCTGCTGCGGCAGGGGGTGAAGCTGGTGACCATCGTCGATCCGGGCATCAAGTATCAGCCTGCCGAATCGACCGTCGCGCCCCCCGGGCCGCCGGAACTGGCCCCTCACGATAAGAACTACTACGTGTTCGACCAGGGGCTGGCGAAGAACTACTTCCTGAAACGCAAAGACGGGAGCCTGTTTCATGGCAAGGTGTGGCCGGGCGATTCGGTTTACGTGGACTACACTATGCCGGAGGCCGCGCGCTGGTGGGGGGACCTGCACCGCGCCTACACCGATCACTGGGTGGCGGGGATCTGGAACGACATGAACGAGCCCTCGGACTTCCTCGATCAGGTGGGCAAGACGCAGACGGATGTGGTCTATAACGACGGCGGGGCCAACACCACGCAGGCGCAGAACCGCAATGTGTTCGCGCTGAATGAGGCGCGGGCCACATACGAGGGACTGGAGCGGCTGCGGCCGAACCTGCGGCCTTATGTCATCACGCGGGCCGGCTACGCGGGCATACAGCGCTATTCCACCATGTGGACCGGTGACAACACCTCCACCTGGGAGGCGCTCGCGCTCAGCATTCCGATGTTCGAGAGCCTGGGCCTGTCGGGCGAGCCTTTTGTCGGCGCCGACGCGGGCGGCTTCATGGGCCGCACCAACGCCGAGTTGCTGGCGCGCTGGTACCAGGTGGCGTTCCTCACGCCCTTCTGCCGCAATCACGCGGACATCGCGTCGTACGATCACGAACCGTGGCGCTTCGGCACTTACTACGAGGACATCATTCGCAAATACCTGAAGCTCCGTTACAAGCTGATGCCGTTTCTCTACACCGCTCTCGAGGACGCCCACCGCACCGGCGTGCCCATCTTCCGTCCCTTGCTGCTCAATTACCAGGACGACCCGAACACGCTCACGATCGACGATGAGTTCATGGTGGGCGACGCGTTGCTCGAGGCTCCCATCCTGCGGCCGGGCGAGACGGCGAGACTGGTCTATCTCCCGGCGGGCACGTGGTACGACTACTGGACGGGCCAGCGCATTGCCGGCGGCGGCATGATCCATGTGGAGGCGCCGCTCGAGAAGGTGCCGCTGTTCGTACGCGGCGGCGTCATCCTGCCCACCGGCCCGGAGATGAGTTGGGTGGGCGAACGGCCCACCGACCCTCTGCGTTTCGAGATCTACCCGGACGCGGAGGGGCGCGCCAGCGGTTCGGTCTACGAGGACGACGGCAACTCGGCCTTGTACCGGCAGGGGGTGGTGCGGCGTACGGAAGTGGCGTATCGGGATGGCGGGGTCGAACTGGGCGCCGTGGCCGGAAGCTTTCAGCCGGGGCCGCGGCGACTGGTGTTCTCGGTGCAGGGAAAGAGCGCGCAGATCGTGGACGACGGGCGGGCGCAGCGGATCGAGTTGCGGTGAATGGCGGGTCTGGAGACCCGCTGCAGGACTGGAGTCCTGCCCCACTAGGAGAAGTATGAGACGACGCGATTTCCTTGCTACGGTGCCGGTGGTTGCGACGGCACTCAGGGCGGCCGGGCCGCCCTCGCCCGAGTTGAAGGTCTGGAACCAGCAGCCGGCGGCGCGTTGGGCCGATGCGATGCCCCTCGGCAACGGGCGGCTGGGCGCCATGGTGACCGGCGGCGTAGAGCGCGAGCGCATCTACCTGAACGAGGACACGCTGTGGTCGGGCTACCCCACCGATCGCGACACGCCTCCCGAGCCGGGAGCGCTCGCAGCAGTCCGCCGGCTGATTCTTCAGCAGCGGGACTACGTCGCGGGCGATGAAGCGGCCAAGAAGCTGCAAGGCCCGTTCACAGAGAGCTACCAGCCGCTGGGCGAACTCGGGATGGAGTTCGATGGCCACGCGGGCACCGAGGACTACCGCATCGAGCTTGACCTCGACTCGGCCGTCTGCCGGACGACCTATCGTATCGGGGCTGCGTCGTTTACGCGCGAGGCGTTCGTCTCGGCCCCGGACCAGGTGCTGGTCTTGCGCCTCGAATCGAGCGCGGCGGGCGGGCTGAACTGCACGCTGCGGTTCGAGAGCCCGATGCCGTTCCACGCGGCGGCCGATGGCGCCTGGCTGCGGCTGACCACCAAGGCTCCGGCACACGCCGAGCCGAGCTACCGCAACGTGCCCAACAAGCTGCGCTACGACGATGCCGAGGGCAAGGGCATGCGGGCCGAGGCGCTGCTGCTGGCGGTTGCCGATGGGGGATCGGTCACGGCGGCCGCGGACGGGCTGCGCGTCGAGCGCGCCACCGGCGTGACCCTTCTGATGGCCGCCGCGACCGGCTTCCGCGGCTTCGATAAGCTGCCTGATCTCGGCGCGGACGAGGTCCACACGCGCTGTTTGCGGACGCTAGAAGCTGCCCGGAAGAAATCCTACGCGGCGCTGCGCGACGCGCATGTGGCCGAGCATCGCACGCTGTTCCGGCGCGTCGCGGTCGATCTGCCTGCCACCGAAGCATCGGCGCTTCCTACCGGCGAACGGCTGGCGCGGAACAAGGAGCAAGCCGATCCGTCGCTGGCCGCGCTCTATTACCAGTTCGGGCGCTACCTGCTGATCGCGAGCTCGCGGCGCGGGTCGCAGCCGGCGAATTTGCAGGGCATCTGGAACGATTCGCAGATGGCGCCATGGAGCTCGAACTACACCACCAACATCAATGTCCAGATGAATTACTGGCCGGCGGAAGTTTCGAACCTCTCCGAATGCCACGAGCCGCTGTTCGATTTCATCGAGGATCTGAGCCACACCGGCGCGCACACCGCGCGGGTCGCCTATGGCCTGGACGGCTGGGTGACGCATCACAACTCCGATCTCTGGCGCCTCAGCAACGCGGTGGGCTTGAGGACCGGCGATCCGCGCTGGGCCAACTGGCCGATGGCGGCGCCGTGGCTGTGCGAGCATCTGTGGGAGCACTACCTTTTCACTGGCGACCGGGAGTTTCTCGCGCGGCGGGCGTGGCCGCTGATGCAGAGCGCCGCGCAGTTCCTTCTGGGCTGGCTCGTTGACGACGGCCACGGCGGGCTCACCACTTGTCCTTCGATGTCGCCCGAGAACGGCTTTTACGCGCCGGGGACGGATAAGGTGGCGACCGTCGATGCGGGCTGCACGATGGACCGCGCGCTGATTCGGGAACTGTTCGTCAACTGCATCTCGGCCACGCGCGCGCTCGACCGCGATCAGGATTTCGCCGCGCGGCTCGAAGCCGCGCTGAAGAAGCTTGCGCCATTCCGCAAGGGCAGCCAGGGGCAGCTTCTCGAATGGTCCGAGGAATTCCGCGAACCGGAGCCGGGACACCGGCACATGTCACACCTCTATACGCTCTATCCGTCGCCGCTGTTCACCTGGACGCGGACGCCGGAGTGGATGGAGGCGGCGCGGCGGTCGCTCGATTTGCGGCTGAAGTCCGGGGGAGGGCACACCGGGTGGAGCGCGGCCTGGATCGTCTGCTTCCGCGCGCGGCTGCGCGACGGCGTCCAGGCGGGCGAGGCGGTGGCCAGGCTGCTCACGCAGAGTACCAACATCAACCTGCTCGATATGTACGCGGGCGGACAGCTCTTTCAGATCGACGGCAACTTCGGCGCCACGGCCGGCATCGCGGAAATGCTGCTGCAGAGTCACGACGGCGAAGTCTCGCTTCTGCCCGCGCTGCCTACGGCCTGGAGCGCTGGCTCCTATCGCGGGCTGCGGGCGCGCGGCGGGCTCACCGTCGGGGTGGAGTGGAAGCAGGGGCGGGGCATCTCCGCGCGGCTCGATGCGGGGCTTGACGGAGAGTTCGTTCTGCGGCCGCCGGCGGGGCAGGCGGTCCGCGAGCTGCGCCAGGGCGGACGCACGATAGCGTTCGAGAAGCTCAGTGAGGGGCGAGCTCGGGTGAAGGTGGCGGCGGGGTCGTCAACGGTTGTGGGGTTCTCGTAGGCTGGGCTCCGCCAGCTTGACCGTCGCCTTCCACTCCGTGTCGAAGCGGTCGGCAATGTCGGGCCGGTCGCGAAGAGTCGAGTCCAGACCGAGGCGGACGTGCGGCGGGGTGAGTTCGTCGTCGCGGCGCAGGTTCTCGGCGATCTCAGGCCACACGTTGGTCAGCCCGCCCGCATCGAGCAGGACTACTCGGTCCTGGGTGACTCCGAAGTTCTTCAAGTGCGGGTCCAGGGAGAAGACGCCGCGCTGCCAGGCGGCACGGCGCAGTTCCAGGTAGCGCACGAGCCACACCTCGACCTCGTCGAAGCGCTGGGCACGAGCCAGCTCGTTGATGCGTTCGTGCAGAGTCGTCTCGGCGCGCTCCGTCGCCTCGGAGACCATCAGCCATCCGGGCCAGCGCGCCACCTGCACTTCCGTGGGCGGGAACTCGATCCGCTCCGGGACCAGTGCGGTGCCGGCCAGGTGCGCGTCTGCAAGGGTGCGGCCTCGCTTCTCGTGCCAGCTATACTGCCGCCACATGTGGCGGGCATGCCTGGTGAACCACACGCTTCTCGGGACCGCCATCACGAGGACCCGGAAAATGAGACCGAGCGCGCGAATCTGCCTGCCAGGGTTAGCCAGCATTCGCCGCCCCATTTCGCCCGGCACCAGGCGATCCAGCTTGCGCAGGACCTTCCAGGTGAGGATGAGGCCGATGATTTCGGAAGGATGCCGCTCGCGGCTGACCACCCAATGCTCCGAAGCGTAGGCGACCCTGCCGATTCCTTCTCCGAGGCGGACCAGGGTGCCACGCGTGAGCTCCGCGGGCGCCTCGCTCAACACGCGGATCGCGTCGGGACGTCCGCCGTTCATGGATCGCTGTGCCGTCACGCTGGCCCTGCCCTTCCGACTTATACCCGCATTTCGAGGCGCGCGCAATAGCGTCAGCACAGAACCGTGCGCGTCAGCAAGCGGACCAGATCCTTGGAGGGAGTCCGTTCCCTCGCGCTCGCGGTTCGGTGCTGGGTGGTGATAGCTTGGACCAATGAACAGGTTCAGCTCATTACTCGTGATGGGCGTGTGCGGCGCCGCGGTGGCGCTCGCGCAGGCCACGGCAGTTCCAAGCCTGCCGGCGCTTCGGAAGGCCGGCCAGACGGTCCAGATCATCGTCGACGGAAAGCCGTATCTCATGCTCGCCGGGGAGTTGCACAACTCCAGCGCATCGAGCCCGGCGTACATGCGGCCGATCTGGGACAAACTGGCCGGTCTCCACCTCAACACCGTCATCGGCACCGCCTCGTGGGAGTTGGTGGAGCCGGTGGAGGGCAAGCTCGATTTTTCCGCCGTGGACATCGAGATCGCCGAAGCGCGCAGGCACGGGATGCGCCTGGTGCTGATCTGGTTTGGAACCTGGAAGAATGCGAGTTCGAGTTACGCGCCGATGTGGGTGAAGCGGGATCCGGGCCGCTTCCCGGTGGCGAGGACGAAGTCCGGCAAACCCGGCTTCATGGGGCTGCCGATCGATGCGCTCAGCCCGCTCGGCGAGCATACCATCGCCGCCGATGCCAAGGCTTTCCGCGCTCTGATGCGCCACATCCGAGAGGTGGACCTGCCTCACACCGTCATCATGATGCAGGTGGAGAACGAAACCGGCCTGCTGGGCGGCAGCCGCGACCGCTCGACGCTCGCCGAGGCCGCATGGGCCGGACCGGTGCCGCCGGAGTTGATGAACTACTTGGTGGAGCACAAGGCGACACTGCTGCCCGAGGTGACCAGAGTGTGGGGTGCGCAGCAGTTCAAGACCGCTGGAACGTGGGCCGAGGTGTTCGGCACGGATGCCTTCGCGGATGAGATCTTCATGGCGTGGCACGTTGGGCGCGCTGTGAACCAGGTGGCCGAGGCAGGGAAGGCGGAGCTAGCGATTCCGATGTACGCGAACGCGTGGCTGGGGCCGCAACCGAAGGAGGACCGCCCAGGGCAATACCCGAGCGGCGGCCCCGTGACGGGCATGCTCGACATCTGGCGCGCGGCCGCACCGAAGCTCGACTTGTTCGCGCCCGACATCTACGTCGCCGATTTCCAGGGCGTTTGCGCGGGCTATGTCCGATCCGGCAATCCGCTGTTCATCCCCGAAGCGCGAGCATCGCTGCCCAATTTGTTCTGGGCCGTCGGGCATCATGGGACGCTAGGCTACTCGCCGTTCGGAATCGAAGACCTGCACGACTTCAAGGCGCTGGGCGCGGCCTACGAGACCCTGGCCGGTCTTGCGCCGCTTCTGCTGAAGGCTCAGGCCGAGGGCAAGGTGACGGCTGTAATAGAAGGAAACGCGGCGTCCGTGACGGCCTTCGAAGAAGCAACCGGATTCGGGGTGCGGTTCGGCGGACTCCGGGCGGTGTTCTCCCCTCCCGCGTCAAAGAACGATCAGCAGAAAGACCTGGCGCCGGCGCCGACGGCCGACGCTGACTTCTCGGTCAAGCCGGAGAAGGACGCGCGCGGATTCGCCGTGGCGATCGAGACGGCACCGCACGAATTTGTCATCGCGGGGTCGGGCCTGATGCTCACCTCTGCGCGCGCCCACATCGGCACAATCGACGAAGGGAGTTTCGAAAACGGAAAGTGGCGGGCGGGGCGCCGGCTGAACGGCGACGAAAGCATCTCGGGGAACTTCGTCCTGCTAGGGACGGAGATCCCCGAAGTACGGAAAGTCGTGACCTATACCGAACCGTAGCGGCCTACATCGAGCGGCGGTGGGCCCTGCCTCGGGGTGAGAAGGAGCGCACGTGTCGCCGCGGCTGGGGCGAAGTGGTTTCGTCGGCAAGAGGAACGTCGGGCGAGACCTGACGACGCTGCAAGCGCGTGTCGAGGGTGCGCTCGATGAGCGCAACGTCGGCGCGCTGGGCCCGGGTCGCGAAGGTCGATGCCGTTCCACGCGCTCCGGCGCGTCCGGTGCGGCCCACGCGGTGAATGAAATCACCCGGGGCCTGCGGAAGGTCGTAGTTCACAACGTGCGAGATGCCTTCGACGTGAATGCCGCGGGCGGCGACGTCGGTGGCCACCAGGACGCGATAGTAGCCTTCCTGGAAGCCGCGCAGCGCCTGGTTGCGCTGGTTCTGGCTGCGGTCGCCGTGGATGGCGGCGGACTTCACGCCTTCGCGGGCGAGGGTCTTCGATAGCCGCTCGGCGCCGTGCTTGGTGCGGGCGAATACGAGGAACGAGCCCTGCTCCTCGCCCAGCATCCTCGAGAGGAGAGGCAGCTTTCCATCCTGCTCGACTTCGTAGAGGTGCAGCGCGATCTGATCGATGGGCTTCGTCACGGACCCGACGGCAATGCGCACCGCGTTTCGAACGTTTGACTCGATCAGGTATTTGACCGAGCTGTCCAGGGTTGCCGAGAAGCACATCGTCTGGCGATCGGAGGGCATGCCTTCGAGAATCCTGTTGATGGAGGGAAGGAAGCCCATGTCCAGCATGCGGTCGGCCTCATCGAGAACCAGGATGCGAACGCTGGCGAGGTTGACGAGTCTGCGGCCGAGGAAATCGCACAACCGGCCCGGCGTTGCGATCAGCACTTGCGCGCCGTTGCGGAGCGACTGCAACTGCGGGCGCTCGCTGAGGCCGCCGACGGCGACCGCGGCACGAACGGAGGTGCCCGCGGCCATCAGGTCGAAGGTCTCGGCGATCTGGATGGCGAGCTCGCGCGTCGGGCTCAGGATGACGGCGCGAACGCCGGAATTCGATGGCAGCTTCGCGACCTGGTCGATGATGGGCAGGACGAACGCCAGCGTTTTGCCGGTGCCGGTCTGCGCCGTGGCGACCATGTCGCGTCCGGCCAGCGCCGGTTCGATGGCCAGCGCCTGGACGGGCGTCGGTTCGGTGAAGCCGTGTTTTTTAAGGTTGCTCTTCAGAAGAGCTGAGATTGAGAGTTCAGTGAAACTTTTCATTTAGGTTGTGAGGAGGAGAACCTGCGAGCCGACTACCGATTAGGGGAGAGGGGGTTGCGGATCAACTTCCAGTCGAAACCAGTATAGCGCATTGAGGGTCCGCTTGCTTACGCGCGCGGTTCGGTGCTCCGTGGGCGGCGATGGCCAACGTGCATCTCGGTTACAATTCGAGTCTATGGCCCGCGTCCCTGGCTCTCATTTCCTGCGCAATCTGGTGGAGCGGCGCAATCTGCTGTTCCAGCTCGTCCGGCGCGACTTCACGCAGCGCTACGTGGGCTCGACGGCCGGCTGGCTGTGGGGCGTAATCCACCCGCTGGTCTTGCTGGTGAGCTGGACGTTCGTGTTCAAGTACTGCCTCAAGGTCACGCTCGGCCCCGCGGAAATGACGCAGAACTATACCCTGTTCCTGTTCGCTGGCTTTCTTCCGTGGCTGCTGTTCCAGGAGACGCTGCAACGCTCCGCGACCTCGCTCATCGAACACCAGAACCTGATCACCAAGACGGTCTTTCCGGCCGAGGTGGTACCGGTCTCGATCTTCCTCTCTTCCCTGATGAGCCACCTGATCGCTCTGGGGCTGGCGCTGGCTGCGATCGGGATCTGGGAGCGGCACTTCAGCCCCATGGTGTTCTTTCTGCCGGTGTACATGCTGCTTTTGGGGCTGTTCGTGGTGGGGATGGCCTGGATCGTCTCGAGCCTGAACGTGTACCTGCGAGACACCGCGCAGGTCCTCTCGGTGGTGCTGACTTTCTGGTTCTGGACCACACCGATCTTCATCGCCGAGAGCCGTTATCCGCACTGGGCGCACATCCTGCTGCGCCTGAACCCGCTGGCCTTGATGGTGCATGCTTACCGCGAGAGGCTGCTGACCGCGCGCTGGCCGAGCCTGGGGGAACTGGGCATGCTGGCGGCGTGGAGCGTAGCGGTGTTCGTCGCGGGAGGCCTGTTCTTCCGGCATTTGAAGCGCGGGTTCGCGGACGTGCTGTAGGGTCCGCGCCCTGACGGTCGCGGTTCGGTGCTGGCGCGGCGCGCCCTCCCGGTGCTGGCACTGTAAACTGAGAAGAGTGTCCGATAAGAAGCTGACGGCGCACGTCAAAGCTGCGGGTTGAGCATCCAAATTGAGTCCAAAGTTATTGGACCAGGTGCTCGGCCGCATCCCGCGCGTGCCGAATCAAAACGTGCTGGTTGGGTTTGAAACGTCGGACGACGCCGGCGTTTACAAGCTGACGCCGGAGTGTGCGCTGGTGCAGACGGTGGATTTCTTCACGCCCATCGTGGACGACCCGGCCACCTTCGGCGCCATCGCCGCCGCCAACTCGCTCAGCGACGTCTACGCCATGGGCGGTACGCCTGTTTCGGCGCTCTCGATCGTGGCCTACCCAGCCCAGGGCGACATCGACGACCTGGTTGCGATCCTCACCGGCGGCGCGGAGAAGATGACCGAAGCCGGCTGCGCCGTGATCGGGGGCCACAGCGTCGCCGACGATGAAATGAAGTTCGGCTACGCGGTGACGGGCACGGTGGATCCGCGCCGCGTGACGCGCAACTCCGGTGCAGTTCCGGGGGACGCGCTGGTGCTCACCAAGCGCATCGGGACGGGCGTGATCTCGACGGCGCTCAAGCGCGGCATCGCTAGCGAGGGCGATGTGGAGCAATCCATCGAATCGATGCTCCAACTCAACAGGGCGGCTTGCGAGGCGATGCTCGCGGCCGGGGCGCACGGCTGCACGGACGTCACCGGATTCGGCCTCATCGGCCACGCGCGCGAGATGGCGCTGGCCAGCGGCGTCACGCTCGAAATCGGAACGGCGTGCGTGGAATTCCTGCCCGGAGCCGTCGACTATGCGCGCCGCGGAGCGCTGCCGGGCGGGCTCAAGAACAATCGCGAGTTCGCATCGTGCGCCGTCGAGCTTGTGCGCCAGGTGCCGGCGGAGATCGAAAGCCTGCTCTACGATCCGCAGACCTCGGGCGGCCTGCTGATCGCGCTCCCCGTAGCCGGGGTCAGCGCGCTCCAGACGGCGCTGCCCGCCGCCCGCCTGATTGGCCGCGTCCTCGAGCGCGGCGAGAAACCCATTCGCATCCTATGAACCCACTTATCGTCGCACTCGATTTCGATTCTCCCCAGAAGGCGCGCGAGCTGGTTGACCGGCTCGGCAGCGAGATCGGCTTCTACAAAGTCGGCCTGGAGCTGTACGCCGCGGCCGGCATGGACTTCGTCCGCGAGCTGATCGCCGGGGGCAAGGACGTCTTCCTCGACCTGAAGCTCTACGACATCGGCGAGACCGTGAAGCGCACGGTGACCCGGATAGCCGCGAGCGGCGTGCGGTTCACCACCATACACGGCAGCGGAGCCGTGATGCGCGCGGCGGCCGAGGGGCGGGACTCTTCGAACCTGAAACTGCTGGCCGTGACCGTGCTCACCAGCTTCGATCGGGAGGATCTGGCCGACCTGGGCTATCCCTGCGCGGTTTCCGAGCTGGTGGCCTTGCGCGTGCGGAGGGCGATCGAAGCGCGGATCGACGGGATTGTCTGCTCGCCGCTCGAGGCTGCGCTGGTTCGCGAGACCGCGGGCCCCGGCGCGATCCTGGTGACGCCGGGGGTGCGCTCGGCGGGGGCGGGGAAGGGCGACCAGAAGCGCGTGGCGACTCCGGCCGAGGCGCTTCGCGACGGCGCAAACTACCTGGTGATTGGCCGCCAGGTGACGCGCGCGGCCGATCCGGCAGCCGAGGTGCGGCGGATTCTCGAAGAGATCGGCTGCAAGTAGGGGCGCGCCCCACGGCGTTGCGCGCCAGGCTGGGGCGGGGAAGAGCGACCACTTATGCGGAACGAGACCACGGTTTCGAAATGGGGGAACAGCCTGGCTGTCCGGATTCCTCAGGGCATCGCCAAGCAGGCCCGCATCGCCGAGGGTGACTCTCTCGCCTTGGCGCTCCAACGCGACGGCAGCATCCTGCTCCGCTCGACCCGGCG
>CAZBQQ010000026.1:13762-16613 GCA_964493965.1 uncultured Solibacteraceae bacterium
ACCGCGTGGCGCACGGCGTTGATGGTCTGGCCGAAGACAATGTCCTGAATCCCCTTGTGGCCGTGGGCGCCCATGATGAGCAGGTCCGGCTTGAGCCAGCGGGCGAAGCGGATGATCTCCTGCTTGGGATCCTGCGAGTGCGCCACCGACACGTCCACGTCGATCCCCTGCGAGCGCAGGCCTGCGAGGATCTCATCCAGATACTTGGCGCCGACCTCGACCTCGGCGGTTGACGAAAGCGGACCGTAGATCTGGCTGGTCACACCTTCTTCGACGTGCAGCAGATGCAGCTTCGATCCGTAGGCGCGAGCCATGGAAGCGGCGTGCGCAATCGCGACGCGATCGCGTTCGGTGTGATCGAGCGGAACCAGAATCGTCCGGTAGCCGAACGGGCGGACCTCGGCTGTGGCCAGCTCGGGGACGGGAACCGCAACACGTCCCTTGCGCTGCAGCCACACCGGCAGCCACGGCTGCAACGTTACCCACGCCAGCAGCACCAGAAGCAGAATCAGCACGGGCTCCACGGTCATCATCACCAGGTCGCGGTAGGCTCCCGATGAGGCAAGCCAATCGGAAAGCGTCAGCATTACCAGGCGTATGTTGAGCCCCAGGATCACCGCCGCCACGACCCACGATAGCGCTTGCAGCCAGCGGCGGTTGGCGAACGCTCCCATGCGTTTCGGGTCGCTGGTGAAATGGATCAGCGGAATGACGGCGAAGGGAAGCTGCATGCTCAGGATGACCTGGCTCAGGATCAGGAGGCGCAGGCTGGACTGCTCGCCCGCGATCCAGATGGTCAGCGCCGCGGGGACGATGGCCAGAGTGCGAGTGGTCAGACGGCGCAGCCAGGGGCGCATGCGGATGGTCAGGAATCCTTCCATCACGATCTGGCCGGCCATGGTGCCGGTCATGGTGGAAGACTGGCCGGAGCAGAGCAGGGCAATCGCGAAGACCACGCTCGCCATACTCGTCCCCAACAGCGGCGTCAGCAGCTGGTAAGCCTGCTGAATCTCGGTCACGACGATGTGCCGCTCGAAGAACACCGCGCCCGCCACCACCAGGATGGCGATGTTGACCAGCATGGCTCCATTGAGCGCCACCACCGAATCGATCAGGTTGAAGCGGCAGGCCGTGCGCTTCTGGGCGTCTCCGGCCCCGATGCGTCGTGTCTGCACCAGCGCCGAGTGCAGGTACAGGTTGTGCGGCATCACCGTGGCGCCCAGGATCCCGATCACGATGTAGAGGTTCTGGTTGCTGGGGTGCGGGATCAGCCCGCTGGCCATCTGAGAGAAGGCCGGCTTTGCCATCAGGATCTCAATCCCAAAGCACACCGCCATGACGGCGATGAGGCTGAGCACAAAGCCCTCGATCATGCGGATGCCGAAGCGGGAGAGCCACAGCAGCAGCAGGATGTCGAGCGAGGTGAGCAGCACGCCGGCGAGCAGGGGAATGTGGAACAGCAGGTTCAGGCCGATCGCGGCGCCGAGCACTTCGGCCAGGTCGCAGGCTGCGATGGCGATCTCGCAGAGCCCCCACAGCGCCAGGTTCACGGGCCGCGGATAGGATTCGCGGCAGGCCTGCGCGAGGTCCCGTTGGCTGGCGATGCCGAGCCGGGCCGCCAGGGTCTGGAGCAGGATCGCCATGAGGTTCGACATGACGAGGACCCACAGCAGTTGGTAACCGAATTTGGCGCCGCCTTCGAGATCGGTGGCCCAGTTGCCCGGGTCCATGTAGCCCACCGAAACCAGGTAGGCGGGTCCCGCGAAGGCGAACATCCGCCGCCAGATGGACGCCTGGCCGGTGTCTACGCTCCCGTGCACTTCCGGCAGCGATTGCGTGCGCGTGGTCGTGGGTCCGGCGTTCGGCATCCTAAAGCCTGATCTTCGCACAGGGCGGGGGCGTCAGCGTCCTCCCGCCACCTTCCTGAGGAACGTCCCTTTGTCCAACTCCTCGAATGCCTGGCGCAACTCAGCCTGAGTGTTCATGACGATCGGCCCGTACCAGGCCACGGACTCTTCGAGCGGTTTGCCGGAGACCAGGAGGAAGCGCAGGCCGTCTTCACCCGCCTGCAGAGTCACTTCGTCGCCGCGGTCAAACAGGATGAGCGAGCGGTTTTCCGCGTCGGCCGGGGGAGCGGTATCGAGCCAGCCCACGGATTCGGTGGGCACCGCCAGGGGACCCGAGGCGTTGCAGAAATTGCCGCTGCCGCCAAAGACGTAGGCGAAGGCGTGGCGCGTCGTCTCGATGGGCAGGGTCTTCCGCTTGCCCTGAGGCACGGAGACGTCGAGGTAGATCGGCTCGGCGGCGACGCCGTCCACCGGCCCGGTCTTGCCCCAGAAACTGCCGCAGATGATCCGGACCTCGGTTCCGTCGTCGTCGGTGACCACCGGAATGTCGGGCGCCTTGACCTCCTGATAGCGGGGAGCCGACATCTTTAGCGAGGCGGGCAGGTTGGCCCACAGCTGGAAGCCATGCATGCGGCCGACGTGGTCGCCCTTCGGCATCTCCTGGTGGATGATTCCGCTGCCGGCCGTCATCCACTGGACGTCGCCGGCGGCAATGGCGCCGGAGTTGCCGAGGCTGTCGCCGTGCTCTACGGTTCCGGCCAGGACGTAGGTGACGGTCTCGATGCCGCGGTGGGGGTGCCAGGGGAAGCCGGCCAGGTAGTCCTCGGGCACGTCGTTGCGGAAATCGTCGAGCAGCAGGAACGGATCGAAGTCGGAAGTATTGCCGAAGCCGAAGGCGCGGCGCAGGTGCACCCCGGCGCCCTCGAGGGTCGGCTTGGCTTGGACAACGCGCTTAACCGGTCTGAGTGACATGTTCGCCCTCCAATATTCCGAGTCTACGCCAG
>CAZBQQ010000026.1:16713-26176 GCA_964493965.1 uncultured Solibacteraceae bacterium
AACGGCCAGTTCATCCCCTGGAATGACGCCAAGATCCACGTTCTGTCGCACGTGGTCAGCTACGGCAGCTCGATCTTTGAAGGCATACGGTGCTACGCCACGCCGGCCGGCCCGGCCATCTTCCGCCTGCGAGACCACGTCCGCCGGATGATCGATTCCTCGAAGATCTACCGGATCGAGGTGCCGTTCACGATCGATCAGCTCTCGGCCGCGCTGGCCGAACTGGTCCGCGTGAACAAGATGAGCGCGTGCTACTTGCGGCCGATCGTGATGCGGGGATACGGCAACATGGGCGTGTTCGCTGGGGACAACCCGGTTGAGGTCTACCTGGCCTGCTGGGAGTGGGGCCGCTACCTGGGAGAGGAGGCACTGTCGCAGGGCGTGGACGTTTGCGTCTCCAGTTGGAACCGGCTGGCGCCGAATACTCTACCATCGCTTTCTAAAGCTGGCGCCAACTACATGAATTCACAGCTTATCAAGATGGAGGCGATGGCGGACGGGTATGACGAGGGCGTCGCCCTGGATACATCGGGTTACGTCAGCGAAGGCTCGGGCGAGAACATCTTCGTGGTGCGGGACGGCAAGATCCTCACCCCGCCCCTGTCGGCGTCGGTGCTGCTCGGCGTGACCCGCGACTCGGTCATCCGGCTCGCCCAGGACCAAGGGATTCCAGTTGTGGAGACGCTGATCCCTCGAGAGATGCTTTACATTGCGGACGAGGTCTTCTTCAGCGGGACCGCGGCGGAGATCACGCCTATACGCTCGGTGGACCACATACAGGTGGGCGCCGGGCGGCGCGGCCCGGTGGTGGAACGGCTGCAGAAAGAGTTCTTCTCGATCATCGACGGGTCGAAGCCGGACCGCTACGGCTGGCTGACCGCAGTGAACGCGCCGGTCGAGGCGGGACGGTAGACTTCCACTCAGAGTGGGGCGAGGCGATTGAACCCTGGGAGCTCGGTCCGGACAATCACCTCCCCCGAGATATTGCGCCGGACCGGGCTCGCAAGAGGCACTTACTTTCTACCAGGAATCATCGGACCACGCCAGCCTTCCCGCACGCATTTCAACAGGTATAACGTGAGCCGTTGGTATCGGTTAGCCGGGCCTCTCTGTGGATAAAATCTGGATAAAACAGAAGGCGGGGGAAATGGTTCGCCCCATCCATCCCCGGGTTTGACCGCTCATCACACTTCCCCGCCCTCATAGGCGCTCCCGGCGCAGGATGGGAGGCATGAAAACAACTCTGCTGCTGACGTTCGCGGTTGCCACCGCACTGATGGCCCAGGCGCCGCCGTTTCAGGTCAAGGTCACGGGCCATGGCCAACCCATGATCCTCATTCCGGGCCTCTCCTCCTCGGGCGAAGTGTGGGAGACGACGGTCGAACACTACACGGACCGGTTCGAGTGCCACGTCCTCACTGTGGCGGGTTTTGCCGGGGTGCCGCGTACGGCGGCGCCGATGCTCGACAACGTCCGCGACGGGATCGCCGAGTACATCCGGCAGAAGCATCTGGACCATCCGGTCATCGTCGGTCACAGTCTGGGTGGCTTCTTGGCGCTGGCGGTGGCCAGCAAATATCCGGCGCTGCCCGGCAAGCTGGTGATCTTGGACGCGTACCCGTTCCTGCCGGCCGTTATGAATCCCGCGGCGACCCTGGACAGCGGAAAACAGATCGCGGCGCAGATGAAGAAGCAGATGGACGGCCAGACGCAGCCCGACTACGAACGCTACGTCAAGTCGGGCGTCGCGACCAGGCTGATGGTGACCGGCGATAGCGACTTCCAGCGCATCGTGGCCTGGGGGCTGGCCTCGGACCGCACCGCGGTCGCCGACGCCATGTCCGACATGTTCAGCGTGGACTTGCGCGACGATCTGGCCGCGATCAAAAGCCCGACGCTGGTGCTGGGCTCCTGGATCGCCTACAAGCAGTACACCGACCGGGCGCGCACGGAAGCCAACCTGCACGCGCAGTATGCCAGGCTGCCGGGGGTGCGGATTGAGGTCACCGACACGGCGCACCATTTCATCATGTGGGATGATCCGAAATGGATGTTCGGAGTGATGGACCGCTTTCTTGCTGAATCAGAATCGCCGGCGGCGCGATGAGCACTCGGAAGACTTACTGGACTTGCCAGGCGCTGGGCTGGGGCGGCTACTCAACCGTCGGCCTGATGGCCGCCTCCCGGCAAATCGGATGGCGCCCGACGGTGGCGGCCGGCTATCTCCTGTTCGCCCTTTACAGCATCGCGCTGACGGAGCTGTTCCGTCGCGAGATCCTGCGCCGCGGATGGCTAAACGCCGATGCGGGACGGATTCTGGGCCGCCTGGCGCCCGGGGTTTTGCTTGTGGGCTCCATACAGAGCTTTCTGGTCGTCGCCGTAAGCCTGGCCCTGGAGCCCTCGAACACTTTCGTGCGGAACCCCGGCGCGATGCTGGCGCTGTGGGTGAGCGTGATCGGCGCCACCTCCATCTGGACCATTCTGTATGTGGCGCTCACGGCGCAGCGGCGATCGCAGGAGAAGGCGGTGCACCTGCAACTGGCCGTGAGCGAGGCCGAACTGCGCGCCCTGGAAGCCCAGGTCAATCCGCACTTCCTGTTCAACTGTCTGAATTCGATTCGCGGCCTGGTGGTGGAGAACCCGGCGCTGGCGCAGGACATGATCACGCGGTTCGCCAACATCCTGCGCTACAACCTGCATCGCGACATGCAGCATACGGTTCCACTGGCTTCGGAGGTGGAGGTGGTCACGGACTACCTGGCTCTGGAGTCGGTGCGCCTCGAAGAGCGCCTGCGGATCGACATGACCATTGAGCCCGCCGCGGCTGAGGTCCCAATTCCGCCCATGCTGCTGCAGAGCCTGGTGGAGAACGCCGTGAAGCACGGAATCGCGCCGCTCGCGGCAGGAGGAGATCTGGTGATTCGCGCACGCCTCGACGGGGACGATTTGCTGCTGGAGGTTGGCAATCCCGGCAGGATGACCGAGCCGCGTCCCGACGGCGCGGGAGTTGGGCTCGCCAACGCGCGCGAGCGCCTGCGCATCCTTTATGGAAACCGAGCCAGCCTGCGCCTGGAAAACCGTGGCGGGCGCGTGGCCGCTACCGTACGGATGCCGAGGGCCTCATGACCGCGTTGATTGTGGACGACGAGCGGCTGGCGCGCCTGGAGTTGCGGCGCCTGCTGGCCGCGCATCCAGAAGTGGAGATCGTGGGCGAGGCGCGCAACGCGGAAGAGGCTCTCGAACTGGCGCCCAATCTCGCGCCGGACGTCCTTTTCCTGGACATACAGATGCCCGGGATGACCGGCTTCGACCTGCTGGAACGGTTGGAGGATGTTCCGCAAGTCATCTTCACCACGGCTTACGATGCCTATGCCCTGAAGGCGTTCGAGGTGAATGCGCTGGACTACCTGTTGAAGCCCATAGCTCCCGCGCGTCTGGAGGCCGCGCTGGCGAAGGTGCGGATCGCGCCGCGGCAGGAGCGGCTGGAGCGCGTCTTCGTGCGCGATGGCGAGCGCTGCTGGATCGTGCGCCTGCCGGACATCTTCCTGCTGGAATCGGAGGGCAACTACACGCGCGTCTGGTTCGCCAACGAGCGGCCGCTAATCCGCCGGTCGCTGAACACGCTCGAAGAGCAACTGGATGCCGCGGTTTTCTTCCGCGCGAGCCGCAAGCAGATGATCAATCTGAAGTGGATCGAAAAGGTGGACATCGCCGTCAGCGGCGGGTTGGTCGTGACGCTGCGTGGCGGGCAGACGGTGGAAATGTCGCGCCGTCAGTCGGCGCGGTTGCGAGAGGCCATGAGCCTTTAGTCAGGCCGCCCCTTGCGCAAAAGCTTGGACCAGGCTTCCCTGCCCCGGTCGTCGGTCGAAATCAGCAGGAGGTCGCCCTCATGCGGCGATTTCGGATCGCCCCCATCCTTGGTTTTGGTTACGAAGCGGCATTGGTATTTGAGGGGAGCTTCCCAGGAGGGGTTCACCAGCGCCAGGATTCCGTTGCGATCGACGCCGTAGCGGGTGATCTGAGGCGCCGCGTCGAACAGCGAGAGCTGGCCCCCGGTAAAGGGCTTGGCGCTGGTCATGTGCTTCATGCCGCCTTTCTTGTCGAAGGCGAAGATCTGGTAGGGGGCGAACAGGGTGTCCTGGGGGTCCAGGGGCGCGGTGCTGGTTATGTCGACCATCATCCAGATTCCTGGCAGATCGGAGGCGCGGGCCGGCCGGGACTGGGGACCGGCGGCCAGCAGGATCGCGGCGGCCAGGGCGGTCAGAGCTACAAGCCGCATACGAGCGTCTCCAGATACGCGGCGCAGCCGGGGTCGCCTTCGCGCGGGGCCCAGGGTGCGAACTCCTTGTCCGCGGCCTGCACGTACGGCCCCGGCTTCACTTCGAAACAGATGGCGTGTTCGGAGAGCGCCACGGCGGTGTGCCAGATGCCGGGTGCGAGGTCGATGCCCAAAGCGGAGTCTCCGCGGCCGAGCGCGTGGCGTTGCTCGATGTGCCCGGCGTCGTCGAAGATCAGCACGGCGATGCGGCCCTCGAGCACCACGAACGATTCCGCCTTGGGGGGATCGCTGTGGCGGTGCGGCCTGATGTAGGTGCCCCGCAGGAGGACGTTGAGGAGGCGGGACGGGTTCTCGTCGAGCGTGGCGTGGAAGTTGAAGTTCATGCGCCGCCGCGGCGAGGATTGCGCCTGGGCAAGCACGCGCTCGAAAAGTGCCGGGGTCATGAGTTGCACGCGGTTGGACATCTCACTGACGATGATACGCGATTAGCGGCGGGAGGATCAGCGAACAACGGTAAAGGCCCGACGACGTTTCGGACCGAAGCGAAAGACGGCAAAGTGATCGTCGAGAGAGGCTGCGCGTTCTATGCCGAGCCGGCACATAACGGCGAAACTCGTGCGGTCGACTATGGAGAAGTCTTGGTCACGCCATGCCAGCCCGATCTGCCAAGCGGCTTCCATGTCCGCAGCGCCGACTGTCTCTATAGTCGCGACGCCATCGCGCAGGGCTCGCCAGAAGCGCTCGGAGGCGCGGCTGCCGAGTCGGTGGTGAATCAGTGTCCACGTTTCGATCAGGACATGATCGCTGGTAACCAGCGGCTCCCCGCCCGAGAGAATGTCTTTCGCCTGGGTGTTGCTCTTGTCCGAAGAGTCGGCCGCCGCATACCAAATCGACGTATCGACAAAGAGACTCATACGGGCGGCCCTACGGCCGGCCCCGCTTCGGGCGCCTGGAACCGAAAGCCTCAGCGACCATGGCATTCCTGTTGCGGGCCACATCGGAGCCGCCGGAAGATCCCAGGTCGAACGCGGCCGCCGGGCTGATCGCCGTCTGCGAGCTTCCGAGATCGCGGGCCACGAGACGGCGGATATACTCGGCGAGGGAGACACCCAGATCGCTCGCCCGCTTGCGCGCCCGGCGCTGGACCTCCGACTCGAGGCTGATCTGGCTGCGTGACATCATGATGTAACCATCTTACCATCACCACTGTGTCCGCTCCCTGGCGGTCGCGGTTCGGTGCTGCCACTCAGCGCCGCTTGCGGCGGCGCTCCGGCTCGGGCTCGACCAAGGAGAATTGAAGCTTGCGCTCGATGGCCTCGACGCGGTCGAGGCGGACCTGGACTTCGTCGCCGATCGAGAACTCGCGCCGGGTGCGTTGGCCGACGACCTTGCGGGTGTTCTCGTTGTAGGTGTAGCGGTCGCCGGGGAGCGTTTCGAGGGGGACGAGCCCCTCCACGAACAGGTCCTGCAGTTCGACGAAGAAGCCGAACCGCGCGGTGCTGGTGATCAGGGCCTTGAAGTCCTCGCCCATGCGGTCGGCCATGAACTGCACCTTCTTCCACTCCACCAGTTCGCGCTCGGCATCGGCGGCGCGGCGCTCCGATTGCGAGCACTCGTCGGCGATGGCGTGCAGATCGCGCTCCGCAAGGACCGCGGCGGGACGCAGAGTTGACGAGAGCACGCGGTGCACAATCAGGTCCGGGTAGCGGCGGATGGGCGAGGTGAAATGCGTGTAGGTGTCGGCGGCCAGGGCGAAGTGGCCGACGTTGCGGTCGCTATACCGCGCCTGCTTCAGCGAGCGCAGCATGAGGTAGTTGAGGATGCGCTCTTCGGGCTTGCCCTCGATGCGGCTCACCAACTTCTGGTAGTGGCGGGGCGAGATGTCGAGGCCCGGACCGGCGAGCACGATCTCGCGGCGCACCTTGCCGCCGTCCCGGTGGCGGTCCGTCATCGCGAATCGCTTCACGGGGATGGCGCCCACTCCCAGCGAGTGGCCGAAGTGCGCGGCGATCTCTTCGAAGTCCATCACGCGGCGCGCATCGGGCGGCTCGTGGATGCGGTAAATGGACGGAATCTCCATCTGCTCCAGGTGCGCCGCGACGGCCTCGTTGGCGCCCAGCATGAACTCCTCGATGATGCGGTGCGCGATGTTGCGCGGCGCGCGGGTGATGCCGGACATCTGGCCCTGCGGGTCGAACTCGATCAGCGGCTCGGGCAGGTCGAAGTCGATGGAGCCACGCCGCACGCGCTTGCGGTTGAGGATCAGCGCCAGCTCCTTCATCAGTTCGAAACGGCCCGCCATGTGGCCGTAGCGTTCCTTCAAGCCGGGGTCGCCTTCGAGGAGCAGGTGGACGTTGGTGTACGTCATGCGCTCCACGCTGCGGATGACGCCGCGGCAGAATTCCTGGCTAACGATGTCGCCGCGATGGTCGAGCTCGAGCAGCACGGAAAGCGTCAGGCGATCCACATGCGGGTTGAGCGAGCAGAGGCCGGTCGAGAGCTCGAGCGGCAGCATCGGAATGGCGCGGTCCGGAAAGTACACACTGGTCCCGCGCAGCCGTGCCTCGACGTCAATGGGCGTGCCGGACTTGAGGTAGTGGCTGACATCCGCGATGTGGACGTGCAGTAGGAAGTTGCCGCTGGCGGATTTGTCCACCCACACCGCGTCGTCGAAATCGCGCGCGGTCTCGCCGTCGATGGTCACCACGTCCATGCCGCGGAAATCGGTGCGGCCGGTGGTCTCGTCGGCGCGGATCGAGGACGGCAGCGTCTGTGCCTGCTCGAGGACTTCGGGCGGGAAACGGTGCGGGAGGTGGTGCTTGCGGATCACGATCTCGACGTCGACGCCGAAATCGTCAGGGTATCCCAGGATCTCGATCACGCGGCCGATGCCGTTGCTCCGCTCTTCGGGGAACTCGATGACCTCGACGTTGACGATCATGCCGTCGAGGTCAGTGAGCTGTGCGGCGTCGAGCGACTGCGCGCCCATGCGGTCCGTCGGCGTGGTCCGCGGGGGACGCTCCATGCCGTCGGGGATGAGAATCCACTGCTGGATTCGGTCGTCGTGCGGGACCACGAAGTTGGCCTTGGCTTGCACGCGGAACTCGCCGACAACGGTCGGATGCGCCCGCCGCAGGATGCGCAGGATGTCGGCTTCGGCGCGGCCATCGGCGCCGATGCGGCCGAGGCGCACCAGAACGCGATCGCCGTGCATGGCCTTGGCGGCAGACGGGGGCGGAATGAACACGTCGCCTTGCAGGGACTCGATGGGATGGTCCAGGACGACGAAGCCGTAGCCGTCGCGATGCATCTGAAGGCGGCCTGTGGCGAACTCGCGGCTGCGGCTGGTGACCACGTACTGGCCGGCGCCGTATTCGATCAGATCGCCGCTCGCGGCCAGTCGCGCCAGCGTCCGTTCGAGCTCGGTGCGCGCGGCGAAACTGCGGGCGCCGAGTTCGCGGACCAATTGTTTGTAGCCGGCGCGCGCGTGCGGCAGGCGCGCGATGTGGTCGAGAATTTCGGAGTCGCTCAGCCCGGCCGCGGCGCTCATGTACTCAATAGAGCACAGTGAGCGGCGGCCCGGGGGATGCGAGGCGTTCGCGCGGGAGGGCGGGCTTCAGCCCGCGCGGGGCTTCAGCCCCGCTCCGCGCGCCAGGTTCTTACGGTTGCGAGAGCCTGGTCTTCCAAGCCCTCTCAATGCGTTTCCACTGCGCGCCCGACGCGCGAGTGAGCGCGAGCCAATCCCCATCAGGAGCGGGTCCTCTCGATGCTGTTTCAATCGCTCGATCGATGCACGTCCGCTCCCGATCGGAGACGCCCGCAATCGATTTGAGGAATGCTACCAACCGCGTGACGTGCGCTCTGAATGCGCCGGCGGTCAGCGTATGGCCTTCCGCCACGAACGCCAGTACCGCTACCACCGACCTTGCGGCACGCACCGAAGGGTTCTCGCCGGGCATCCCGCCATCCGGTTCCAGTTCCGAAGCGAGTTCCATGAGCGGATCGACCCGTTGCTCCACCTCGGCCTGCTTCGCAACCTGCCGGCGGCTGAACAGCCCGCGGAATCCCGTTACCAGGTTCGCGAGAGGACTCTCCCCTTGTGCGGCGTCGGCCTCGCCCGGACCGCGCGCTCGGAGGTAGTGTGCCGGCCTCGACTCGAGCAGTGTACTCGGATCTAAAGCCCTTGGCGGCATAGCCTGGATGGACATCGCGGCGCCAGTGGGAGCTACCGCGGCAAAATACGCCCCGAAACGGACGTCCTGCGGCATACCGACCGGTACGACCTGCGTCTCCGGCAGTTCGCCTGGGCGATCGCCCGTGCGCTTCACCACCGCCACCAGCGACATTTCGCGGCTGGCCAGCCCATACGTCTGGCTGAGCGCAAGCAGGCGCGCGCCCACCCTGCTCTGCTGGCGCTTTTCGAGCGGCAGCACCGCTTCGTTCGACGGGTAGCGGCTTTCCCAATCCGTGATCAGCCGCGAGCCCTGCAGCAACCGGATACTCTGGCCGGTTTCGCCGTCTTCCGACGGCAGCCCCAGGTCGAGTTGGCCGCCATCCCACGTTAACCCGACGGAGCCGGAAAGCTCGTCCGTCTCGCCGAAGAGAAGAACCGGAGTGCCCGCGAACACCACCGCCGGGGGCTCCGGCTGCACGTTGCTCGAAGCCTTCAGCCCGGTGGCGACCGGTCGCCCGATGCTCGCGAACAGATCCACCGCAGCCAGATCCACCCGCTCCCGCGCCGTCACAAAGCGGCTGACCCCCGCGGTCTCGCGGGCTAGCAGGGCGAGGAAGCGGTCCTGGCTGGCGCTACCGATCCCAAGGCAATGCAGGCGGATGCCCGCGGCACGCGCGTGCGCCAGGATCTCTTCCGTACCGGCCACCTGGCCGTCCGTGAGAATCAACACGTCGCCACCGCCGTTGAGGATGTGCTCGGCCTCCAGGAACCCTCGTGCCAGCTCGGTTCCGCCACGCGCATCCACCCGGCTCAGAAACTCACGGGCCTTCTGGCGATTCTCCCTCGTACCGGGGAGCAGTCCGGCGGACAGGTTCTCCACCCGATCGTCGAACGCCACCAGGCCGAACGAGTCGCTCTCCGAAAGCGCGGCGAGGCAGGCCTCGATAGCTTTGCGCGCTTGCTCGATCGGCGCGCCTTGCATCGAGCCGGAGCGATCGAGGAGCAGGACG
>CAZBQQ010000026.1:26276-47861 GCA_964493965.1 uncultured Solibacteraceae bacterium
CGCTTGCTCGATCGGCGCGCCTTGCATCGAGCCGGAGCGATCGAGGAGCAGGACGATGCGCCGCGGCGCTTCCGTGTTCACTCCGAACACGGTGGACGGCACCACCGCCGCGAAGGCCCGCTTCCCTTCGCTGGCCGCGCCAGCGAACATCTGCGCGGCGATTTGTTTGTACCGGACGTCGAGCACCAGGTCGCGATTCGGAACGTCTTTTGCCTGTGCTAGAGCCACACGCGCCGGAGCCACTCCGTCCTGTCTCATCCGAATCGAGTGCGAAGGCGACCCAAGCTCCTCGACAGGAAGCCGCGAGAGTACCGACAGATCGAACCCCACCTCATGCAGTGACGCCGCGTCTTCGCGAAACCGGGGCAGAATCATGTCGCCGAACGTGTCCGCGGGCAACTCTATCTCGCCTTCGCCCTCTGCCACCACGGCAGCTTTCATCTGCGAGTGATACGCCGGCGCGAGGGTGAACGGAAACCGGAACCGGAGCCCGTCGTCGCGCAGTTCGACGCCGGAGAGCACCTCGAGATACACGGTCACAGTCTCGTTCGGACGAATATTGCCGACCGTCAGATTGACCACGCCGTCGCCGTACTGGCGCGCCAGAGCCGAGAGAGAGCCGTCCGCAATGCCCCGTTCGTATGCCTTCACGGCATCCTCGGTCTGCCTCAACTCGGAGTGCGCTTCGAAGCCCTCGCCCGTGATCCGGAATGCGCGCAAGGCCGCGTCGCGAGGCAGAACGAACGAGTAGATCGCCTCCAGCGGCTTGTCTTCCCCCGAGCGAAAGACGTGTTGAACCGTGAGGTGCGCACCCGCGGGCAAAATGCGGCCGGTCAACCACAGCCTCTGCATCGCCAGGCGCAAGGGCTCTCTGCTCGGCGCCGCAAAGGGCGCAAAACTCACTGCGTGCGTGCTCATGTCCTACTCCTTCCTTTCCTCGCGAAGAACGCGCGCCAGTTCGGCGATGGCCGCGCGGACCTGCTTCGTCCGCCAGGGGCTCACGTCCGTCCGCGCCCACACCACGACATCGTCCGCTACCGTGTGTTGCCACCACGCCGTGGGCTCGGGGAGCCGTTTCGTTTGGGCCCCGCCCAGAATGCGGCCAATCTCGGAGAGCATCCTGCCTTCGGACTGAAGGCCCTTGATCCGATCGAGGCGCGCCAGATGTTCCGCAGTATAGGCCGCTCCCCGCCCCGCCTTGAGAGGACCGTCAAGCAGACCGCGCGCGATGTAGAAACGGATCGTCCGCGCGGGCAGGCCCGAAGCCTCGGCGAGTTCGGGAAGCGTCAGGTGCTCGTTCATGCTCCTTGAGAGTAGCTCAAGAAGTAGACACTGTCAAGTACTGTCTTCGTCAGCGCTCGATCACTGGAACGTATACACGACGTCAACCAGGTCGCTGCCCGTGCGCGGCTGAAGGCTCAGTTCCACTCGGCGGGCGCCGGCGCCGTGCACAATCTCGAAGCGGAAGGCGTGGAGAGCGTCCATATCGAGAGGCGCGCCCGGAGCGATCGGCCAGCGCGCCCTGTTGCGCGCCTCCGACGCCCCATCGAGGCCGACGATGCGAAGTTCGCCCATCTTCGACTGCCGGCCCTTGTCCAGGCTCACGGTGATGCGCGCCAGGTTCTTCTGGTCGTCGAGCGTCCGAGCGATCTTCGAGGAAGGGTGCTGGTAACCGTAGTGCGGTAGCGCCCATTCCATCTTCTCCGCGGCGGTGCGGATGGCCAGGATGTTCACCACCTCGCCGGGCGTCGATTCCATCAGCTTCAGCACCGCGGGCGGCAGGTCTTCCCCAGCGATGTCCAGTGCCTCGAGGCGGTAGAGCGCCCCTTCTTCCACCGTGGTGGTGACGGTCACACCGCCGGAAGCATCCGGCGCGACGCTGAGGCGCGGAAAGCCGACCCGCAGTCGTCCGACGTTCTCGTAGAGCGGCCGCAGGTTGCGCTCGACCCAGTCGCGGAACTCCAGTTCGGTATACTCCGAGCCGATCGCGACGGGTCCCAGCGCCTTTGCGAGATCGGCGGCCGGAACCGACTGGTTGCCCTCAAAGCGGAGGGCCGCCACTTTGGGGAGTGTTTCGGGCCGGAACAAATAGCCCGCGCCCCAGTTGGCCATCTTGGCGATCACCTTCTCCTTGCGGCCGAGCCGCTCGGCGATGAAGCGCTCGATCGCCCGCACGTAGAAGGACTCGGCAGCGTCGTTGGTGGGGATGCTTTTCTGCACCAGCGGCTCGTTCTCGCGCAGCCAGGTCCACACGCTTTCTTCGTCCGCGCCGGGAATCTGGATGCGGCATGGGCGCAGGTCGGGGATTTCGAAGACCACCAGCGTGACATCGATAACCGGTCTGTCCTGGGAGCGCGCTGGAACGAAGCGGTAGTTGGTTGAAGAGAACAGGCCGGTGTCCATCAAGCGCTGCGCGGCGGACTGCAGGTCTTCGGACGACGCGGAAATCCCGGGCTTCAAGCCCGAGGCCGCGATCAGGGCGGCGGCCGGATAGCGCGAGTTGCCCTCCACGCGGATCGAGCCGATGGTGCCGCACTGCGCGGCGAACGCCACCAGGAATAACAGCCACACGCGCATAGGCAGAACAGACATCATACGATGGATGCATGCTGAACTGGGTGGTGGCAGGAATCGGCGACATTGCCACGCGGCGGGTGATTCCGGCGATTCTGTCGGAGCCGCGGAGCCGGCTTTCCGGAGTGGTCACGCGCGATCCCGCGAAGGGGGCCGGCTACGGCGGCAAGGTGTGGACCGATTTCGACAGCGCTCTTCGGGATGACGCCGTGGACGCGGTCTACATTGCGCTGCCGGTGGCGCTGCATGCGCCCCTGACCGTGGCGGCGCTGGCGGCGGGCAAGCACGTCCTTTGCGAAAAGCCCATGGCGCTGGACTATGCCGCCGCGTGCGCGATGGTGAGCGCCGCGAAAGCATCGGCGGGGCTGCTGGGGATCGGCTATTACCGGCGGCTCTATCCAAAGGTGCGGCGGGCCGCGGCGCTGATTGCGGCGGGGGTGATCGGGCGGCCGGTGATGGCGTTCGCGACCGCACACAACTGGTTCAACGCGGAAGGCGGCCATCGGGCGTGGCTGCTCGACCGGGCGATGGCCGGCGGAGGGCCGCTGTACGACACGGCGTGCCACCGCATCGACCTCTTCAATCTGCTGTTCGGCCGGCCGGTGGCGGTTGCGGCGCAGCTTTCCAACGTCGTGTTCCAGGGAGAGGTGGAGGACGCGGCGACGGTGCTGGTGGACTACGAAGGCGGCGTCCGTGGAATCGTGGACGCGCGGCGGCACTCGCGGGTGGCGCGCGACGAGTTCCGCGTCATCGGCACGGAGGGCGAGATCGAACTCAGTCCGTTGAACGGGCCGGAACTGGTGTATCCGGGCGGCGCCGAGGAACTGCCTGCGCACGAGAATCTGCATTATCCGCTGGTGGAGGATTTTGTGAGCGCGGTGGTGGAGGGAGCGCCGCTGGCTTCCTCGGGCGAGACGGCGCTTCCAACGGATTGGGTGATCGGGCAGGCGGTCGCTTCAGCGGGACTTGATTGAGATCTCGGCCAGAATGGGGGCGGGCTGATCCTGGCCTGGGCCTGCGCCCAAGTGCGTCCCGTCGGACCGTTGGAATCGGACGCCTTCCAGTTGCTGCTGCGCGCGGCTGACCAGGGTCGAAAGCGGACCGGAATCGGCTTGGGGCAGCAGGACCGCCTGCAACACGCCGGGCCTGGTCACGATGAGAACGGGCTGGTTTGCAGCGACCGGCCCGGCGTACAGAGCCCGCTTGCCGGCCAGCACGTAGAGATACCCGCCCTGTCCCGGTTCGATGCGGAGGCGCACGGATTCGTGGCCGCGGAAGCGAGTGTCGGGCGGGACCTCGAAGTCCTTGTCGCCCTCGCCACGGCGAAGGAACGTGTAGCGCAGACCGATGGGGCCATGCATGCCGGCGGCCGCCCCCATCCCGGGCATCACCTTCATGAGTTCTGCCGCATCGCGGCCGGCAATGCTCACTTGTGAGGCTTGCGATTCAATCTGCTGGTTCTTGGCGTCACTCGGGCTAGCGACGATCCCCGTGGATTCGGCAGTGACGGTGACAGTTTCCGTGACGGAGCCGGGCGGCGGAGGCGGAGGCGGAGGCGGCGCCGCGGCTTTGGCGGCTGGAGCTACGGCGTCCGCGGCAGCCGGCGCCGGAGAATCAAGCTTGCCCCCTGCAACGCCGGCGCTCCGCGGTGAGGGCGGCTCGGAGAACCACCGGCCGCGGGCAGAGGCTTCCTGGCGGGGGGCGACCAAGGCCCGCGGCGGGAGGGCTCTGGTGGCGCGCGTCTCAGATTTGCCAGCGCCGGCAGGCGCGCGCGGGATGACGCGGTGCTCGACGGCCTTTGGCGCCGGCGTCGCCGGAACAAGCTCGGGAGACGCTATCTTCTTCGCCATCGCCATCTGCTGCGGGGCCGTGCTCGGAGCGGGTTTGGGGCGAAGCACGGCCACGGTGAGCACGACAGCAGCCGCGGCCGTGGCGGCGGCCAGGGTCCACACCGCGGGCCTCCACAGCCGGAAAGCGGTGGGGGGACTTTCGACGAGCGCCGCCTGGACGCGCCCGCGGCAGGCCGGATCGGCCAGCACTTCCCGCAGCGCCTCCTCATCCGCAAGCGCGTCGAACAGAGTCTGGTCCGCAAGGGCGGCATCGAAGAGCGCGCGCCGCTCCTCAGGCGTCAGCGTGCCCGCCGCATAGCCGCCGAGAAGTTTCTGCAGGTCGGGGGGTGTCACTTGCGCACCTCCCAACTGCCGCCCATCAACTCCAGCAAGTGCTTGCGGCAGCGGAAATCCCACGTGTAAACGGTGTTGATGGAGCGCGCGCCGAGCAGAACCTGGATCTCTGGAAACGTGCGGCCCTCGAGCTTCAGCCGCATCAGCTTTCGGCACTCGGCGCCCAATTTCTTCACGGCGGCCGCCAGGCGCGCCGAGATTTCTCTGCGGCGCGCGAAATCCTCCGGGCTCTCGCCGTCAGCGGCGAGCGGGCAGTCCTCCAGCGCCACCTCGTCGCCGTGCCTCTCGGATTTGCGGAAGTGTGCCATCATCTTGTACCGCAGGATCTGCATCGAGAGAGGAAGGAGCTCCGCCGGCTCGTGGACTTCCTTGTACTTCTCGTGGATGACGAGCAAGACCTCCTGCGCGAGATCCTCCGCGGCGTCCCTCGATATACGAGATGCCGCGTAAGCCACGATCCTTTCACGCAGGGCGGCCAGGACGGAGTCGCGTTCCGTCGCCGGCCGTGGTGCGGTGGCAGGGTCCATGGGAGGTACCACAATACAGTATCCTAGAAATCCGATGGAACTAAAAACGATTCGACTCGACGTCCCGAAGGACGCCAATCTGATTCTCGGCCAGACGCACTTCATTAAAACGGTCGAGGACCTGTGCGAGGCCATCGTGAACACGGTACCGCAGGCCAGATTCGGAGTGGCGTTCAACGAAGCTTCGGGGGCCTGCCTGACGCGCGTGGACGGCAACGACGAAGAGCTGAAGGCCTCGGCTGCGGGGAACGCGGCCGCGATCGGCGCGGGCCACATTTTCATAGTGACGCTGCGGGACGCCTATCCCATTAACGTGCTCAACCGCATCAAGGACGTCCCCGAGGTGTGCTCGATCTTCTGCGCGACGGCCAACCCCGTGGAGGTCATCGTGGCCGAGACCGAGCAGGGCCGCGGCGTGCTGGGCGTGGTGGACGGCTTTCCTCCCAAGGGCATCGAAGGGGACGCCGACATCGAGTGGCGCCGTCAGTTTCTGCGCAAGATCGGCTACAAGTGGTAAGAAGATTAAATTCGGGACAGTATACTCATTCACCGATTTCACGCTGAAACGCACTGCTGGCGCGGCCTTCCCGCCGGCCGGGGCCGCAGGCGGCAGCCCAGGGCTCCTTCAAGATTAACGACGAAGCCGTCGGAGCCAAAGGGGCGGCCGGTCAACGTTGCCTCCTGCAGGCGCTGGTGCCAGGCCTCGTCCTCGACGCTGGTTTCGAGCGCGCGCCGCCAGCGGACGCTGTCGTAGTTGGCGGCCCAGGAGGACATGTCGAGCAGGCCCGAGCGGTCCCGTCCCGTCAGGTGGGCCAGGGCGCTCGACCACGGCCACGAGTCGGCATGGTCCACCATGTCCGCGTGGACCGGATTCGTTTCCACGTATTGCGCCACCACCCAAACGTGGCCGCCCTCGACCGGGCAGGAATAGAACCGCGCCTGCCACACGTGGCCGCAACTCCCGCGCCGGGCATTCCAATAGCGCGCGTATGCCGAATTCGTGCGTCCCAAGACGCGGGCCAGGGAGTCCGCGCGCTCAGGCACCGCCAGCAGGTGGATGTGATTGGGCATCAGGCAATAGGCCCAAATAGTGAGGCCGAATTGGCGGCGGTTCTGGCGGAGCATGTCCAGGTAGATGGAGCGGTCCTGATCGGAGAGAAAGGTGGACTGCCGGCCATTCCCCCTGGCGGTGATGTGGTGCGGAAGGCCGGGCACGACGACGCGGGCGAGACGGGACATTCACTGGGGTAGTGCCGGGATGGCGCGGCGGCTCTCCGGAAATTGGTGAATGAGTATACTGTCCCGGATTTAATCTAGTCCAGGTCGATGTCCCGCTTCGGCGGCGGCTCGTTGGGGCTCTCTTTGGCCTTCTTGAATAGCTCGTCGAATTTGCGCGCCAGGATCTGCGGCTGGTTGCGCTCGGTCTCGAAGGATCGTTGGAACGCTTCCTCGCGGCGCGCGGCCGCGCCCTTCAGCCGCTCCAGGCCGGTCTCGATGTCCGCCAGTTCGCGCGGCTTCTCCGCGGCCTTGAACGTGATGACGGCACGCGTGGCCGGGTCCACCTGCAACTCTGCCTTGCAGCATGGGCACACCACATCCACCAATCCCGTTCCCTTTGTCTTGGCCATACCGGAATCTTAGCGCATCTGGCTACGCCCCTCCGGCCGCTCCCATCGCCGGAGCATCCAGCACCTCGCGCAACTTCTTCGCCAGCATCTGCTGCGTGAATGGCTTCTGAAGGAACGGAATCCCGGTGGTCGAGATGTTGTAGTACTTCAGGAGCGTCTCTTTCATGAACCCGGACATGTAGAGGACCCGCAAACCAACCCGTATGCCTTTGAGGCGCTCGGCAAGTTCGCGGCCGTTGAGTTGCGGCATAGCCATGTCGGTTAACAGCAGGTCGATCGTCCCCTCGTGCGCTTGCGCGATCTGGATCGCCTCCTCCGGGTCGGTTACACCAATGACGGTATACCCCTCTCGGACGAGCATCTTCTTGACCATGGTAACGACCTGCGGTTCGTCATCCACCAGCAGGACAGTCTCTCGTTGTTGTCGGTCCATGCGGGCGCGCCTCCCTGGTCCCTCTGACTTTGCTGCTAATACCTCGATCTTACCACCCTACGCGGTGGCAGCTTCCAGATACTCGCGCCAGCCCGCGAGCAGCGGGAAGTAGAGGGCCGCGCGGATCGGACGAGCGTCGAGCCGGGCGAAGAGCGCGCGGTAATCCGCCATCTGGCCGCGGTACTTCTCTCGCTGGGCATCGAGGAAGCCCTCGAGGTCGCCGCCGGCGTGCTCGCTGGTTTTGAAATCGACGATCCAGCGGACGCCATGGGCATCCACGAACGTCCGGTCAACGCGCACGGCCCTGAGACGGCCCTCGACCACACCGACCAGCGGGTATTCGGAGTGCGCCTCCGCGTGGACCTTGTCGAGGATCCACCGGCCGCGCTGGTCGCCCAGAGTGGCCGTCAGCGCGCGGCGCACGGTGGCCGCGGCGCCGGCGATCTCCGGCGATGGGACGCCCAGCGTTCGCAAGGCCGTCTCGATCGCGGCTCCATGCGCTTCGATGCGCTTTTGGTCCCACGCCGCCGGCCCATCGCGGGCGATTCGCGCGAACATCTGATGCACCACCGTTCCGATGTGGCGCAGCGTATCGCCGACCCATTCGAAAGTGGGAGACTCTTCAACCGGCAACTCGGACCCGGATTCGGCCGGCATCGATGGTGGCACCGCGGGCGCGGACCAACCCGCCGGCAGCCGCCTTAAGGGCGCGGGCGGGATCCTGGAAACGGCGGCCTCATGCTCTGGCATAACCGGAAGCGCTGCCTCGGCGCGAGCGAAGTCTTCCTTGACCCGGTGCCAGAGATGGTCCAGCAACCCGGCAGCCTTCAAGCCCTTATCGGACCGGGTCGCGCAGCCGAGCAGATGAAGGCGCTTCGCGGCGCGTGTGGCAGCGACGTAGAGCAGGCGCGCCTCTTCGTTCTCGCGCTTCTGTTTCTCGATACTCTTCACGTAGCCGGAGAGCTGATCCTTCTTCACGCCGGCCGCCTTCACGGGCGCCAGCAGCAGATCCCCCGGCCGTTCGAGCCACGCCAGGAGCCGCGGTTCATCCGACATCACCGAGCGTCCAAGGCCGGGCACGATGACGACGTCGAACTCCAGCCCCTTGGCCTTGTGAATCGACATGACCTGGAGCGAATCGTCGGCTTCGGGATCGGCGGCGGCATAGAGCCGCCCCACCTCATCGGCCAGCCCCTCGATACTGGTGTCGCCGCCGTCATCGAGCGTCTCCAGAAGATCGAGGAACGCCGCCGCATTCTCGATCTCGCCGGGTTCGGTCGCGCATGCCGGCCCACCGAGAGCGATCCAGCAGGCCTCGATCCAGGGACGGAGCCGCGCGCCGCGACGCGCCACAGCCTCGTCGAGCACCGCGCCGACGCGCTCGAGCCGGGCCTGGCCGTCGCTGCTCAGCCCCGCGATCCGGGCCGGATCGTGGAGCAGATCCCAAACCGTGGTGTCCTTGGGAACACCGGCGGCGAGCGCGTGCAGGTCCGCCAGCGTCAGCCCGCACCACGGCGCGCGGAGTATAGCGAGCCATGCGACGCGGTCGGCCGGGTGCAGCAGCGCGCGGGTCAGCGCGAGCAGGTCCTGCGTGATGGCGACTTCGCCCAACTCGTCGATCTCGACGGCGCGATATTTCAGATTGGCGCGGCGCAACGCTCGCAGAATCGAGGGCAGATGCGCGCGGGCGCGGAACAGCACGGCGGTCTTCGAGCCGGCCGCGCGGGCCTCCCGGGCGATCTCCACCACCCGTTCGGCTTCGGCCTCGTCGTCCTTGTCGAAGAACGGGTGCACCCGGACCGCCGCTCCCGTCCCCGCGGGCTTGATGGCCGACGAGGGTGCAAAGCGCACGGCCCCGGTCACGATGTCATCGCCGCCGATGTGATCAACGCCATTGATCACGTCGGGAAACACGGCGTTGACCCAATCGACAATTCCCTGCTCCGAGCGGAAGTTCACTTCAAGCTGCAGGCGCTCCAGCCGCACCGGGCCGATGCCGTCGCGCCCTGCCCGCAGGAACAATCCGACCTCGGCCTCGCGGAAGCGGAAGATCGACTGCATCGGATCGCCCACCAGGAACAGCGTCCGTCCATCGCCCGGCTCCCAACCTGCGAGAAGCTTCTCGATCAGGTCGAACTGGGTGAAGGAGGTGTCCTGGAACTCATCGACCAGTAGGTGCTGGATGCGATAGTCCAGCGCCAGCGCCAGGTCGGTGGGATTGTCGTCGTCGCCGAGTGCCGTTTGAGCGGCGAGCGCGATGCCGGTAAAATCGGCCTGACCTTTTTCGCGGAAGACCGTCTCCAACTGGGCGGCCGCGAGCTTGAGCACGGGGATCAGCGCGGCGAGCACTTCCCACTGGTCTTCGTCGAAAACGGCGGGCGGAAGCGAGCGCAAGGCGGAAAGGCGCTCGCGGAACGGGTCGTGCTCGTGGAGCGCGACCAACAGTTGTTTGATGCGGTTCTTCTCCCCGCGCGAGGCGGGCGGGAAGCCCTGATTCTTGTTCACCGTCTTGCGCCACGCTCCCTCTTGGGTGAGTAGCAACGTGGCGATTCCGAGCCAGGCGGGCAGGTCCTGCGGGAGATCGCTCAAGCCGGAGCAGGCTGCAAGAACCGGGTCGTCGGCGTTCTCGGCGGCATAGCGAGCGAGCGAACAAAGCTCGCCGGCCAGAAATCGCGGCGCCGAGTCGTACACCTGCTCGAGCGCCTCTTCGATCACGCGCTGCATCCCGCGCTCGAGTATCGGGCGCGCTGCCTCGGCATCCTCCACTCCCCCGAGATGACGCAGCCACTGGTCACGCCGGGCGAGCATCGCGGCCAGGAACTGCGTGAGCGCCGCGTAATCGTTGTCAAGGTGTATTAGGACGCGCGCCAGCGAAGGTCCGTGGGTGCCGTCCTCGACCTGATCGATGGTCCGGCGCGCGGCCTCCGTGTAGAGGCCGCCGGCAATCTCGACGATCTCGGGAGGCGCGCCCAGCCGCGACAGCCACGGCATCCGGCGGACCAGCGAATCGCATAGCGAGTCGATGGTGCGGATTCGCAGCCGGCTGGCGTTCTGCAGCAGATTCCACCCGCGCGCTGCATCGCGTTCGCTCGCGGCGCGTGCAAGGCGCCAGGTGTGGGCGGCATGCGGCTGCTCCGGCTCCGGCCCGGCAGCGCCGCGGATGGCCTCCAGCACGCGCCGCCGCATCTCGCCCGCCGCCTTGCGCGTGAAGGTGATGGCGACCACGGATTCCGGGTCGTCGACGCGAGCCAGAAGCACCAGGTAGCGCTGGATCAACAGCTCGGTCTTGCCCGAGCCGGCCGGGGCCTGAACGATAAACGAGCGCGTCGGGTCGAGCGCACGCGCGCGCTGGGCGGCGTCGCGGATCTCAGGCATCGCCGTCCCCCGTTTCGAAAGCCGCGGCGGGCGCTTCCGATTCCGAGAAGCGGCACAGGGCCAGCAGCGTGCAATGGCGGCAAGTGGCCGGCTTCTTGGGATCCACGTTGGCGACGCCGGCGCGGAAATCGGTCCCGAGGCGATCGAGGACGCGGCGCCACTCGCCGATCTCGGAGCCTAGATCGCGAGCCTTGACGCCTGGAACCAGTCCATCCGCCGCCGCATAGCCCTTGAATACCGTTTCGCCCGCGCGGAGCTGCCCGAACAGCACCGCTCCAAGGGGACCCTGGTGGCTCACGGCGTAGAGCGGCAACTGCGGCTCGTCCGGCCGGTCGCCAAACCACGAATTGGGCGTCGGCTGGCTCGATTTGTAGTCGATGATGACGTGGCTGCCGTCCTCCAAACGGTCCACGCGATCGATTCGCACCTCGCAACGGACTCCGCCCGCTTCGGCGGTACCTTTCTTCTCCGAGGCCAGGACGGTGAACGGAGTGCGCCGCTTTTCGAGCTCCAGCCAATCGTCGAGGAGCCGCACCAGGCGCTGCTGCTCGATCGCCGCGAACGCCTGGGGCAGCGCGTCGTTGCGCCGCTTTTCGATCTCGGCGAGCGCGTCCGCCACCGCCGCTTCGACCACGCCGCCCAGTTCCGATTCGCTAGCGGCGCAAAGGCGCGCGTGGCTGCCGAGCCGGTCCCAAACGGTTTCCAGCGCCTTGTGGACCAGCGTGCCGCGCTCCATGGGGCTGAGCCCGGGCGCTGGGGCGTCGAGAGGCACGGCGCCCAGGCGCAGCTCGGCGAAGGCGCGAAACGGGCACTGTGCCTGGTACTTGAAGACGCGCGTTCCACCCGGCGCCGTCTCGTCCTCATAGGGTGGAGCGGTGCTGTCCTCGATCTTCTCCAACGTGGCTGGCGAATGGGGCGCGGCGCAAGCGGAAGCTTGCTCAACCTGTGGCAAGTGGGCGATGAGCGGGCTCGGGCCGAGCTCGTAGTCGCCTTCGCGCGCGGCGTGGCTCACCACGACGTCGGGCGCGCTCGCCAGCAGACGGCCGGTGATCCGCGCGGCGAACGCGAATTCCCTCTCCGGCGAGGCATGCGGCAGTCCCCTCGCGCGTTGGAGCGCCGGCGGCAGGAACGCGGCAAGGCGGGGCGGACCAGGCCAATGCTCATCATCGAGGCCGGCAATCCACAGGTGCTCGAACTGCATGCCGAACGTGTCCGACGGCGCCAGGATCTGGATCGGCGCCGGGTCGCTCTCAGGCTGGAAGATTTCCGCCGCCGCCATTCGGTTCAGCCGGCTGAGCGCGTCGCCGTAAGTGATGCGAGGCAGCACCGCGCCCAGCTTGGCGAACTCCGAAAGCAGTTCACGCCACGCTTCGACGGTCTGGTAGTCCGCGCTCGCAAGTGCCGCCTCTCCCGGCCAACCGAGCCGCGCGAGCAGGGTGGAAAACGCGCGAGCCCACTCGGGCGGACTCGCCTCCGTGGGGTGCGATTCGCGCTCGCGCCTCCAGGCCGCAAGCGACGCCGCCAGATCCGGGCATCCATGACGGACGGCAAGCCGCTCGATGCGTGGCAGCGAAACGCGATTGGCGCCCCGCCGCAGCGCGGCCTCGAGCGACGCGCGCTGGCTCCATTCGCTCCGCGCGGCGCCCAGGAATGGCGACCGCAGCAGCCGGCTCACCAGATCGAACTCGTTCGCACCGGGGGCGAGCTCGAGAGCCAGCAGTGCCGCGCGCACCAATGGAAACGACGCCAGCGCAGGCCCCGCCGCCATGTTGAAGAGCGGCCGATCAATCAGGCTCGCGAAGGTGCGTTCGACACGGTCTCGCACCTCGTCCAGGTTCCGGATGACCACCGAGATGCCGGCCGCTCCGTCATCGAGCAGCGCGCTTGCCCAGTGCGCCGCGGCGTCGATCTCCAGGCGGCTGTCCGCGAAGGAAGAGCGCACGGCGACCGGCGCCGAACAGCCGGGGGCCTGCCCCGCCTCCAACACATCGCACGGGCAAGCGGCGAGGAATTCCCGCTGCTGCGGAGTGAACTCGTCGAAGCCGGCCAGGATGATCCGCTCCGGCAGCGGCAGGCTGGCCAGGCGGGCGGTCAGGTAGTCCGTGGCGCTGGCCCGGTCGATCCAGCCCTCGCGTTCGCAGGTGGAGGTGAACGCGCGCGCCCAGGTCAGGAACGCCCGCGTGTCGTCGGTTGCTGAAGCCTCGAGAACAGCCGCGTCCAGCCGCCAGGCGCGCACGACTTCCCACGTGGCCGCCGCAGCCTTGGCCGTAGCCGCAAGTTGGAGCAATCCGTCGCCACCAGGCGAGCCCGCGATGGCCTGTTCCCAGACGGCCATTTCCTGATGCTCGTCGAGGCGCAAGGCCGCCGGGTGGCCGGAGTACACCAGGGTGTTCCACAGCTCGCCCAGCCACGCGGACCAGGGGAGAATCGCCGGCGCCTCCCAGGCGTCGCGTCCCGCTGCACGCTCCAGCGCGTTCAACTGCTCCTGCAGCGTGCGCGCGAGACGGCGGCTTGCGGTGACTAACGTCGCGCCGGCGCGCGCCTGCTCGAGTGCGACGTCGAAGAAAATCGTCACGGACAAGATGGACTATTGTAATGCCAGCTCGTACCCGTGCGCGGCCACCTCGGTCCAGCAGATCTCCGAAGCGTGGCCGTGAAGGGCGAACACCTGGCGCGGAAGGTCGCAGACCTGTTCGCAGCCGCGCTCGTAGAAGACCAGAATCGACGGGCCGGCGCCGCTCAGCACGCAGCCCAAAAGCCCGGGCGCGCGCAGCTTCACGATCTCATCCAGGCCCGGCACGAGCGAGCTACGGTAGGACTGGTGCAGCCGATCCTCGAGCGCGGTGGGAAACGCGCTGGCGGAACCGGCGGCTATCGCGGCCACCAGCAACGCAGCCCGCTGGACGTTGAAAACGGCATCGGCGCGCGAGTAGCATTCCGGAAGCACGGATCGCGCCTTGGTGGTCGGCAGATCGAAATCCGGCACCACGACCGCGACGCCGAACCGGGCCGGCATCTCCAACCGCACGGCGCGCGCGGAGCCGCCGGAATCGATCGCGCTGGCCACGATCGACCCGAGCACGCAGGCCGCGACGTTGTCCGGGTGGCCCTCGATGCGCGCGGCTTCGTTGAGGATACGCAGCGGCTTCCATCCGAGATGGAGAAGCTGGTCGGCAATGACGACGCCCGCGGTGAGCGCGGCGGCGCTCGATCCAAGCCCCTTGCCGATGGGGATGTCGTTGCTGATTTCCAGCTCAACCGGCGGCAGCGTGGCGCGTACGTCGGCGGCCACCGTCCCGGCGGTCTGCCAGATGAGGTTGGTGGCATCGAGCGGAATGCACTCGGCATCGCGTCCCGAAGCGCGTATGATCAGCTCCGTGCTCGGCCGGAAGCGGCACTCGAGATAGATCCCGAGCGCCAGTCCAAGAGCGTCGAAGCCTGGCCCGAGGTTTGCACTCGAGGCGGGCACTTTGAGAGTGATCCAGTTCATTCCTAGAATTGGAAAGTATAGCAGTCCGCTTGCTGACGCGCGCGGTTCGGTGCTAAGGCCGCCAGCACGCTAATCTTGTAGCTTGCCCGAGAAGAGGAAGCACGAAGCCACCGGCCGCTCCGCGTTCCTGGTGGCGGCCGGGATCCTGCTGAGCCGCATCGTGGGCTTGGTCCGCCTGCGCATCTTCTCGCACTACTTCGGCCTCGAATCGGACGCCGCAGACGCTTTCAACGCCGCCTTCCGCATCCCCAATTTCCTCCAGAACCTGTTCGGCGAGGGCGTGCTCTCGGCGTCCTTCATCCCGGTCTACGCCAACCTGCTGGCGCGCAAGGACGAGGAGGAATCGGGCCGCGTGGCCGGCGCGGTGTTCGCGATCCTGGCGCTCACCGCGTCCATGCTGGTGCTGGCCGGAGTCCTCGCCACGCCCTACCTGATCGACGCCATCGCTCCCGGCTTCAGCGGCGCCAAGCGCGAGCTGACCATACGGATCGTGCGCGTCCTGTTCCCCGGCGCGGGCCTGCTGGTGCTTTCCGCCTGGTGCCTGGGAATCCTGAACAGCCACCGCCGGTTCTTCCTCTCCTACACCGCGCCGGTGATCTGGAACGTGGCGATGATCGCGACCCTGGTGGGTTTCGGTGGCCGCGTGAGCCTGGACCAGCTCGCGGTGACACTGGCATGGGGATCGGTCGTCGGCAGCGCGGCCCAGTTCGCCGTGCAACTGCCCTGGGTGCTGCGGCTGGTGCGCGGCCTGCGGCTCTCGCTCGACATCGCGTCGTCCAACGTGCGCACCGTGATCAAAAACTTCGTGCCGGTGTTCATCAGCCGCGGCGTGGTGCAGATCAGCGCCTACGTGGATGCGCTGCTAGCGAGCCTGCTCCCCACCGGCGCGGTCACCGGCCTCACCAACGCGCAGCTTCTTTATACGCTGCCGGTGAGTTTGTTCGGGATGTCGGTTTCGGCGGCCGAGCTGCCAGCCATGTCGAGCGCGGTGGGCAGCGACCAGGAGGTGGCCGAGTACCTTCGCCGCCGCCTCAATTCAGGCCTGCGCCAGATCGCCTTCTTCATCGTGCCGACCGCGGTTGCATTCCTGACCCTGGGCGACGTGATCGCGGCCGCGCTGCTCCAGACCGGCCGGTTCACGCACGCCGACTCGCTCTACGTCTGGGGAATCCTGGCGGGCTCGACCGTGGGGCTGCTGGCCACCACGCTCGGGCGGCTCTACTCCTCGACTTACTACGCGCTGCGCGACACGCGGACGCCGCTGCGCTACGCCATCATCCGCGTGGCCCTCACCACCGCCCTCGGTTATGCCATGGCGATCCCACTGCCGCCGGCCATCGGCATCGATCCGCGCTGGGGAGTCGCGGGGCTGACGGTGTCGGCCGGCATCGCGGGCTGGGTGGAATTCGCGCTGCTGCGGCGGACGCTCAACCGCCGCATCGGGCAGACCGGCCTCGCGCTTAGCTACACGACGAAGCTCTGGATCGCGGCCATCGCCGCCGGGGCCGCGGGCTGGGGCGTGCGCATCGCCATCGGGCACCGCAACCCGATCCTGGCAGCGGCGTTGATCCTGCCGGCGTACGGGGTGGTCTACTTCGGCCTTGCGGCGGCGCTGCGGATCGACGAAGCGCGGGCGCTGCTCGGAAGGGTCCGGGCAATCATTCCGCGATCGTGAATGGGAGGCGCTCCCGGTTGTCGTCGCTAAGCGCGACGTTTCGAGACGGGTTCCCTGGCTTGAAGCGGACAACGATGTGATCGCCGGGCCGAATTTCGGACGCCCGCTTGGGGGCGTCTATGCCGGGTGCACCCTGAAGGTCTCCGAAGTACTCGCACGAATTCACGGCAAATGAGTAGGAGACGACCGGAGCCCAGCCGTCGTCCACCTCGGCTGCCACCGCTCTGATGATGGTCCCGTCAGCCGAAGGCCAGCGCCTCTCGCGCCGGATTCGAAACAGGCGAATCAGGAACTCAAGGAAGACCCGAATCAGGTACTGGAAGAGGTCCATCAGGTGTCAGCTTATCACCGGCTCGCGCATCCTGCCGCGAACAAGCTATCGAAATTCCTGTAAGGATCCTGCCGATTTCGGGACTATTTGAGCAGAGGAGCGTGGAGATGATCAGAATCCAAGATCTTCGCAAGAGTTTCCAACGCCGCACGGTGGTCCAGGACCTCTGTCTGGAAGCTGCCGATGGGGCTATTACTGGGCTGCTGGGGTCGAATGGCGCCGGCAAGAGCACAACGCTACGTATGATTTGCGGAGTGCTCGAGCCGGAGTCGGGCTCCATACAAGTGGACGATCGGTGCGAGGCCGAGCGGCGGCAGAGCCGCCTGGGAGCGCTGCTCGACCACAACGGTCTCTATGCCCGTCTGACCGTGCGCGAGAACCTTGCGTATTTCGGGCGGCTCCGCGGGCTTCCGCCGGAGTCTCTGCCCGGCCGCATAGACGACACGCTCGCGATGCTGGGGCTCGCGTCGATTGCGGACCGGCGCACGGCGGGCTTCTCGCAGGGAGAGCATATGAAAACGGCGCTGGCCCGGGCCATTCTCCATGGGCCGCAAAACATCGTGCTGGACGAGCCGACCAATGGACTGGACGTGCACAGCGTGCGGTCGCTGCGGGATGTGCTGGTGCGGCTGCGAAACGCAGGCAAGTGCATTCTGCTTTCGAGCCATGTTCTGGAGGAGGTGCGTATGCTGTGCGATCGCGTCTTTATCATCTCCGCCGGGCGCCTGGTGGCGCGCGGCACACCGGAAGAACTCTGCGCCCAAACCGGCGCGTCCTCGCTCGAGGAAGCTTTTGTGAGGGTGACCCTATGATGAGCCAGGCGTTCGTGATCGGTCGCAAGGAAATAGTGGACGGTCTGCGCGACGTCCGCTCGCTGGTCAGCGCGCTCGTGTACGCGCTGATGGGGCCGGTGGTGGTAGGGCTGGTGTCCCTCTCGGTCCACCCCGGCACGAAGGGCGGCACGACCGTGCTCGCCGGGATGATGGCGGTGTTCACGCTGGTGTCCGCGTTCGTCGGGGGCATGAATGTGGCCATGGACACGGTGGCCGGAGAGCGGGAGCGCCGCTCGTTGGTGCCACTGCTGCTGAACCCCGTGCGCCGGGTGGATGTCGTGATCGGCAAGTGGCTGGCCGTGTGCTTCTTCGCCGCGGCGGGTCTGGCGATCAACCTCGCCGGGTTCGCTGTTCTGATCGCGAATGCCGGGATGACGCCACCGCTGCGTCTTGCGCCCGCCCCAGTGCTCGGGCTCATTGGGCTGCCCCTGCTGGCCGCTTCGCTCCAGTTGCTGATCTCGACCACGTGCCGTGCGGTCAAAGAGGCGCAGACCTATCTTTCCCTGAGCGTGTTTCTGCCCATGGGCGCGGGCATGTTCGTCGTTTTCGCTCCGCCCTCTGCTCGCGGCTGGTGCGGACTGCTGCCGCTGGCGGGCCAACAGCTTCAGCTCGAAGCGTTCATGGCCGGCGGCGGAACTCCGATCGTACAGGCCCTCGCGGTGGGGTTCCTGACGGTGGCGCTGGCGGCGGTCCTGCTGCTGGCCGCCGCAAAGCGTCTTGAAAGTGATGAAATCGTCTATGGGAATTAAAGCCCCTGATGATGCGCAATGACGCGCTGGAACGCGATTTCGATCGTCTGCTCGCGGCGAACGGGCCCGCGCTGGCCCGTCTCGCCAGGAGCTATACGAACACCATCAGCGATCGCGACGATCTGCTGCAGGATATCGCGCTGGCAGCGTGGCAGGCCTTGCGGCGGTTTCGCGGCGAGTGCTCGGAACGCACCTTCCTGTTCCGGATCGCGCACAACCGGGCCATCGCGCACCTGGCTCGCACGCGGTCGCAGTTCGCCGAGACGGGCGTGGAAATCGACGTGCGGGACCCGGGGCCGGACCTCGAGTCGGAGTTGTCGCGGGAGCAGCGCGCCGAGCGCCTGCGGCGCGCCGTTCAACGACTGCCCGTCCCCTACCGCGAGGTGATCACGCTCGCGCTCGAAGACCTGGACTACGCCGAGATCGCCGCGGTGCTCGGCACCTCGGAAAGCAATGTCGGGGCGCGGTTGACGCGGGCGCGCCGGATGCTGCGCGAATCTTTGGAGGACAAGAAATGACAGTCGATGACGAACTGTCGAATTGGCGCCGCGACTGGCAGACAGCGGACGCGGTGCCTCTCGATTTGCGGAAGAGCGTGGAGCGACAGACGCGCGCGATGCGGCTTGGCGTCCTGGCCGATGTCCTGGTGACGGTGGCCATGGGCGGCGGGACGACGTGGTGGGCGGTGAGTTCACGCCAGGCCGACGTCGCGCTTCTGGCGGCGGCGACCTGGGTGTTCATCGTCGTCGCGTGGGCTTTCGGACTGGCGGTGAATGCCGGGCGATGGGAACCTTCGGCGCTGGACACCAAAGCGTTTCTCGATCTTTCGATCAGCCGTTGCCGGGCCAGGTTGGCCACGCTCCGATTCAGCGCCGGGCTGGCCGTGTCCGAGATGGTGTTTGGGCTGGTGTGGGTGTACCGGCATTCTCCCGAACGGCCGCCAGTGCTCAGGTGGCTGTTCTTCAGTTCGATCCCGATCGACTTCGTGTGGGCGTTTGCCGCCGCCTTCTTCGTCTTGCTGGTCTGGTATCGCCGGAAGAAGAAGTCCGAACTCGACTACCTGCTCCAAGTCCGCCAGGAATCCGCTTAGAATAAAACTAACCATGCCCTGCTGCGTTCTGGCTCTTCTCACGGTCCTGACTCCCCGGGTGGTGCTGGTGCTGATGTTCCTATTCAGCAACTATCTCGGGCGCGCCTACCACGGCTTGCTGATCCCGGTGCTCGGGTTCCTCTTCCTGCCGCTAACCACCATCGTGTATGCCTGGCTTGTGAATTCGCACCTGCCCATCGAAGGCATCTATCTGGTGGCCCTCGTCGTCGCGGTCATCATTGACCTGGGAGGCATCGGCGGCGGCCACTACAGCCGGCAGCGGCGCGCCTGACGCTCTACCGCTTTTTGAACCAGGCCTTCAGGCGGGCGAAGAAACCGGGACGAGCCTCGGGTTGGACCGGCGGCAGCGGGACGGCCATCTTCACCGCGCCCACGGTCACCGGCGGCGTTTCGATCTTCTCTTTGCCGACCAGGTGGACAAGGTAGATCTGATACGCGTAGGTCTTGCGGTAGCGCACGCCGTTCTCTTCCACGATCAGCGAGAAGCCGGGGTAGGTGGCAGCCTTGCCGCCGGCGGACGCCTGCACCGGGTGTACCTGCACCGGGTAGTAGCCCTTCAGGTTGCGTTCGACGTAAGCCGTCTCGTAGCGATGGTGGCGGATGTTCCAGATGAAGTAGCGGAAGCTGTCGAACTCGTACGGCGCATGGCCCTCTCCGATCGTCGTCCAAAGCCAGTTGTGCTTGACCTGGCCGCCGTCGTTGACGTCGGCGGTGGCGAAGTAGGAGGTGATGCGGTGGCCTTCGGAATACTGCGCCACTTCGTCGGGGATGTTCAGCTTCAGGCTGCCGGCTAGGACCCATCCAGCGCGGCCGTTCTTGAGCCGGACGAGCGTCCAGTCATCGAGCGGCACGGGCTTGGCGGGCTCGGCCTCCTCGGGTTCCTCCTGTTCGTCGTCGGGGAGCGAAGGCGTCTTCGAAAGCTCCTGCCAGTTCTGGGGAGGCTTGATGGGCGCGGGCGAGGGAGGACGCGGAATGCGCCTCTCGTCCTCCGGCTTGGGCGTGGGCTTGGGACGCGGCGTGGGCGGCGGCAGGATGCTTTTGGGCGCGAACGGCAGCCGCGGATCGAGCTCGTGCGCGACGATATCGACCAGCTCGCCTTCCTTGACCCGGTAGAAGCTGGGCGCCTGGCGATTCGCTTCCGTGTGGACGTTCAGCGCTTCGTAGACGGTGGCGGCGCCTTGCGAGGGCAACTGGCGGGCGGTCTCCGCGAGCTGGTTCAGTTGGTCCATCTGGCCGGCGGAGAGCAACTGGCGCATGTCCGTCCAGCCGACGGCTCCCCTGGCGGTGCGGACCCGGACGAAGCGCCGGCGGCGGCCGACGATGGCGAGCCGGTCCCCGTGCGCCACGGAGGCCACCTCGGGCGACCTCAGATCAACGTCGCGGCGGAGCTTGAGGGCGGCGGGGCCGGCATACGCCTCGCCGATCTCCGGCTCGTGCGACGTGCTGGTGGAACATCCGGTGGCGCCGCAGAAAGCCAGGACGAACAAAGCGGCGGCGATGGAGCAAAAGCGCTGCACAAGCCAGTTTAACAGCGTGTGCGGGCCTACTTCTGCGGGTAGCCGATCGACTGAGCCAGCGTGACGCGCTGCTCCGGACGCAACTTGAAGGCTTTGGCGACGGCCGCGTGGTCCACGCTGGCGCGCACCACCGTCACCAGTCCCTCCGACGCGCAGAACAGATACACATTCTCGGCGATGAAACCGCTGTCGGCAGCGAGGAATTCCGTGTTGCCCTTCGAGCGCGTGGTGTCGGCCACGTAGACCAAATTGACGGCGGCGTCCTTGACGAAGGGCTGCGTGCCCGCAATGGCGCGCAGGTCGCCGGCCGCGACCGGCTGGAGCGCGTTGGCCTTGGCGTCGTAGAGGTAGACGCCGTCCGCGGTGGCGACGTAGAGATCCGTCTCCTGCCAGTTCATGGCCGAGGGCGCGGTGCGGTGGCCGTCGGCACGGTTGATGCCGAAGCCGGCCCAGAGCAGGTTGGAGAGCGTCTGGGGCGAGAGCGGCTGTGCGCTGAAAGCGCGGGTGGAGTGGCGCTGCTTGAGCGCCTGCATGAGCGGCATACCGCCGTCGGTTTGCGGGGCTGGAAGCGAGATCGGTTTGAGATCCTGAGCCGGGGCGAAGCAGGCCCCAAGCGCGAGCACAGCAATAAAGGAGAGCGCAGTCTTCATGGGGACAAGTGTAGCGGTTCTGTGGAGACGCGGAAGTGACGCGCTCCGACGCGCGCCAGCCGACTACGCGCCCCGAAGACATCAGCCATGCGGGCGGGGCGGAGCGGTGAGCTTGTCGAGGGACGCGCCCAAGGGGCTTCCACAACAATACTTGTACTTTAAGCCGGAGCCGCAGGGGCAGGGTGCGTTTCGCGGGGCGGAGGCTGAGACTTGGGGGGCTGGCGGCTCGGGCTCGAGAACGACCGGCTCTCGCCGGGGCTCCATTACCTTACCGACGGGCTCGGGAACCTGCCAGGCGGAGTCGCGATGGCTGGGGCGTTCGAGAACGGCTAACGCCGCGTGCAGGCGTACGGACGGCGGGGTATCGGGGCTGGTGAGTAACTGTCGCAAAGTGTCGAGCGCGACGGTTGACAGTTCATTGAGTTGGTCATTGACGCATTCGAAGAAATGGTCTCGGGCCTCATCGACAGCCTTGCGGAAATCGGCCGAGGTACGGATCCATTTATGGA
>CAZBQQ010000027.1:0-2958 GCA_964493965.1 uncultured Solibacteraceae bacterium
AACAGCGATTGAGTTGCGAACCGCCACAATCAGCGAAAACACAGATTGACCAATCGCTCCGCATGCGCTAGGATGGCAATGCGGGGTGGAGCAGTCTGGTAGCTCGTTGGGCTCATAACCCAAAGGTCGTAGGTTCAAATCCTACCCCCGCAACCAACTCCCTGGGCGTCACGCCCAATTCCAGTCGGCGTAGAATGGATGCATGAGCACCGCCCGTTACGTCCAGTGGCAAGACGGAGGCACGTGGCTCGGGTATTTTGTGGAGTTCCCCGACTACCTGACCCAAGGTGAGACTCTGCCGGAACTGGAAGAGAATCTCCGTGATCTCTACCGGGACTTGACCAGTGGCGAGATTCCGGGAGTCCGCAGGGTCGCCGAGCTTGCAGTTGGATGAAGCGAACCGAACTGATTCGCAAGCTGGAAACTCTTGGGTGCTCGCTGGTTCGCCACGGCGGCAAGCACGATTGGTATCGCAATCCGAACACCGGGATGTCGCAGCCAGTGCCCCGTCACAAGGAAGTGAACGAAATCCTCGCCAAGCACATCCTGAAGAAGCTCACCGATTAACAGCGATTCAGGCCAGCTCCAATCTGAATCGCAGGACGAGTACATTCGGGGCGTTGCAGTCCCCCGCAACCAACTCCGTCATCAACAACTAACAGGCTCTACGGCAACGCACCGGCCATCTCTCTCGGCTGACTGGCCCGAGAGGTAATTGGCATTCGAGAATGTGAACATGCCGGAACAGGAACTGGTCGCGCGCATCAAAGAGCTAGCCAACGATCCGAGGCGCAGGACCGGAATGGCCCAGCGGCTCCCGGAACTGCTGTCGGGCCAACCGCTGCCTCCACCAACAGACGCTAAAGCGGTGGAGGAGGCCGAGACACGGATGGGATTCCGCCTTCCGACGCTTTTGGGGAAGCTCTGGACCGAAGTGGGAAACGGCGGCTTCGGCCCTGGTTACGGTTTGTTTGGAGTCAACGTCGCACCCGCTTCCGAACTCAGCCTGTCGGTTCCTAATGTCTACCTCCACTCGGGTGCGGACGAAGCGTATGGCTGGCCTGGGAAGCTCGTTCTCATTTGCGAGTGGGGCTGCGCACTCTACTCCGCCATCGACTGCTCCACATCCGAAGGAGGGATCGTCAACGTCCTGGGCGAGTTGGATCTGAAGCCTACGGGGTCGAGTTTTGCTCAGTGGATGCAGGATTGGGCGGACGGCGTTGATCTCTGGCAACGGGATTTCAGCGACCGCGGCCCAACTTCGACCGGAACGGAAATGTGACTAGCCGGCCGATCTGGTATGCTGGCCGAAATCCGCGACATGACACCGCCCCACCGTTTCGCCTTATGCAGCCGCCGGCAGTTGCTTCTCGCCGCGGCGCCTCTTGCCGCGGGTCTCACGGGCGCCGCGAGCGGCCGCCTCGACCGGCTGGCAATCGTTTCGCGCCACGATCCCGTGCTACACCGGCCGGACCCTCGCTGCCCGCTGTCCGTCGGAAACGGCGAGTTCGCGTTCACGGCGGATATAACCGGGCTGCAATCCTTCCCGGCACTCCACGACGCCAATGTTCCTCTGTGCACGCAATCGCAGTGGGGATGGCACAGCTTCCCCGCCCTCCCCGGCCTCGGCGCGTCCGATTTGCGCCTGGAGACCTTCGACACCTACGGCCGGCCGGTGGGCTATGCGACCTTGCGCAAGGGACAGCAGGAACTGTTCGGCTGGCTGCGACAGAACCCGCACCGCCTGAATCTGGGACGCATCACGCTGTTGCTCGATGGCTCGATGTTGGCGCTCTCAAACGTGACGAACATCGACCAGAGGCTGGTCCTTTCGAGCGGGATGCTGGTCAGCCGATTCGATCTCCAGGGCCAGCCAGTAAGGGTCGTGACGTGTTGCCATCCCACGCGCGACGCGCTCGCCGTCTCCATCGAGTCGCCGCTCGCGAGCGCGGGGCGTTTGGCCGTCGAATGGCGTTTCCCCTACGGCTCCCCGGCGATGAACGCCTCGGATTGGACGGCCCCCGAGAAACACCGGACCACCGTAGCGATCCAGGACCGGAACACGGCGACCGTCCACCGGCAACTCGATGCCGACAGCTACTGGGTGCGCCTGCACTGGACCGGAGATGCGCACGCAGAAGCGCGCGGTGAGCATCGATTCGTGCTTTCCGGCAGACACCTGGAGTTCAGCTGCGAGTTCTCACCGCGTCCATCCCCCTCCGACCCGATCCTCCCCGCCGCCGCGCGACAGGCGAGCCAGGCACACTGGCATGAATTCTGGTCAGAGGGCGGCGCCATCGATCTCGCCGGCAGTACCGACGCGCGCGCGCAGGAACTCGAGCGCCGGATCGTTCTGTCGCAGTACCTGACGGCGATCCAGTGCGCCGGCTCCACGCCTCCCCAGGAAACCGGCCTGACGTGCAACAGTTGGTACGGCAAGTTTCACCTGGAAATGCATTGGTGGCACGCCGCCCACTTCGCGCTCTGGGATCGCACGCCTCTCGTGGAGCGCAGCCTCGGCTGGTACGCATCCATTCTCCCGATGGCCCGCGAGAAGGCGCGAACACAGGGATACCGCGGCGCGCGCTGGCCCAAGATGACTTCGCCCGACGGCCGCAGCAGCCCATCGAACGTCGGCGAGTTGCTGATCTGGCAGCAGCCCCATCCCATCGCGCTGGCTGAGCTGTGCTATCGCGCCAGGCCTGCGCGCGCGACCCTGGAACAATACAGCGATGTCGTGATGCAATCCGCCGACTTCATGGCCGACTTTGCCGTCCGGCGAGACGGCCGTTTCGCGCTCGGGCCGCCCCTCATCCCGGCGCAGGAAAACCATCCCCCGCGCGAAACCTGGAATCCGACCTTCGAGCTGGCCTATTGGCGCCAGGCGCTCGGCATCGCGCAGGAATGGAGGCGGCGCCTGGGACTCCCGCCCGACCCGAAATGGGAACAGGTGCGCTC
>CAZBQQ010000027.1:3058-15303 GCA_964493965.1 uncultured Solibacteraceae bacterium
CGCCGTCGATTGCCTGTTCCTCGACTCGCCCAGGAACACCTGGCTGCCGAACGGCCACAACTGGCAGCGTGCCGGCCTTCCGGTCTATTTGCCGGGAAACGGCGGGCTTCTCGCTGCCGCGGCGATGATGGCCTGTTCGCCGCACGGGTTCCCGAAGAAGGGCTGGAACGTGCGCTGGGAGGGTCTGCGCCCGCTCTAGTGTTGTGGCGCAGGCTTCAGCCTGCCGTGCCGGCACTCCTGCCGACACCTTGGCGCTGCCTCGGCAGGGTGTTCCACACTAGCGCCCCGCGCGCAAACGGTCCACGGCGCGGCGGAGTTCCGGGTCGGGCTTGAGCCTCAAGGCCGCTTCCAATTCGGTAATCGCTTCTGGCCGCCGGCCCGGAATCTGCGAGAGCGCGACGCCCAGGTTGTAATGCGCGTCCGCGTAGTCTGGGTCGATGCGCACGGCCGCCTCGAAGTGGCCGACGGCCTCGGACGACCGGCCGGGCAATTGCGATAACGCGACGCCCAGATTGTTGTGCGCCTCCGCGTAATCCGGCTTCAGGCGCAGCGCTGCTTCGAACTCGGTGGCCGCTTCCGGCAGCCGGCCGTTGGTTTTCGTCAGGGCCACCCCCAGGTTGTAGTGCGCCTCCGCGGAATCGGCCTCGATGCGGAGCGCCGCCTGATACTCAGCAATCGCTTCCTCCCCGCGTCCCGGGATTCCGGCCAGCGCGAGCCCCAGTCCCAGGTGCGCTTCCCCATACTCGGGGTTGATGCGCAGAGCCGCCTGATACTCGGCTATGGCCTCGGACAGGCGGCCGGGCGTCTGGGCCAGCGCGCTCGCCAGATTGTTGTGTGCTTCCGCGTAATCCGGGTCGATACGCAGTGCGGCCTGGCATTCGCGAATGGCTTCCGGCAAACGGTCGGGAAACCTGGCCAGCGCGGCCCCCAGGTTGTTGTGCAAGATGGCGGAGCCGGGCAGAAGGCGGACCGCGGCCTGGTATTCGGCGATGGCCTCCGGCAGGCGCCCCGGCGTTCTGGCCAGCGCGCTCGCCAGGTCGCTGCGCGCTTGCGCCGAGTCGGGCCGGATGCGCAGTGCTGCCTCGAGGTGCGGCACGGCCTCGGAAAGCCTCCCCGTTTCGAGCAGGGCACTCCCCAGATTGTGCTCGGCCAGGTAGTTGTCCGCAGTCACAGCCAGCGCGTGCCGGAACAGCGTCTCGCTGTTTCTCCAGTAACCGATCTGGGATGCTGAGACTGCGGCCGCTCCCAGGCAGGCCACAACGGCCGCGGCGGCGATCGGCCGCCTGGCTGCCGGCCAGCGCCGTGCCAGATCGGCCGCGCCCCAAGCCACCATGATGGTCAGGCCGACCATCGGAACGTACATGTACCGGTCCGCCCGCGCCTGAGCGCCCACCTGCACGAGTCCGATCACCGGCGCCAACGTCACCAGGGTCCAGACCCAGCCGGCCGCCAGGTAGGGTGCGCCGCGACGCCACCGCAGCACCAGCGCCGTAATCCCGGCAAGCGCCATCGCGGCGGCCGCGACCATCCACCACGCGAACCCGGCCGGATACGGATAGAACACCGCCAGGCCGGCCGGCCAAATCGTCTTGAGGCAGTAGATCGCGCAGGAGACGACCGCGTTCTCGATCCTCAATCCCAAGGGCAAACTGGCGATCTCGTGGACGGCACCACTGGCGTGCTGCACCAGGTACGTGGCGATGGCCGAGACGGAGGCGAGCGCGAAGAATGGGATCTTCTCTCGGACGGCCGCGCGCGAAAACCGGTTGAGCGGCCACGCATCCAACACCAGCAGCAGGAACGGCAGAGTGACGATCATGGGCTTGGACATCAATCCCAGGCAGAACAGGAGCAGGACCACGACATAGCGTCCCCGCCCCGGCCGCTCGGCATACCGCACGTAGGCCCACAACGCCAGAAACCAGAAGAAAGCGCAGAGGACATCTTTGCGCTCGGCCACCCACGCGACCGACTCCACGTGCAGCGGATGAAGCGCGAATACGAAAGCGACCCAGGCGCTCGGCCAGCGTGCGTGGGTCGAGCGCTTGAGGAAAGCGAACAGCAGCACCGCCGCCAGTGCGTGCCAGCCGACGCTGACCAGGTGGTGCCATCCGCCGCGCAGTCCGAAGAGTTGGCCGTCCACGAGATGCGAGAGCCGCGTGACGGGAAACCAGTTGGCGGCGTCGCCGGAGGTGAGCGCCCACTCGATCCCGCGCGCCGTGACGCCCCCGCGCACGTGAATGTTGCGCGTCACGTACTCGGGATCGTCGAAGTTCACGAAATCGAAGCCCCGGACCGGGGCATACAGCGCGACGGTCGCAAAGAAAAGGGCCAGCGCGATCCCCAGATCGAGCCGGGAATGACGCGCTGGCCGTGGTGCCGGACGCCGAATGTTCGGTTTGTCCGGGCTGTGCTTCAGAAGTTAACCTTCAATCCCAGTTGCACGGCACGACCGCCGCCCGTGCCATTGACGCCCGTGCCACTGCCGATGGTCTGGGTGACATAGCCGAACGTCGAACTCGTAAGCGAAACCTGGTTATTGCTGGCGCCGGGTGTCGCCAGCAAAGTGAACTCCGCGGTGTTGGTCACATTGAAGGACTCTGCGCGCAACTCGATGTTCACCCGCTCGCCGATTTTGATGTTCTTAAACACCGAGGCATTGAGCGCGAACAATCCGGGTCCGCTCAGGATATTGCGGCCGGTATTGCCGAACACGGCTCCCGTCGGCTGGGCGAAACTGGAAGTGCTGAACCATTGATTGCCGACACCGATGCCGTGCAGGATCTGTACCGCCGCCACCTGGTTGGCCGTCTGGGTTTCACCGGGTGTGTTGAGACTGCTGCCGCTGGCGCTCACAGTGAACGGAAAGCCGCTCATCAGGGTCAGGATACCCGAAAGCTGCCAGTTACCGAGAACCCACGACGCGGGTCCGCTGGAGAGCAACTTCTTGCCCTTGCCAAACGGCAGCGAGTAGACGTAGCTCTGATTGAAGTTGAACGTCCGGTCGAAGTCGGCCCGTGCGTAGTTGCGCCGGACATTGATGTAGAAGTCCAGGGCGCCATCGTCACCGATCTGGTAATCCATGGCCTTGCCCCAGGTGAAAGCGGTGGTCAGGTGGAAGTCGCCGAAATGCCGGTCGAGCTTCACTTGCAGCGCGTTGTAGCTCGAGGAGAAGCCGTCCCAGAACAGAGTCGCGCCCGCGGTCTTGCCGTAGAGAATGTTCAGCGGTTGGCCGGCGGTTCCACCACCGATGGTGCTGGTGTTCGTATTCAGGTTGAACTGCGCCGCCGTATCCACGCCGTGGACGCCCAGGTACGCCACATCCAGTGCGAGGTGCAGGGGCAGCGCTCGCTGAATCGCGAAGTTCCAGGTTTCCACGTACGGGTTCTTGAAGTCTTTGCTGATGGCGAACATGCTCTGGCTGAGCAGGGCTCCCGTTGCCGGGATGATGCCGTTGGTGGGAATCGGCACCGCCACCGGCGCCGGGAAACCGTTCTGGAAAGTTGCCGGCTGGCCACTCGGAAGCAGCGTGGTCGCGAAGCCATCGCCCACGTTGTTGTAGTTGTTGTTGGAGCGCACCGGATAGTTGTACGCATACGTGTTATCCGGGAACGGTGTGTAACTCGTGCCGAAGCCGGCGCGGATCACGGTCTGGTCGGTGACGCGATAGGCCAGTCCGACGCGCGGCGCGAAGTAGTTGTAGCGCGTCTTCATGCCCATGTTCGAGGGGTTGCCGCCCACCCCGGCGATCACCAGGCTGTTGGTGTTTGGATCGTAGTTGGAGAAGCCGCCGGGATAGGCAGGCGTCGCGGGAGGATAAAACTCCCACCGCAGGCCCAAGTCGACGGTCAGTTTCGGCGACATCTGCCACTTGTCCCCGCCGAACCCGAAGAACTCCCACTGCCGGTAGGCCGGGAAATAAGTGTTGACGTCGCGCCCGATATAAGACGGCACGTCGAGCAGGAAGCTGGCCATGTCGTTGGCGATTCCCGTCGCGGAGGAGGTGCACTTGGTGGCCAGGCCGGACGTGTTCACGGCGGTGGCGGTGCACAGCGCGGTCTGCGCGGCCGCGAAGTTGAAGATACCGCGCGCGCCGTAGGTCTGGTCCTGCAGCAAGTCGTCGCGGATGCGCTTGAGATCGATGCCCCACTTGAAGGTGTGATTGCCCTTGACCTTGGTCCAGATGTTGACCACGTCCACGTTCGCTTCGGCACGGACCCAGGGCAGGCTCGCCGAGTAACCGACCACCGGATTCGAGAAGCCGTCGTTGATGTTGATCCCCACCATGCCGCTCGTAAACTTGTTGATGTTCACGCCCGGGATGCCGATGTTGGTGGAGTCGTTGCTGCCGTAATCGGACGGTTGCGCCTCGTTGTGATAGTGCGACACCGCGATGCGAGTCTCCACCACCATCGTGGGCGACAGCATGCGGTCCCAGTTGAGGTTTGAGCTGTAGGTCTTCTGCGTGCCGGTGCCCATGAAGGCGGTGCCGGGGCCGTCGCCGCCGGCCATGCCGAACAGTGGCGCCTGGAAGACCACGGGGCGCGAGAAGCTGAACCGCCCGCTCAAGCGGTCTTTGTCCGTGACAGTGAAGTCGATCTTGGCGTCCAGCGAATCGGTGGTCTTCTGGAACGGCAGCAAGGCGAAGTAGTTGTTCGCGGGCTTGGCAAGGTTGAAGGACTGATTGGTGGGCGCCAGCAGGGCCAGGATCTTACTTGAAACCGCATTGATGTTGGCGAGCGGAATCCGGTTGCCCGCAAACGGTGTCCGCCCGGTGCCGTCGAGAGGATTGCCGCTGGTGGGGTCGTAGATTGTGGTCGTCGCTGCGCTCAGATCGCCCGTGCGCCAGGGGTTGGGCGGAATGGTCACCAGGTTGGTGTTGGCTTCATGGTCCATGACCCGAAGGTAGTCGGCGAAAAAGAAGATCTTGTTCTTCTTGATCGGCCCGCCCAGGTTTCCGCCGAGGTAGTTATATGCCAGGTGGCCGACCGACGGATTAAAGAAGGACCGCGCGTTCATCGCGCTGTTCTGCAGGAATTCGTACGCCGCGCCGTGGAAGTCGTTGCCGCCCGACCGGATGATCACGTTCATCACCGCGCCCGAGGCACGACCCAATTCGGGATCGTGGTTGGCCACCGACGCGTCTACCGTCTGGATCGCCTCGATGGGCGGAATGTAGATCTGCAACAGGCCGGTGCGCTCGTTGTCGTCCGTCCCCTCGATCATGAAGTTGTTGCCCTGGCGCATCTGGCCGTTGACTTCGGTCTGCAGCGAGCTGCTGGCGTTGAAGAACTGCGAGTGCTGGAACAGCACGGGCGCCACTCCCGGCACCAGGTTCAGCAGGCTCTGGAAATTGCGGTTGACGCCCAGCGGCACGTTCGCCAGGAGGTCCTGCTGCATCTTCTGGCTGATTCCGGCCGAATCGGCTTGCAGCAGGGGAGGGGCGCCGGAGACCTCGACGGTCTCCGTCACGACGCCGGTCTGAAGCCGCACATCCACGCGCGTATTCGTGTCCACTATGACGTTAATGTCCCGGCGCAGGTCCTTCTTGAATCCGTTTGCCTCCACCATGACCACGTAAGTCCCGGGAGGCAGGTTCGGAAAAGAGTAATACCCGCTGTCGTTGGTCTGAGTGGTGCGGGTGGAGTTGGTGTTGACTTCGGTGATGGTGACCCTCGCGTTGGGAATGACCGAATCGCTGGGATCGGTGACGGTGCCCAACAACGTGGCATTCACAGCTTGCGAGTAAGCTGCTCCGGCGCCAATCAATAGGATCATCATCAGGACGAGCAATTGTCGCGTATGCATGGGCTCCTTCTTTCTATGCGTTACTTAGTCACTCACAGCCGGTCCTGTCGAACTCAGTACCAAGCCGCGCCTCGTGAGACGCCGGTACGCCGCTTGCTTGCCAGTGCCGCTTGGCGAGGCCCGGCGCCGCGACGTTCTGCGAATTTCGACCCGAGAAGCACTTTCAGATTGTGCGCGCGGGTCCAGCTTTACAGCCACCCTTAACGGGTTTGTTAACAGATAGCTACGTCCTTGATAAAGCAGGGACTTCTGGACCCTTGCGGATTAACGGTTAAGCTGATAGCATCGATCCCGGAGGTGACCCCGCTACGAGCGCAGGCGAGGAAGGGCTGAGGCCGGCTGCCCGAACGGGCCCGGTGGGCGTAGCTTCGGGGGCGCCGAAGAACCGCAAGCTCGTCCTCGAGGAACTCGAGCGTGTCCGGGCCAGCCACGAGTTCGCCGGCAGCGAGCGCAGTTGTGCACTCCTCCAATACCTGGTAGAACGCGCCATGGACGGCGGCGAGCACCTGCTCAAGGAGCGCACAATCGGGGTGGAAGTATTCGGGCGGGACACCGCCTACGATACGGGGAAGGATGCCATCGTTCGCGTCTCGGTAAACGGGGTGCGCAAGCGTTTGCTCGCGCACTACGCCAACCCGAACCAGGTGCGTGAGCCCGGGAGCGTGCAGATCTTCCTGCCTGTCGGCAGCTACATGGTCGAGTTCCATCCCGCGGACGAGCCGCCGGCCGGTCACTCGCCAGGGACGCCTTCGACCGTGTGGTGGCGGCGGTGGCCGGTCTCCGCCTGGGCAGCGATCGCGGTGCTTTCGCTGGCTTGCGGCGTATCGGTCTGGTACAACCACATGCTGGGAGGCCGGGTTCCGTCGTCGCCGGTCATGGAGTTACTGCCGTGGACCCAATTCGGATCGCAGAAGGTCGTGCGAGTGGGGCTCACCGACGCCAACTATACGATCTATACCAACGTCATCGCCAAACGGCCCCTTACGCTTGACGAGTACCTGGGCGAACAGTGGACCGGGAACTTTCCCCCCGACATGACGCGCGTTTCACCGCGATCGGGAAATCAGTACACCAGCCTGGTGAGCGCGGTCGCCGCTTCGCGGGTCAGCGCCATGCTGGAGACAACCGGCCGCACCGCTCTGCTGGTGCCGGCGCGGCAACTGCAAATGGAATACTTCAAGGGGGAGCAGCCCGTAATCCTGCTGGGTAGTGTCACGGCGAACCCCTGGGCCGAGCTGTTTCGCGAAAGCCTGACTTTTGCCATCGAGATGGAACCCGCAACCCGGCTTCAGTACATGTCGAACCGCGCGCCGCTGAGGGGTGAGCCCTCCCGTTGGGAGCCGACCCCTCAAACAATCTCAGGCACTGCCTACGCCATCCTCTCACTGATCCCGAACCTGACGGGCAAGGGCTGTGTCTTGCTGGTGGCGGGCACCAGTTCGGCCGGCACCGCCGCGGCGTCCGAACTTCTGACCGATCCCGAGCGGCTGCGCAAAGAACTGCTGGCGCGAGGCATCGATCCAGCCAGCCGCGTGCAGAGGTTGGAGCTGCTTCTGCGGGTACAGTTCCAGGGGACGGACTCGCGCAGTTACGAAGTGATCGCCTCGCGCGTGGTGCGAGACTAAGTCGGGCTTGACACCCGCTCGCCTTGGAGTAACATGTCACCTATGACACGTCGACAATTAATCTCCAGTGCCGGCCTCGTGGCGGCGGCAGCCGCAAGGCCCGCGGCGAGCCAGGCCGCCCCAGCCGCCTTCGAACTCGGAATCGCAACCTACTCGCTGCGGGAGTTCCAGCGCGGCCTCGCGATCCGCATGATCCAGCAACTCGGGATCACGCGCGTCAGCGTCAAGGACTTCCACCTGCCCTACACTTCGGCGCCGGCGGAAATCGCCCGCGCGGTAGGCGACTTCAAGAAGGCCGGGTTGACCATTGTGAGCGGCGGCAACACGGACATGAAGTCGAGCGATCCGGCGGACCTGAGGAAGTACTTCGAATACGCGAAGGCGTGCGGCATGCCGATGCTGGTCACGGCGCCGCTCCACGAGAACCTGGGTGCGATCGAGAAGCTCGCCAAGGAATTCGACATCAAGATCGCGATTCACACGCACGGGCCGGAGGACAAGAATTTCCCGAATCCGAAAGTGGTCCTCGATGCTGTGAAGGGTATGGACCCCCGCATGGGCCTCTGCCTGGACGTCGGGCATTCCATGCGTACGGGCGCGGACGTGGTTCAGGAAATCGCCAACGCCGGACCACGCTTGCTCGACATGCACATCAAGGACCTGAAAGACGGCAAGGTCAAGGAAAGCCAATGCGACGTAGGGGACGGCGTCATGCCGGTGGTGGCGATCTTCAAACAGTTGCAGAAGATCGGCTACAGCGCCTCGGTCAACCTGGAGTACGAGATCAACGCCGACAACCCCCTGCCGGGAATGCTGCACTCCTTCGGCTACATGAAGGGAGTGCTGGCGGGCCTGGCGGGCTAAGAAAGACAAGCAAAGGCTTGGCCACGAATGAACACGAATACACACGAATAGAACAAAGCTCTTTCTTGGTGTTTCCTATTCGTGTTCATTCGTGTTCATTCGTGGCCAAGCCTTGTTTTCAGAGGTTGTCCGTGTAGCACGGGTCCTGCGCTACACTGGTCCCATGGAGAAGGCCAAGCAGAATGTCACTCTGGTGATTGAGGAGGACGTGCTCCTGGCGGCCAGGAAAATCGCCCTCGATCAACGGACCAGTGTGAATCAACTCGTGCGGGAGTTTCTGGCGGCGCTGGTCGAGGAGCCCAGCCGGCGCCGGTTGGCCAGGACGAGGTTGACCAAGGCGTTCAAGACCGGCCTGGTGGACGTCGGCAAGCGGAAGTGGAGCCGGGACGACCTCTATGAGCGCTGAGAAGGCCCCGGCATTCGTCGACACCAACGTGCTGGTCTATGCGCTCGACAAAAGCGGTTCGGCGAAACAGCGCGTGGCTAAGCGGCTGCTCAACGAGCTGATCGAAGACGATCGTCTGCGGGTAAGCACGCAGGTGTTGCAGGAACTCTATGTGACCCTGACCTGCAAGGTGGCGCGGCGCTGCTCGAGCGAGGAAGCGCTGGCCGTGGTGGAAGATCTGGCAGCCTGGCCGCTGATGGTGGTGGATTACGCGGCCATACGGGCGGCCGTCAGGCTTGCCGACCAGGCGACGCTCTCGTTCTGGGATGCACTGGTCGTCGTCGCAGCGGCGCGGAGCGGTGCGACGGTGCTTTACACCGAGGACATGAACGACGGGCAGGACATTCTGGGGGTTCGAATCAGCAATCCCTTCGCAAGCTGACCGGGAAGCCGCCAGCCCGCCGCCGCGGCCCTCGCTACACCTTGTCCGGGATCGTGAACCCCGGCCGGTATCCGCGGTCGCCGTCGCGAAGCATCCGGTTGGCCTCGTCGTCGCCGATTACCTGCTCAGTCGCCGGATCGAAGTTCAAGGTGCGGCCCAGGCGATACGACACGTTGGCCAGGTGCACCAGCGTGCAGGAGATGTGCCCCTCATCCACCGGCGCCGTGAGGTCCTCCTTCTTGCGGCTCCGGACGCAGTCGATGAAGTTGGCGAAGTGGTTCTCCTTCCCGCGGTTCACCGGGCTCGGCTCCTGTCGTTCCCCCAGCCAGTATTTGTAGCTTTCGTATTCCTGAATCGCGAGGTAGCCTCCGGGACCATAGAAAATATTGCCGATCGTGCCGGGCTTGCCGCTGGCCGGGCCCAACGCCGCCGGCGCCTTCGCGGCGGGCGGAGTGGTCAGGCCGGCGGGCGGCAGCACGCTGCCACCGCCGAAGACGCCGATCTCGGCCTCGTGGTTGGTCATCCAGTGCCGCACCTCGAACTCCATCAGGCGGCGCTTGCCGTCCGGCAGGTTGAACTCGAAACAGCAGTTGAGGACGTTGGGCGTTTCCTGGTCGTCGTCGAACATCACGTGGCCGCCCATCGCCGAAACCTTGTTCGGGAATGTGACCCCCAAGCCCCAGCGCGCAGTGTCGATTTCGTGAATGCCCTGATTCCCCAGGTCGCCGTTGCCGGTGTCCCAGAACCAGTGCCAGTTGTAGTGATAGCGGTTGCGCGTGAAGCCGCGATCGGGCGCGGGCCCCAGCCAAAGATCGTAGTCGAAACCCGCCGGCACCGCTTCGCGCGGCTTGCGGCCGATCGTGTCGCGCCACTTGTAGCACAGTCCGCGCGAGAGGTAGACATCGCCCACCAGGCCGCCGCGCAGCTTCTGAATCGCTTCCTTCGCGCCGATGCTCGACCGGCTCTGCGTGCCGTGCTGCACGATGCGGTTGTACTTGTTCGCCGCGGCCACCAGTTGTTTCCCTTCCCACCAACTGTGGGACAGCGGCTTTTCCACGTAGGCGTCCTTGCCGGCCTGGCACGCCCAGATGCCCATCAGCGAATGCCAGTGATTGGGCGTAGCCACCGTGATGGCGTCGATCGAGCGGTCCTCGAGCATCTTGCGGATATCGCCGAATGTCGCGGGCTTGGCCATGCCCAGCTTTTCGATGTCACCCAGTCGGGCCGCGATGACGTTCTCATCGACATCCACCACCGCAGCGAGTTCCACGCCGGGAGTCTGCTTGATCCTCTTGATGTGATCGAGACCGCGCCCGCGCAATCCGACCACGGCGACGCGCACCCGATCGTTCGCGCCCAGCACCCGTTGGGGCGCCAGCAACGCCGCTCCGGCGGCGGCCTTCAACACATCGCGGCGGCTGAAACCTGATGGCATGTCACACCTCTCCTAGAACTTTGAATAGACCCGTGAGCGACTCGCGCGTGCTCTCGACCTTGTTGCCGTCCGGCCGCCGGTAGTGCGTTTCGAGCGAAATCGTCCCCTCATAGCGGTCGCGCAGCAGCGCCTGAAACTGGCCCTTGAAATCGACGATGCCGCCGCCCACCGGCGCCCACTCGAGTTCGCCGGTCTTCGCGTTCTTGCGGGAATCCTTGACGTGCATGTGCGGGAACAGGCCCTTCACGGCCTCGTAGCCATCGGGAAAAGGAACCTCGCCGAGCATCGTGGCATTGGCCGGATCCCACACGCCTCGGAGGCTCGGTGAATTCACATCCTTCAGCAGCCTCCCCAGCTCTTTGCCCGTGCCGACGTTGCAGGAATGCTCGTTCTCGATGTTGAGAATGATGTTGCTCCGGGCCGCCACCTCCGCCGCCTTCGCCATGCGGTCACGGACGTAGGGGTAGGCCTTCGTGGGATCGTCCACCCGCCAGTAAGTGAAGATGCGCACCATGCGCGTGCCGAAGAAACGGGCCAGTTCGAAAGACTGGGCGAAAAGCTTGTCGGCGTCCTGCTCGGTGAAGCTCGCGGCGAAGGTGTCCCGTTTCTCGCCGGCCTTGGCGGGCATCTGCGGGCAATTCCACTTGAAGAGCGGCGACGCGATCTCGCTCACGCGGACGCCGTGGCGGTCGATCAGGTCGCGGGCGCGATCCAGCTCTTCCCGGGAGCTGTTCATGATGTTCTTGCCCCACATCTCCCGCAGCTCGCACCACCGCAGGTGGTAGCTGGAGATGAAGTCGAGCGCTTCGTTCAACTGGCCCGTCAACTCGTCGGTGATGATGCCGAGTTTGAAGCCGTGGGCGTCCATGGTGGCGTCCGCGGCCAGCCGCGAGGCCACGGCGGCCAGCGGCAGTTTCAGGCAGGCGCGTCTGCTCAAGCTGGTTTGCATAATCGGTCCTTCGCTGTCCTGCTCGCTAACCCTATACGTTAGCGCTATTCGAAAAGCTCCGCCAGAGGGAATTGACCTCGCACACCGCTCGGCTCGAGGAGTTAGTGGCCAGTAACTTCGGGTTTGCGTAGTTAGTTACGGGCAACTGGCGTTCCCCGCATTCGGGAAGGCCAGGAATGTGATACTCGCGGGAGCAAGCGTCGTCCGTCCCGCCCGTGCCGGCTTGCCGGCCATCTCCGGCAGCGCGTCGTGATCGCCTGTTTTCAGCTCGCGCCCGTTCAGTTCGACGCTGGTGCCCAGCAGGTCTTTGGAAGTCAGAGTGTAGCGGTCGTAAGGCAGCGAGGCTGTGAGGTCCTGCGGTGTCTCCCGGTCGAAGTTGATCGCCAGCAACGCCACGCCGCCGGGGCGATCGCGCAGGCAGTGCGCATAGAGATGCACGCCGGACGTGGGCGAGACGCCAGCGTCGAGCACCGTCTTGCCCATCAGCCTGCGCCACAGCACGGCAGACCAATAGTTGGGCCGCGGTGTCAGCGTCGCCTCGTCGATCAAGCCATAGTCGCTCGCGGCCAGCGTGTTGTGCGCAACCACCTGCACGCCGCGTTTCGCTAAGCGCCCGAGCTGGTCCAGATAGCGGAAGCTGTCGACAAAGCTCGCCGCCCACGGGTTGCCGCCGCACGCCGCTTCGCCGGTCTCGGTCAGCCAGAGCGGCTTGCCGGGCTCGAATCGATCGCGCAGGG
>CAZBQQ010000027.1:15403-46799 GCA_964493965.1 uncultured Solibacteraceae bacterium
TCGCCGGTCTCGGTCAGCCAGAGCGGCTTGCCGGGCTCGAATCGATCGCGCAGGGCCGCGTAGAACGCTTCGTCGCGTTCCGTGCGCGACAGCCAGTCCTCGGTGAGCGCCGCCTCCGGCGTCGTTTGTGTCGCTCCTCCCATAGCCGCGCAGCGCTTCGAAACCGCGCCGTAGAAATGGTAGGAGAACGCACCCACGCCGCGGCCCGTGGCCGTCAGCATGTCCTCCGACCTCAGCAAGGAGAGCCCTCCCGCTATCGGAGTCGCCTCACCAATGGACCCGGGGCCCAGAATCACCATCTCCGGCGCCGTTTCTCTGGCGAAGGAAAGGAACACGGAAAAGTCGCGCCCGTAGGCGGCCGCATCATAGCCCTTCGGTGCCCCGCCCATCGCCGCAAAGGTCGGTTCGTTGAAGAACTCGGCTGCGGCAATGCTGCCGCCGTTCGCCTTGGTGAAGGCCAGGACCTTCCGCGCCTGGTCCGCCGTCCAGACGCCATCGGCGCCGCGCACGCCGGCGCTCACGGCGAACGATGTGACGATCCTGGCATCCACGGCGTGGGAGAACTCGACAACGCCTCGCCATTGCTGGCGAGTCAGCACACCGCCAAAGCCTGCCGGAGGCGTTGCAGGTGCTGGATCGTCCGAGTCGTGAAAATAGGTAGAGTTCGCCCAGGTGCCGCTGACGCGCACGTAAGCCGGCCCCAGCGCCGCTGCCAGACCGCGCAACCGCGGATTCGCAAGATCGAGCGGAGCCCGTGTGCGAAACAGTGTTGGATCGATGCCCGGCGTCGATAACTTCGCGGCCGGCGTTGGTTCAGGGGCTGCGCTTCCCGGTTTGCGGTAAGGCGCCCAAAACCGTCCGCCGGTCACTTCGACCATCTCGATGTTGAACGACTGAAAGCGCTCATCCACCGTGCCGATACGCGGCATCTTCGACGGCGCGACGGAAATGGGCTCCGCTCCAAAGAGGGTCGCCCCAAAACCCAGGACGGCCAGAACGACGCTTGCCAGAAGCTCAACGCGAGATCGTTCGCTCACACACCCTCCTGACCGGCCGCGCTGACGGCGCAGGCGTCTATTCGGCTGATCGTTCGAACAAAGCCGGGTATACCACACCCGCGATCAGAGCGCCAACCGGGGGCGCAACCCAGAAGAGCCAGAGCTGCTCGAGCGCCCATCCTCCCACGAATACCGCCGGGCCCGTGCTGCGCGCCGGGTTGACCGACAAGTTGGTGACCGGAATCCCGATGAGATGGATCAGCGTCAGGCCCAGTCCGATGGCGATGGGCGCGAAGCCGCTCGGGGCGCGGCGGTCCGTGGCGCCGAGGATGATCATCAGGAACATGAAGGTCAGCACGACTTCGGCGACCAGGCAGGCGAGCAACGAGTAACCGCCCGGAGAGTGGTCGGCATAGCCATTGGAGGCCAGCCCGGCGGAGAGCAGAAAGCCGGCCTTGCCGCTCGCGATAACATACAGCACGCCAGCCCCCGCGATGCCTCCCACCACTTGAGCCACGATATAGGCTGGTAACTCGGAAACAGGGAAGCGCCGCCCGGCCACTAATCCCACCGTTACCGCGGGATTCAAGTGGCAGCCGGAAATATGCCCGATGGCGAAAGCCATCGTCAGGACCGTCAAGCCGAAAGCTAGCGCCACGCCCACAAATCCAATGCCAACGTTGGGGAAAGCGGCGGACAGAACGGCCGCGCCGCATCCTCCGAATACGAGCCAGAATGTGCCGAGTAACTCGGCCAGAGATCGCCTTCCAAGTGACATATCCGCCGCCTCTCTGTCGATGCCGCCGCGGGGCTATCCGCGGGGGCACCCGTAAGTCAGGTGAATCTGACGGAAGTATAACACCGGCTCATGAGAGACGCTTGTCTCGACTTACTCGACGCCGTCCTATTCCTGCGACGAGTACTGGGCCTGAGGCGGGTTCAGCTTGATCTCGATGGTCTTCTCGGCTTCGTTCACTTCGTAGGTCTCGCCGAAGGTTTGATAGCCCTTCGCGATCACCTGGATCCGGATGTTGCCCTGGGGAAGTTCGGGGATCTTCGCCACGCCTTCCTGGTTGGTCCGGACCTCCCAGCTCGTGATGACCTTCTTCCCCAGCTTGGCGACCGAGCGCGAGCCGGCGAATCGCACCACCACGCTGGCGCGCTCCAGCGGTTTGCCGGAAAGGCTCTTGACCTCGACGCGCAGCTTGGTCATCGGCGGATCGGCCGAAAGAACGGTTGCCACCAGGCAGATCAGAATGGCGAGCAGAGTGAAGGTGCGCATAACGCCTCAATTATCGCAGAGGAGAAACCGCTCGGCACGGCCGGCTGCCTGGGACACTGCCTCCGTCGCCATATCCGCCGCGGACCGTACCCTCCATGTTCCCTGTGTGAGACTGTATTCCATGAACCGAACCGCGCTGTCGATGACCTGCATCTCGTGCCTTTGCCCTTTCCTTTTGACCGGCGAGACGCCAGTTCAAATCAAGATCCACATCGACGCCTCCCGTGCGGTGAGGACGATGCGCGGAGGGATCGGTGCCTCATTCCATGTGATCGACAAAGAACTACCGAGCAAGCGCCCGTCTCTGGGCTCGTGGTCCGGAAGCGCGTGGGGCGCCAATCCCGGACCCGATGACGAGCGGCGCTGGCAGGAGTTGTTCCACTACGCCGAATGGCTTGGCCTGGACTGGTGCCGCGTGGAACTCGAGCAGCGCACTTATGAGCCTGAGCGTGAAAGGTTCACCTGGGACACTCCCGAGATGCGGACGCTGTACCGAATCCTTGATTGGGCCGAACGGCGCGGCGTCGACGTCGTCCTGCAGCAGCTATGGGGCGATGTTGCGTGGAATGCCTATCCCGGCATGGAGGGGGACCCGGTCAAAGTCCTGCGCAGCGCGCCCTATTCGATTCCAGACTGGGCGAACGGCCTCGGTGAACTCATGAACCACCTGGTGCGCGTGAAAGGCTACACGTGTATCCGATGGCTCTCTGTCGTCAACGAGCCGGGCCACAACGAATTCTCCTGGTGGCAGGACGCCAGCATGCGATCGCTACCCATCACGCCGGGATTGCGGGCTGCCCGGGAGGAACTGGACCGCCGGAGCCTGCCGGTTCCCATTTGCGGACCCGAGTGGACCGACCTTCCACCGCTCGCGCCGGCCCAGATCGACTTCGACGATTGGATCGGCGCCTACAACCTGCATTCGTATGTCGCGGGATTCGACTCCATGATGGGTTTCTACAACCTCGGTGAGGCTGAGCGCCGGATGGCCAAGTGGGCGGATTGGGCGCATGCCAAAGGAAAGCCCTTCTTCCTTTCGGAGTTGGGAACTATGGCGTTCGGCTGGGGGAATCGGGATCCGGGGCCGGCGAGCTACGAAGCAGGACTGAAGAACGCTTCGCTCGTGGTGCGTGGTATCAATGCCGGGGTCGATGGCTTCAACCGCTGGAGTTTCACGAATCGCGGCGATCTGGATGGTCAGTGGCAGTTGGTGCGCACCTGGGACATCGACGCGGGGCGACTGCTCGATCGCTTCGGGCCCCAGCCGAACGCCTTCTATCAATACGCCATGCTGTCGCGTTTCACTGCCAGGAATGCGGGCGTCCTCGCAACGCGAGTCGACGCGCCGTTCGGCCCCGGCGAGCGCAAACTCGTGGCCGCCGCGCTGGCCGGCCCGAAGGGCTCTCTTACGGTAATCGTCGTCAATGAGAGCGACCGCGAAGGCGACGCAACGATCGAGCTCGACGGCCTCGCGACACCCGTGGCTCTCAGCCGTTATGCCGTGACCCCTGCGGATCGGGACAGAGCCGAGATCGCTCTGGAGCCCCGGCCTAAGATCGAAGTCACGCGGCTCCTATCGGACCGGATTCCAGCGATGAGCATCATCGTGTACTCCACCTACCGGCTGGCAGCGTCGGATCCTGGCATTTAAAGAACAAACCGCTCGGTACGGCCCGCGGCCTCGGCCACTGCCTCCGCCGCCAGGTACCCGCTCCGCACCGCGCCCTCCATCGTCGCCGGCCAACCGGTTCGGGTCCAGTCGCCCGCCAGAAACAGGTTGGGAATCGCGGTCCGCGCCGCCGGACGCAGGGCGTCCAGGCCGGGCCGCGCGGAGAACGTCGCCCGGACCTCTTTCACCACGTGCGCCTTCACCAGCCGGGCCTCGCGCGCAGCCGGAAAGAACTCGCGCAACTCCCCGACGGCCAGTTCGATAATCGCCTCGCGGCTCATCGGGAGCAGGCTGCGGGAAGCGCTCACCACGAGCTGGATGTAGCGGCCCTCGCTCTTGTTGAACGCCCACTGCATGGTGCGATCGAGCAGCGTGGCGTGCGGAACCTCCATCACCGGCCGGTCGAACCAGAGGTGGATGCCGGTAATGGGCGAGTGCTCGAACGCGCTCACGTCCAGGCTCAGCGCGGGCACGGCCGCCGGCACGCGCTCGAACGGAAGCGCGCATATGTAGTAGTCCGCGGCGTGCCGCTCCGCTTCCGCCACCGCTGCCACTACGCGCCCGCCTTCGACCGCAAAGCACTCCACCGGCGTCTTGGCGTGCAGTGAAGCGTTGGCCATCCCGCGCGTGGCATACAGATCGCCCAGCGGCACCGCCGCCAGGCCCATGTGGTACGCGTCGGGACGAGCCAGGAAGCCTTGCCAGAAGACCTGGAACCCGTGCCCGGCCGCCATGCGATCCAGGTCCTCGTTGATCGCGCTCACCAGCACCTGTTGCCAGAATCGAGAGATCGCGCGCGGCGTCTGCCGTTTCTCGCGCAGCCAGTCGAGCATCGTGATGCGGTCCAGATCCTCGCGCCGGCCGTGCTCGCGTTCGATCGCGCGAAGCCCGCGCGCCACCGCAATCTTGTCCCGCGCGCCCAGGAAATGGAGTCCCGCAAACGAACCCAGGAAGTGCAGCGGAGCGGGCAGCGAGCCCGAACGCAGCAGCGACATCCGCCCGCCCGGCTCCACGAAACGAAACTCTCGGAAGAAGCGTATGCGGTCGCGCACGCCCAGCCGGTCGTAGAGGTTCAGCAGGTTCGTGAAGCACGCCAGCAGGACGTGCTGGCAGTTGTCGATGACCTCCGAGCCTTCGGCCGAAGGGAGCGTGTACGACGTCGCGCGGCCGCCCAGAAAGGCGCGCGCTTCAAACAGGTCCACCTCGAAACCGGCCCCGCCCAGCGCGGATGCCGCGGCGAGTCCGGCAAGTCCTCCACCGGCGATCAGGACGCGGGGCATGGCCGCACGCGCCCATACAGACGGACCACGTTTTCCATCAGCCGCAGGCCGCAATCGTCCGCCAGCGTCAGCATGGATTCAGGATGGAACTGCACCGCTTCCATCGGCAACTCGCGGTGCCGCACGCCCATGATCACGCCGTCTTCCGTCTCCGCCGTGACTTCGAGACACGCCGGGAACGTCGCCTTCTGCGCGAACAGCGAGTGGTAGCGGCCCACCATGAACGGCTGCGGCAGGCCCTCAAACACGCCCACGCCGTGGTGCACCACCAGCGATGGCTTGCCGTGCATCGGGTAGTCGAGCACGCCGAGGGTGCCGCCGAAAGCCTCCACCATCCCCTGCAAACCCAGGCAGACGCCGAACACCGGGATCCCGTTGCGCGCCGCGTAACGCACCAGGTCCGGCACGCCGAATTCCTCCGGCCGGCCCGGACCCGGCGACGCCAGAATGATCGACGGCGCGATCCGCTCGATCAGCTCGAGCGGGAATCCCGCGCGGTAGGTCACCACCTCGGCGCCGGTCTGCCGCGCGTAGTTGGCGAGCGTGTGGATGAAGCAGTCGTCGTTGTCCACCAGCAGCAGGCGCACGCCCTCGCCCACCTGCGCCCCCGCCTCCCGCACCGCCTTCGCTTGCGGCCGCCCCTGCAAGGCGCGGAAGAAACCCGTGGCCTTGATCCGCGTCTCCTGCTCTTCGAGCTCGGGAACCGAGTCGTAAAGAATCGTGGCGCCCACCGGATAGTGGGCGATGCCGTCGCGCAGGTGAGCCGTGCGGATGGTGATGCCGGTGTTGATGTCGCCGTTGAGCGACAGCATGCCGACCGCGCCGCCGTACCACCCGCGCGCGTCCTTCTCCAGGTTCTCGAGAGCCTGCGCCGCAGCCTTCTTCGGCGCGCCAATCACGGTGACCGCCCACATGTGGCTGAGGAACGCATCGAGCGAATCGAAGCCCGGCTTGAGCCGCCCTTCCACGTGGTCCACCGTGTGGAACAGGCCCGCGTAGGCTTCGATCAGCCGCCGCCCCAGCACCGTCACCGTGCCCGGCACCGACACGCGCGACTTGTCGTTGCGGTCCACGTCCGTGCACATGGTCAGCTCGGACTCGTCCTTGGTGGAGTTGAGAAGCTCGCGGATGCTCTCGGCGTCGTGAATCGGATCGCCGGTGCGCCGCGCCGTGCCCGAGATGGGGCAGGTCTCGACCCGGTCGCCTTCCACGCGGACGAACATCTCGATCGACGCGCCCACCAGTTGCTCATCGCCGAATTGCAGCAGAAACTCGTACGGGCTGGGGCTGTGCAGCTGCATCCGGCGAAACAGCTCGGAGGGCGGGTCGGAGTAGGGCGTGTGGAAAGTGCGGCGCAAGACCACTTCGTAGTAGTCGCCGCGGCGCATGCCCTCGCGCAGAATCTCCACCTTGGCCGCGTACTCCTCGGCGGTGTGGTCCGATGCGGGCTCGACGGTCTCGCCCCGGTTGGGCGACGGAGCCACCGGCACGCCGGCGCGCGCAACACCTGCCGTGGTGAGTCCCTTGTACTCGAAATCGTACTCGTACCGCTCGATCTGCTCCTTCTTGCGGTCCATGTAGTAGATGTCGTCGCAGAGAAGCAGGTGCAGGTCCTTCACGCCGGCGCGCGGCAGCTTCAGCTTGATCGGATCGAACTGGAACAGCAGATCAAAACCGAAGGCGCCCACCAGTGCCAGGCGGCTGTCCTTTTCGTTGCGGAACTCTTCGATCAGCGCGCGCAGGATGGAAAAGGCCGACGGCTGCTTGCTGCGCTCCTCTTCCGGAAACAGCGCCGGCAGGGGCCGCAAGCGGCCGCGCAGCGCGCCCTGTTCGACCGCCAGCGATTCCCAATGCGGGTGCGGCGCCAGAACCTCGAACAGCATTCGGTTAAGGACTTCGCCGCGCTGATTCAAGGGACGGAATTCCATCTCGCGCCCGTAGGCGACGATCTCCAGCAGCGGCCGCACCGACGCGATATCCCATCGCGAGTACCGCCCCGGATACTCGTATCCGGAAGAGAGGTAGAAGCCGCGCTGGGTGTCCAGCTCGTGCAGCAGGTGCTTCAGCCCCTTCTTGTACGGGGCCTTCGAGAAGGTCCGCGTGACAACAATCCCGCCGTGTGTAGAATACTTGAGTTGACGCATGACGCCCCTGGGGTAATGTCCAGGATAGCGCAGGCGGGCAGCGGCCTTCTAGCTCTGGTACGTCCCCACCACGATCAGCGCGATGGGCCGGTCGCCGATTGCGCTGTAGAGCGTCCAGTCCGCGCCTTCCTGTTTCAGCGCGGCCGGACCGGGCGAATCGGGCTTCCAGCAGTTCAGAACCGCCGGGTGCGGCACGCCGGACGCCTTCTTGCTCATGGCCACCAGTTGATCGAAACCGGGCGTCGTGTTCGGATCGGTATCGCTCGCCGCGGGCGAGAGCAGCAGGAAATCGCGCGTCTGCGACACTCCCTGGTGCGCGCCGTCGGCCGGATAGAAGCTCAGCCGCAGCGTGTACACGCCCGGCTGGATCGCCTGGCCGCGCCGGTCCGTGCCCTTGACCGGGAAGCGAACAACGCCCACCAGCGTGCCCTGCGCGATGTCCGTGAAGGAGACATTCTGTTCCGAGTTCGCCGCGGTCGGCACCTTCGTTCGGAGCCACACTTCACACACCGCGCCGTTCGGGCCGGTGATCTTCGCGCCGTCCTTCTGAAGCGCATCGCGGATGGCGGGGGCCACTTCGGATGGAGGCGCGCCCGCGGATTCGAGCTTGAACTGCGCAAAAGCGCACACGGAAGTCAGGCACAACGTGAAGAGCAATTTTCTCATTGAGGATCTCCTCTGATGCTCCCAGTCTAGCGCTACGGAAAGGTGCCCCATCGGGCGCCGGTGGAGCCCTCCCGGACCGGCAGGTCGAGGCCCGGGCGTGAATAGATTTCAAACCACGGGTCGGCGTATACGCACTTCCATCCCGTGTCAGGCATCCGCCGCGCCAAGGCCGCCTTGCGCAACGTGAGCACCAGGTCGGTGGGGTACTTCGTGAGCATCTCCCGCCAGCCCGGCTCGGCCTTGTAGAATCGGAAACTCTCATCCACCACCGCCGGCGGAAACGCGATGTCGTACCGGCTGTCTACGGACACCTTCACCGCCGGGAACAGCCGCCAGCTCACGTACGCCCCCTGCTCGAACGGCGTCATGACGTTCCCGTGGAACCCTTGCTCCCGTAGATACTGCACCGCGCCGACGGGAAACATTTCGCCGGGAACCGTGAGCCGCCATGCGCCGGTCACCGCCAGCGACACCACGAAAAACATGGTTGCGATGACACACACGGCGCTGACGGCCTCGCGTTTTCGAAACAGGCGGGCGCTCCACTGGCCCGCGGGCATCGCGCTCACCCATGCCGGAACGTAGGCCGCCCAAGCGACCGCGTATAGCGGCACCACGCGGATGTGCAGGATCGTGCCCGCCGCCAACGCCGCCAGAATCAGAGCGCCGCGCGACGCTCGCAGGCCAAGCTTCACGACCGCGTACCCCGCGATCGCCAGCGTGATCCAGAAGAGCGCCACGTAGACTGGCCCGCCGGTCCACACCGGCCACCATTCACCGAGTTCGGGCCGCGGCATCCGCAGCGTCTCCCACATGTGCCGGTAATACGCCAGTCCGAAGGGATTCAACGCCATCGCCGCCGAGGACAGTGCGATCGTCCCCAGCAGGTGCAGGTGCGGCCGCCGCCGCGCCACCTGCTCCACCCAGTAGAGCCCCAGCACCACGATGCCCATGATGCAGCCGCCGTGAAGGTTCACCCAGAGCACGAACAGCGGCACCCAGGCGGCAATCCACCACCGGTTCCCGCCCGCGTCGAGTTCCAGAAACCAGAGCAGGAGCGCGAGAAAGAGGAACGAGTAGGCGTGCGCCCGCAGCGTACTGCAACCGAGTGCGAACAGCGGTATCGCAAGCGGCGCGAGAACGCTCAAGGCCTCGAAGGACGCGCCCCGCAAGCACGCGCACTTCAGCGCCAGCGCCGCCGTCGCCAGCGCCACCAGGTACTTCAGCAGCACGATCGGCCAACCGCCGCCCACCGAAGCGAGCCCGTACAGAATGGCGCCCGCGCCCCACTCGTGATCGACTAGCGGGCTGACCGTGGGCGTGTAGGCGAACCGGTCCTGGAGCAGCAGGTGCCCCGCCGCAAGGCTCTCCCGTATGAGCGCCATCTCGTGCCACATGTCCAGATCCGCCGGAGGAGAAGCAACCCATGCGAGGAAGAAGGTGGCCAGGCAGCACCACACCGCGACCTTGAGCACGCGCAGCGTGGCCGCGTCGGTGAGTGTGGCTGTGGTGGGCGTCATCCGCGACCCCCGCGCGCGAAGTGGTCGTACCCGCGCGGCGGGAGCGGGCAGCCTTCGAACTCCACGCTGCCGGGCCGACCTTTGCGAATCGTGCCGATATGCGACAGCGGCAGGCCATCGAACGACCGCGGCACTTCGGTACGCGGGCGCACCGTGAACAGCAACTCATAGTCCTCGCCGCCGTCGAGAGCCTGTTCCAACGTGGCCCCGCGAAAGATCGGCAAAGGGCCTTCGATCTCCGCCGCGATTCCCGACGCCAGGCACAGCCGGTAGAGATCGAGCGAGAGGCCGTCGCTCAGATCCATGCACGCCGTCGCACATAGCTTCTCGCGCACGAACCGCCCGAGCGCGATCCGCGGCTCGGGCCTGAGGTGCTTCTTCCACGCTGCGGCCGCGCCGGTCGCTAGACCAAGCGCCGACCCGCCCAGCCGTCCCGAGACGTAGATGTGGTCGCCCGCCCGCGCGCCGTCGCGTCGCAGCGCGTTGCCCCGCGCCACGCTGCCGCACACCACGATGTCGCACGCCACGCGCTCCGCGTGCGCCAGGTCACCGCCCGCGAGCGCCACTCCATACTTGCGCGCCAAACGCAGGAACCCGCCGTAGAACCGGTCGATCCACCGCTGGTCAACCCACGACGCGATGGCCAGCGAGAGCAGGCAGAACCGCGGCGTGCCGCCCATGGCCGCGATGTCGCTCAGCCCGCGCGCCAGCGTCTTCCAGCCCACCGCATCGGCCGGGTGCGTCTGGCGGCGGAAGTGGACGTCCTCTATCATCATGTCGGTGGTGAACAGCAGATCTTCGCCGCCACGTGGCCGGTAGACGGCGCAATCGTCTCCGATGCCCAGGGCCAGGCCGCGGCCCGGCGCCCGCGCCGCGATGCGCTTAATCAGTTCCAGCTCGTTCATTGGCGAACACCAGGCCGGACGGCAGCGCCTCGCCGAACATGCGGTCAAGCGTGCCCGAGTCGAGTGCCTCGTCGCCTTCGAGGATCGCCGCCAGCCGCTCGGCGTCCGCCCGCTTCGCGACGCTCTGCCGCACCTGCTCGATCACGGTGGGCGAAAGGTCGCGCGCGGGATCGCCGGTGCGTCGCGCGATGGTGACCACGGCCTCCGCCGCCCGCTCGATTGGCAGCAGCGCCTGCACCCAGCGCCCCGCCGCGGTCGCTGGGACCACCTGGTTCGCGGGGCCGTAGAACAGCTCGCGCGCGCCCAGCCGCGTGAGACACCAGAAATCGCTGTCGCCGATCTCGCCCGACTTCGCACGCCCGGCCAGCGCATCGCCCAATTCGGTTTTCGTTTGCATGGGCAGCAGTTCCAGGCTCGCCGCCGCGCGCCACATCTCGCGCAGCAGGCTGCTGTTCACCCTCTGCCGTTTGCCTCCGCGCGGCAGCAGCGTCGCCGCGAGCCGCTGGAACACGTCAACCTGCTGGTTGCGGTTCAGTCCTCCGGCCACGCGCCCCCAGAAGACCCACCACTGCACTTCGTTCTCCATGCGGTTCGCGAAGGCCAGTCCGGCGGCGTAGACCCGTCGTGCCTGCTCGATGCGGAACTCGTCGCCGGGATAGCCGAAGCCCGGCCGCAAACAGAAGCCCGTCAGGTTGAGCCACCGCAGTTCGTAGGATGCCGCGAGCTTGCGGCCCTCGCCGGCTTCGAGCAGCACGTCCGCGAGCTGCCGCAACGTTCCCAACGGCCAGGAATTCTTGCCCAACCCGAGCGCCTGTTCCAGCTTCGCAGGCAACTCCTCGGGGGGCGCGGGCGCTTCGCCCCCGGGCGCGAACACCGCGCGGACCAGCCGCTTCGCGCTCTCCGCCGCTTCCTCGCTGATCACCGCCGCCGGACGCCGCGCCACATCGGCCTCGGCCGCTTTCTTCCGCAGCTCAAATTGCAGCCGCCATCGATGCTCGCTGATTTTCGATTCAGCCCAGATCTCGAGCGTGCCGATCTCGGTGAGCCGCGCGCCCAGCTTCACCGGAATGAGTTTCTCGCCCGTGCGCTTCCCGAAGCGGATCACGGCATAGAGCGGCGCGTGCGTGTGCACTTCCTGGCTCTCGATCTCGTTGGGCCCGAACTCCACCACCTGGCCGAGCACGTCCTCCGTGCGCGTGAGCGAGCTATAAAGGCGAAACTCTACCGGCCGGTTGGCCACCAGTTGCAGATTCTCGAGGTCGAGTTCGAGCTCGGCGCCCTCTTCGGTTCCGCGCGGCACCAGGCACACCGCGCGCGCCCCCGCGCCCGCCTCCGAACCGATCCCGATGTAGTAAGCGCGTGGCAGCCCGCCGCGCACCAGCACGCCCGCGCCGCCACTTCGCGCGAAGGAGTGATAGGCCGCGCCCACGGCCACCGCGAGGTCCAGGTCGCGGTTCTCGAAAACCGCCGGCCGCCGCCCGTACCACCGCTCGACTACCTCGGCCACACGCTCTCGGCAGACATCCGGAATGAAGAACCCGCCGTTGAACAAAATGGCATCGACGCCGTTCGGGGCGTACTCGGCCGCGCCGCTGAGAAACGCCGCCAGGTGCCGCGTCACTGCGGGGTCGGAGACATACGGCAGCCCAAGCTCTCGAAAGACGCTCCGCTTCTCTTCCGACGGCTTGTCGCCCAGGTCGCAGAAGGGCAGGAACCCTTCGAGCGCCAGCTCCAGCGCTTCCTCGCGCAGGATCTCGGTCCTCTTCACGCCGCCCACCAGCGACGTGCCCCCGCCCACCACCGTCACCTCGACCGAAGGCAGGTTCGCGTCCGCAAGCAGCCGCTCCTTCGCCGCCGTGCACTGCCGCCGCACCGCGTTGCGCTGCCGGATCGAAAGCGACGAGCCGATCTTGCTCTCCACCAGCCAGGCCAGCGTCAGGTCCAAATTGTCGCCGCCGAGCAGCAGGTGGCGCCCCACCGCGGTGCGCGTGAACTCGACGCGATCTTCCTGTCGCGACACGCGGATCAGCGTGAAGTCCGACGTACCGCCGCCCACGTCCACCACCAGCACCACCTGGCCGTCGAACAGGTTCTGGCGCGATTGCGCCAAGTGGTTCGCGATCCAGGAGTAGAATGCCGCGGCCGGCTCTTCGAGCAGTGTGAGCCGCGGCAGGCCGGCCTGCGTGGCCGCCTCCACAGTCAGTTCCCGCGCCTCTTCGTCAAACGAGGCGGGCACCGTGAGGACGACGTCCTGGTCGGCGAACGGCGTGCCCATCCGCTTTTCCCACGCCTCGCGCATGTGCGCCAGGAACTTCGCCGAAACCTCCACCGGCGAGAGCACTCGCCCGGTCTCCTGCGAATCCCACGGCAGGATTTTGGCCGTGCGGTCCACGTCCGGATTCGAGAGCCACGACTTCACCGAGTGCACCAGCCGCGTGGGCACCAGCGCGCCCTGATCGCGCGCGTACACGCCCACATACTCGCGGTCGCCCAAAAACAGGAAGGAGGGAAATGTTCGCCGCTCCTCCACCGTCTCCGGAGCGACATACTGCGGGATGGGTAGGATGTGTATGGGCGGGAAGGCGGAGTCCTCGGCTTCACGCGGATCTATGTAGGCCACCGCCGAGTTGGTGGTCCCCAGGTCGATGCCTATTTTCATGCCGCCGAGACGCGCTCCCTCACGTTGAATTCGAGTTTCCAGCGGCGGCCATCGCGCGCCACGCACCACAGTTGCAGCAGGCCCGTCGGGGTGACCTCGGTCTCGAGCGACACCGGCACCACGGCGCCTGCGTTCGCGTCCTCGGCCGGAAGCGTCACCTGCATCGGCGCAAGCTCTTCGAGTTCCTCGCGCATGTCCTCGATCATGGCTCCCACAGAATCGTCCTTGCGGGCCGTCGAAGAAAAGAAGCGGAACTCGGCCGGCTGGCCGATCACGAGGCCGAATTCGCGGTCCGGGATGCGCGCGCCCGTGCCTTCCTCCATGCCGAAGGGGACCACTGTGAGCGCCTTGACCGGAGCGGGAATGCCGGGCACCGCCGGCATGGCGCTCTCGATCCCGACGTAGTAAGTCCTGGCCACGCCGCCGCGGATGCGCACGCCGCGCCCTTGCCGCGCCAGGCCGTAGGTCGCCGCCCCGCGCGCCACCGCGTGCATCAGGTCCTCGCCCGTCAGCGGCTCGACCGCGGGCATGCCTTCTTCCTTGAGCCACGCGTCGAGCGTCGAGATCAGGCGCTCGCGAATCAACTGCGCCCGCAGCACGCCGCCGTTGAACAGGACATGCGTCGGGCACGCGAGGCCGCTCGGACCGCGCCGCACCGCGCTGTGCTGCGCCGCCGATGCGTGTTGCCGCAGGAACCGCGCCATGTGTCGCGTCACCGCAGCGTCGGCCGCGTACGGTAGTCCCAGTTCCTGCAACCCGGCGCGCCGCGCCCCTTGCGGCATCTCCTGGCTCGAAACCACGGGGAAGAACCCGTCCGTGAGAATGCGCTCCAGATCCGCACGCAGCAGCTTGGCCTTGATGGTCCCGCCGACAACACCGGTTCCCTTCCCCAGCACCGTCACCGGGTACTCCGCGGCGTCGTTGCCTTCTTCGAGCAGCTTCTCTTTCCCGATGCGGCAGTTCTGCCACAGCGCGTGAAGCTGGAGCATGTCGAGCCGGACGTTCTTCGCCGCAAGCTGCTGCTCGATCGCACGCGCCAGCGCCAGGTCGATGTTATCGCCGCCCAGCAGAATGTGCTCGCCGATCGCCACGCGTTCGAGCTCCAGCTCGCCCTCGCGCTCCGTCACCGCGATGAGCGTGAAGTCGGTGGTGCCGCCGCCGATATCGACCACCAGGATGAGGTCGCCCACCTTCACGCGCTCGCGCCAGTCCGGGTGGCGCTCGATCCAGGCGTAGAAGGCCGCCTGCGGCTCTTCGAGCAGGCTCGCGTCCTTGATGCCCGCGCCGTGCGCCGCCTGCTCGGTCAGCTCGCGCGCCACCGCGTCGAAGGAAGCCGGAACCGTGACCAGCACCTGCTGCTTCTCGAACGGCGCGTCCGGATGTGCGTGGTTCCACGCGTTCCGCATGTGGTCCAGGTAGCGCAGCGAGGCTTCGACCGGCGAGACTTTCGTGACGCCCTCGGGCGCGTTCGCCGGAAGAATCGCGGCCGTGCGGTCCACGCCCGAATGGCTGAGCCACGATTTCGCCGAAGACACCAGCCGCCCCGGATTCTCGACTCCGCGCTTTTGCGCCAACTCCCCGACCACGAAGTCCTGGTCCGCCTTCCACGGCAGGGCGAGTGAGCCCGCGGGAAAATCGGCCGCGCCGGGCAGGAACAGGAACGAAGGCAGCAACGCTTCCTCGCGCACCTCGCCCGGATTCACCACCTGCGCGATCGCGAACAGACTCGCGGGCGTCACCGCGAACGGATCGGCGCCCTCGGCCAGCGGCACGTATGCCAGCGCCGAGTTGGTGGTCCCCAGGTCGATGCCGATGACGAACTGCGCTTTGGTTGGCTTGGCCACGGTGCCTCTATTCGACCTCGATTTCGGCGGGCGCGATGACTCGCGAGCCGCGGCGCGGCGCCGGAAGCCCGACCTTCTCCACGCGCCAGCCCTTGTGCCGCAGCGTTCCACCGTCGGGAGGCTGCGCGGGGACGTTGCCGATGAACTTCACCAGCCAAGCCCGCTCGGTTGCAGGCAGCGCCGCGACGCTAGTATAAGCGCCCTCGACGGCATCGATCACCGGCGTCAGGCTCACGTAGCGCAGCAGCGAATCGCGGCACTGATCGTGCACGCTCCGCACTGCGGCGCCGACCTGCTCGTCGTCGTAGGCCGAGATATCCTCCATCAGGAAATCCACCAGCCGAGCGTCGCGCTGGAGGATCCCCAGGAGCCCGACCGCGCCGTCCACATGATCGGGCGGCAGTTCGACGGGCTTCGGCGCAGCGACGGCCTTGGCCAATCCGAGCGCCTTTGCGGCCTCGCCCGGAAGCGCGCCCGAGAACAGAATGCCGAAAAAGCTGCGGAACGCAAGCAGGATGCGGCCCAACGAGTACCCCCTTTGTCGTACCTCCCCAGGATACGTCAGCCAGCTATCAGCTATCAGCCGTCAGCTGTCAGCCATCGAGCCGGTCGTGCCGCTTTCCCATCCCCGCACATCAAGCCGGACACGCCCCATTCCGAGCATCTGGATACTTTGTGGCGCCCTCCCGTGCCGGCCGGGACCTTCCCCGCAAGTGATTGACTCCATTCAGAAAAACCGTCCGTTTATGGGATTGGGTTCATCGTGCAATTTACTATTTCTCACGCGCGCTCCTTTCCACCTCCGGACCGGACCACAGGCAGCGCATAGGTGCACCTCCGAGGCGAACGTAGCACAGGCACGGCGGCGGTGAGGCAGCCGAGGGAGCGCAAGTGGTTGAGAACGGGGAGAAAGAGTTTTCAGTCCGGGCGTGACTCCCCGTCCTACCCATCAACGGGCGACAAGCGGCGGACGACGGTCGGGCCGCCCCCGGCAGTCCCGGGCACCACCGCCGCGTGCCGCAGCTTTTCCAACTCGCGCTTGGCGATCGCGGCCCACGAACTGGCGCCATCCAGCTTCAGGTATTCCTTCCAATGCCGCACGGCCTTCATGACGTCGCCGCGGTTTTGCGCAAGCAGCGCCAGGTTGTAGTGGGCATCGGCGTAGTTGGGGTTGATCTTGAGCGCGGCCTGATAGTGATGCTCGGCCTTCTCCGGGTTGCCGCGCTCGTCGAACAGGTTGCCCAGGTCGAAGTGCGCGAGCGCGTAGGTCGCGTCGATTTCAAGCGCCTGCAGGTAGACGCGTTCGGCCTCCTCCCACCGCCGCAGGTGGAAGAACACCGTCCCCAGGTTCACCGCCGCGCCCGCCGACGACGGGTCGATTTCGAGGGCGCGCTGGTACGCCGCGACGATCTCTTCCGGCGGCGCGCCGGTCTGCTCCAGTTCCAGCCCCTTCTCGAACCACGCTTCCGCTTCCCGCATCTTCGCATCGGAAACGGCCGCCCGCCCGCGTCCCTCGGGAGGAAACGCGAGCAGCGTCTTCAACTCCTTCCGGTCGAAATCCAGCAGGAGTTGTCCCGACACCGCCTCCATCTTCTGCCCGTCTACGAGCACTGCGATCTTGCGGCCCTCGCAGAAGACCTTCACTTCCTTGAGCGGATTCTCGACGCCGTGCAGTTTCTCGCGTAGCGCGCGCACGGCACTGCGGATCTTCGCCGGAGCCACGCGCTCCGCGCGCAATTTCTGCAAGGAGCGCAGCGCGATCAGGTCGGCAAACGCAAACTCCTCCAGGCGCGGCACCAGTTCCTGGCGCTCCCACCCGCGCAACTGCCGCTCCGAGATTCCCAGAACCCGGCGGGCCTCCTCGCGCGTATACGACTGCTGTGGGCTTGCCGCAAGCATTCGCAGGAATTCTAGCAGAAAATAGCTGTCAGCTATCAGCTTTCAGCTGTCAGCAAACACCTGTGAGCCACCATTCCTGCTGCTTCGGTAGCGCGAACTCGTCGGGGACAACTGCGGACACGCTTACGAACAGGCTCTGGCACCAGCCTCCGGAGCTGACAGCTGAAAGCTGATAGCTGACAGCTAACCCTCCCCCCCAGCTGCAACTCGGTGGCATCCCCTAGTACCCTCGGAGTTTTCGATCTGCTTGACAGGCGGGGCTCCGGCAGGTCATACTTGTTGCTGATGCAACTGAGTGGCAACGGCCGTCCGAGTCTCATGGAGCTTCGCCGCGGTGAACAGGGCGTCCTCGACCGCATCGACCTCCCCGCGGACATTTCGCAACGGCTGATGGAACTCGGATTCCTCCCCGGCAGCCCGGTTGTCGCGGCGGGCAGCGCTCCGGGAGGCGACCCGCGCGTATTTCGCGTGGACGGCGCCGAAATTGCCTTGCGCCGCGAGACTGCCGCGTGCCTCATGCTGCGCGCTGACAATCCCGTGCCATGAGCGGTTGCGACGATTGCGCCCTGGCCGCGCTACATCCCATTGAAACCAGCACCGGCGCTGGCGTAGTCGCCATCATCGGTCCGCCCAACTCCGGCAAGTCCACCCTCTTCAACCGCCTCACCGGCCTACGACAGAAGGTCGCCAACTACCCCGGCGTGACCGTCGAGCAGCGGGTGGGAAACGCCACGCTCGCCAGCGGTCAGGAGATTACGCTGGTCGATCTTCCCGGCGTTTACAGCCTCTCGCCGCGCTCGGAGGACGAGCAGGTCGCTCACGACATCCTCACCGGCACCATGCCTGACTTCCCGCGGCCCGACGCCGTGCTGCTGATCCTCGATTCCACCAACCTCGGCCGCCATCTCATGCTCGCCGCCCCCGTGCTCGCGCTGGGACTGCCGACCATGGTCATCCTGAACATGGCGGATGATCTGAAGGCCCGCGGCGGAGAGATCGACGTTCAGGCGCTCTCGCACCAGCTCGGAGCCCCGGTCGTATTGGCCAGCGCCGCGCGCGGAGAAGGCATCGAGCGAGTGTGGGAGTTCCTGGCACAACGCAGCGCGCCGCCCCTGCCGGTGGATTCCTCGGCCCTCGAAACCGTCCCGAAGTGCCGCGCCTGGGCCGCCCGCCTGGGCAAGCACGCGGCTTACCAGGCGCCCGCGCCGCCCGTCTGGACCCGGCGGCTCGACGCTGTCTTTCTGCATCCCGTCTGGGGCCCGCTGATCTTCGTCGCGGTTGTGGTCACGGTCTTCCAAGCTATCTTTTCCTGGGCGCGCCCGCTGATGGATGGCGTGCAGACCTTCATCACCTGGACCGGCAACCTTGTGGGCGCCGCGCTGCCTGCTTCGCCCCTGCGTTCGCTATTGATCGAGGGAGTCTGGAGCGGCGTGGGTTCGGTGCTGGTCTTCCTGCCGCAGATCCTGGTGCTGTTCCTGTTCATCGGGATCCTCGAGGATTCGGGCTACCTGGCGCGCGCCGCGCTCATCGCCGATCGCACCATGGCCCGCGTCGGATTGCAGGGGAAATCGTTTATCCCGCTGCTGTCGGCTTACGCCTGCGCCGTGCCGGCGATCCTGGCCACGCGCACCATCGAGAACAAGCGCGACCGCATCGCCACCATCCTGGTCGCGCCGTTGATGACCTGCTCGGCGCGCCTGCCGGTGTATGCGCTCATCATCGCCGCGTTTCTTCCGGAGCGGCCGGTGCTCGGGCCGCTGCTCGGCACCCGCGCCACCGCCATGCTCGGCCTCTACGTGCTCGGCTTCGCGGCGGCCTTCGTCACGGCGCGCGTGCTCAAATCGTCCATCCTCAAGAGTGAGCGGGCGTCGTTCATGATGGAGATGCCGCCCTACCGCATGCCCACATTCCAGTCCCTGGGCCTGCGTCTGCTGGACCGGTCCAAGATCTTTCTGCGCCGCGCCGGCACCGTGATTCTGGTTGTGGCCATCGTCCTCTGGATCTTCGCGCACCTGCCTCTGGTTCATGGCAAGATTCCCGCGGTGGAGCACAGCATCGCCGGCAACGTGGGCCATGCCATCGAGCCGTTGATCCGGCCGCTGGGATTCAACTGGAGAATCGGCGTCGGCCTGCTTACGTCGCTGGCGGCGCGCGAGGTGATCGTAGGCACGCTGGGCACGCTCTACGGCATGGAGCCCGACGCGAGGTCCCAGGGCCTGCAGCAGGCCCTGCGGCACGATCTCAACCCCGCGGGCGCCGTGGCCCTGCTGGTCTTCTTCGCGTTCGCCATGCAATGCATGTCCACGATTGCCGTGGTGCGCCGCGAAACCGGCGGCTGGAAGTGGCCCGCCATTCAGTTCACCTACATGACCGTTCTGGCGTACGGCGGGGCGTTCCTGGCCAACCGCATCGTCACCGCGTTGATGTAGTTCCGCCAACCTCCGTGGCTCCGGCCATGATCCCGGCAGATATACTGTTTACAACAGTACGTTGTACTGATACAATCAATATGTCGTACTGTTGATAACAGTATAGCCCGATGCTGTTTGCGACTCCAAAGCTCAACGAACGAGAGCTCGAGGTCATCGCTCAGATCGAAGACCTGAAGCAAACGCTGAGGTACGCGGTCCAAACCCCAAAGCGGTGGCCCGGCCTGCTGCGTCGAGCCCTCTTCGCCCGCGCCATCAGGGCATCGAATTCGATTGAAGGGTTCAACGTCACGGTCGAAGATGCCATCGCCGCGATCGAGGGCGACGAGCCCACCGAAGCGTCCACCACCGACTGGCTGGCCGTGCGCGGATACCGCTCTGCGATGACCTACGTCCTGCAACTGGCCGAGGATCCGCATTTCAGGCACTCGATCGACCTCATACGCAGCCTGCACTTCATGATGCTCGAGTACGATCTGAGCAAGCATCCGGGCCGGTGGAGGTCCGGGCCGATTCAGGTGGTTGACGAAACGAAAAGGGAGGTTGTGTACAAGGCGCCCGACGCGGAACTCGTGGCCGGCCTGATGGAGGAGTTGGCGATCTCTCTGAACCAAACGGAACCGACCGCCAGCGTGGTGCGCGCCGCCATGGGTCATCTCAATTTCGTGATGATTCACCCCTTCTCGGACGGGAACGGGAGAATGGCGCGCTGCCTCCAGTCTCTCGTTTTGGCACGCGCCGGAACCCTGTCTCCGGAGTTCTCCAGCATCGAAGAATACCTCGGGCGGAATACCCGCGAATACTACGACGTGCTGGCGACAGTTGGGGCCGGGAGTTGGAGCCCGCGTCGCGACGCCCGCCCCTGGGTGCGTTTCTGCCTGACTGCGCATTTCCGGCAGGCGACGACCATCCTGCGCAGGACCAGAGAAATGCAGCAAACGTGGGATGCGCTCGAAGTGGAGGTGAAGCGGTTGAAGCTGCCGGAACGGACGCTGCTGGCGCTTGCGGATGCAGCCTCGGGTCTGCGACTTCGGAATGCGGCTTATCGAGCCGTCGCCGACGTGTCCGATCAAGTGGCGACCAAGGATTTGAAGCTGCTGGTAGATCGCGGGCTACTGATACCCAGCGGTGACAAGAAGGGGCGCTCGTACTACGCTTCCGACCTTGTGCGGGAAATCCGCTCTCGTTTCAGGGAACCCAAGCAGGTCCCCGATCCGTTCGCGCGCCGGCCAGGACGCCGCGTCTGAGCCACTCCCCCACCGCGCCGCCGCGCCTTCGTTACACTAAAAGCGTATTCCCCAAACCCCTATGCGAAACGTCGTCATCGTTGGCGCGGGCTGCGCCGGAAATACCGCGGCCGTCTATGCGGCGCGCGCGAACCTGAAACCGCTCGTCGTCACCGGGCACCATCCCGGCGGACAGCTCTCGCTCACCACGCTGGTCGAGAACTTCCCCGGTTTCCCCGAGGGCATCGACGGCCCGGTTCTGGTCGATAACATACGCAAACAGGCGGAGCACTTCGGCGCCGAGTACGTGCACGGCACGGTCGTCGAAGCCAGCCTGTCCAAGCCGCCCTTCCGCATCAATATCGACGGCGAGTGGGTCGAGTCCAGCACCGTGATCATTGCCTCCGGCGCCTCGGCCCGCTGGCTGGGCGTCGAGGGGGAGAAGGAACTGGTCGGCCACGGCGTCAGCACCTGCGCCACCTGCGATGGCTTCTTCTTCCGCGGCAAAAAGATCATGGTGATCGGTGGCGGCGACTCCGCCATGGAAGAGGCCAACTTCCTCACGCGCTTCGGCTCGGAAGTCATGCTGGTCCACCGGCGCGACCAGTTCCGCGCCTCCAAAATCATGCTCGACCGCGCCCGCGCCAACCCCAAAATCAAGTGGCAGCCGCGCACCGTGGTCGATCAGATCGAAGACGTGGCCGCGGGCAAAGTCACCGGCGCTCTCATGCGCGACGTGAAAACCGGAAGGCAGTGGCGCGAGCCGGTGGACGGCTTTTTCGTCGCCATCGGCCACGACCCCAACACGGCGCCCTTCCGCGGCCAGGTTGAGCTCGACCCCGAAGGCTACATCGTTTCCCACGGGGGCGCCCGCACCAACATCCCCGGCGTATTCTATGCCGGCGACGTTCAGGACCGCCATTACCGCCAGGCCATCACTGCCGCCGCCGCCGGCTGCATGGCCGCCCTCGAAGCCGAACGCTTTCTCGAATCGTAGGAGTCGCGCGGGTGGCCCCAAAGAGTCATGGCAGGCGGTAACACACTGCAAAAACAGGCCCCTTTCGTGTTATTCTCGGGTGAAACGAGCGCGGGCAGGCTCCGGGCGGACGGAGCGGGCCGTTGGCCAGGTGGGGCTGGCCGTGCGAGGGAGGACGGCATTCCATGGCGGTTCCCGACAAGCTGAATGGTCGTTACGAGATCAAGGAAGTCCTTGGCCAGGGCGGCATGGGTTTGGTGTTCCGCGCCTGGGACGCAACGGTCAAGCGCGACGTCGCCGTGAAGACCTTGCGCGACGCGCCGACACGCGCGGCGCTGCAAATGTTTCAGAAGGAATGCGGCGTTCTCGCGGCGATGAGCCACCCCAACATCGTCGAAATCTTCGACGTCGGGGAGTTCGAGGACGACGGAACCAGCAAGCCGTACTTCGTCATGCCCCTGCTGCCAGGCTCCACCCTGGACAAGCTGATCAAGGTGGCCAGCCACCGCCTTACGGTAGAACGCGTGGTCGACATGATGTGCCAGGCCTGCCGCGGCCTGCAGGCGGCCCACGAGCGCGGCCTGATCCACCGCGACATCAAGCCCAGCAACATCTTCGTGCTGGACGACGACTCGGTGAAGGTCATCGATTTCGGCGTCGCGCACATGGCCGAGACGGGCCAATCGGTGGGCATCAAGGGAACGCTGCTGTACATGGCGCCGGAACAGCTTCAGATGAAGCCCGCCACGCCTGCCTCGGACGTCTACTCGCTGGGAGTGGTTTGCTACGAGACCCTGACCCGCCGCCGCCCGTTCGAAGGCGGAGGGGAAGCGGCGATCGCCAACGCCATCCTGCGGGTGGTGCCTCCGCCTGTGTCCGACCTGAACCCCGCGGTCAGCCAGACGCTTAGCCGCGTGATCCACAAGGCGTTGGCCAAGCAGCCGTGGAACCGCTACGCCAGCGCGCGCGAGTTCGCGGACACGCTGCAAAAAGGCTTGCGCAACGAGAAGATCGAGTTCTTCAATCCGGAGTTGCTGCGGCCGCGCATCGCGCGCGCCACAGCGGCGTTCGAACAAGGCGATCTGCAATTCGCCACCGAAATCATCAACGAGCTCGAATCGGAAGGACATATCGATCCGGCCATCGTCCCGCTCAAGCGGCAGATCGAGAGCTCAGGCAAGCAGAAGACCATCGCTCAGCTTCTGCAGAGCGCCAAGACGCGGTTCGACAACGACGAATACCCGCTGTCCCTGCAGAAGGTGCAGGACATCCTGGACCTGGATCCGGGCAACGGACAGGCGCTGGGGCTCAAGGCCAGCATCGAAACCAAAACCACCGCGCGCAAGATCGAAGAGTGGTTCCGCCTGGCCCAGCAGCACCTGGACAACCAGGCCTGGAGCCATGCGCGCGAGGCGCTGCACAACCTGCTCCAGCTCAACGCGAAGGAGCCGCGGGCGCTCCAGTTGATGGCGGAAGTGGACCGCCGCGAGCAGGAGTTCCTCCGAGTACGGAAGGAAAAGGAAGAGCTCTATCACTCCGCGCTCGAGGCGTGGAACGTCGGCGAAGTCACCACCGCGTTGAGCAAGATGCAGAAGGTGGTGGAACTGGACAACAAGGCGCCCGAGACAGCGGCGCCGGACCGGGCCGCCTCCTACCAGACGTTCTACAACAAGGTCCGCTCCGAACACGAGTCCCTCAAGAATTCTTACGACGAGGCGAAAAAACTGTTGGAGGGGCGGAGTTTCGTCCCCGCGCTGGCCATCGCCAACGAGTGGCTAGGCAAGTATCCCGGGCACGCCCTGTTCCAGGCGCTGAAGTTCGATATCGAGGAGCAGCAGCGGCAGGAGCTCTCGGCGCGCATCGCCGACATCGACCATCAGGTGGAGGCGGAGCCCGATCTCGACCGCCGCCTGAGCATCCTCGAACAGGCCGTGAAGGAGTACCCGGGCGAGCCGCACTTCGAGCGGCAGATCCGCCCCATGCGCGAGAAGCGCGACCTGGTGAGCTCGATCGCGGCCAAGGCGCGCTACCACGAAGAGCGCGGCCAACTCGCCGAATCCCTGGCGCAGTGGGAAATTCTGAACACCATCTACGCCCAGTATCCCGGCCTGGCTTTCGAGGTTGAGCGCGTCACCAAGAAGAAGGAGCAGCATGCGCTCACGGAAGCCAAGAGCCGGTGGACCAGCCAGATCGATACCTCGATGGCCGCCGGCGAGTACGGCCGCGCGCTGGAGCTGGTGACATCGGCGGAGGCCGAGTTCCCCAACGATCCCGAGCTGGCCCAGATGAAGCACCTGGCCACCGAATCGGCCGCGCGCGCCGAGGAAGCCGCCAAGCTGCTCTCCGAGGGGCAGGCTCTCAGCCAGGAGAAATCGTTCGACGAAGGAATCGGGACCATGCGCCGGGCCCTGGAGCTCAACCCGCGCAGCCAGAGCATCAAGTCGGCGATCGTCGAGGCGCTGGTGGAGCGCGCGAAGGCGGTGGTGGACACCGACTGGAGGGAGGCCGAGCCTCTGATCCAGCAGGCCCTGGCCATCGACCCGTCGCACCTGCTGGCCAAGAACCTGCGCATCATCGCCCAGGATTGCAAGCGCGACGAGGCCGTCAACAACTGCTTCACGCAGGCGCGCCAGTTCCGTGCCTCCGGCGACTTGGAGAGCGCGCTGGCGGAAGCCGAGAAGTGCCTCGCGGCTTACCCGCTCGACCCGCGCCTGGCGCAGTTGCGCGACATCCTGGCAAAGGAATCGGGCGACGCGCGCCGCGCCAAGGCACGGCCCGCGGACCTGGAGGAGTTGCACCAAATCGAGGAGGACGCCGCCAGAGCAACTGAGGCGGCCGAGGTGAGCGAGGCGCTCGCAAGAGTGCGGGCGGTGGGATCCAGCCACCCCAACGACGTGGAGTTCGAGCAGATCGTGCGTGGGTTGGAGCAGCGCCTGGCGGGATTGAAAGCCGCCTCGCTCGAGGCGACGGCAACCAGCCTGGTGCCCTCCACCCCGCGGCCGTTCGAGGACATGCCGACCTCCCAGATGCCGGTGGCTCCGCCGCCGCCTCCTCCGCCCCTCCCTGGGGGCAATATACCGACCGTGGCCACGGCGCCGCCGATGGATGGCCCGCCGCCGCCCGCCAGCGCGGTGTTCAGAATTCCCAACCTGCCTCCGCCTCCGCCGCCTCCCGTGCCTGTCGTGACCGCACCGGCGCCGGGCTTTCCGGCAAGCCGAGTGCCCCCGCCACCGCCGCCTCCAGTCAAGCCGCCGCTGAACCGCAAAGCGATCCTCGCGGGCGCCGGCGCGCTGGCCGTGCTCCTGGTGCTGGCGGCGCTGGCTGTGGTTGTCCCCAAGCTTTTCAAGAAGGCGCCGCCTCCCGTTGCGATGGCGCGGATCCAGGTGCGCACCATTCCACCCGGAGCGACCATTCGCGTGAACGGCAGGATCCGCGGCACGTCGAACTTCGACCTGGAAGACAAGCCGGGCTCCTACCAGATCGATGCGCTGTTGGACGGCTATCAGCCGGCTTCGGCCGCCGCGCAACTGAAGGCGGGCACGGCCGCGCCGATCGAGCTGACGCTGCAACCGCTGCCGCAGACCGTGCGGCTGGTCACCGACTTCAGCGATGCCAAGGTTGCGCTGGACGCCCTTGACCCGCGCCCGGCCCAGGACGGATTGGTGACCTTCGACGCCGTCACCCCGGGCAAACACACCCTGAAGCTCCTCAGCCGTCTGGGGCAGGCCGAGGTGGATTTCGAACTGGTCCCCGGAGCCGTGCCGCAACTCGGCGCGCCTCCCACGGTGAACAGCACCAGCGCACTGGTGGTGAGCGCGTTCAATGGGCAGGCGCGTGTGTACACCACGCTCCCATCGGCCAAAGTCCTGGTGGATGGCGCGCCGGCGGGAGATGCCGCGCCCGGAGGCCTGCAGCTTACGAACCTGTCGCAGGGCACCCACGAGATCGGGATCGTCAGCGGGCAGACGCAGGTCAAACGCGTGATCCAGATGGGCGCGGCGCCGGAACTCTCGGCCTTCTTCCAGTCCGACCAGAACATCGGCACCATCGTGGTGCTGGCGGGCGAGGACGGAGTGGACGTCTTCGTGGACGGCAAGAAGGCTCGCAACCAGACTTCGCGCGGAGGCCAGTTGCGCCTCCAGCGCGCTCCGAAGGAATACCACATCCGCGTGGCGAAGCCCGGCTTTGGGGATGCTCCCGAGCAGACCGTTCAGATCGCCAAGGGCGACGAGAAGAAGGTGGTGTTCAACCTGGTCGCGCTGCCGACCACGGCGCGCATGACGCTGCAGGGAACGCCCGGCGCGGAGGTCCTGGTCGATCGTCAGGTGGTGGGCACGGTCCTGGCCGACGGCACGTTCCAGGTGTCGAACCTCAGCCCCGGCGAGCACGCCATCGAGATACGCAAGGGCCGGCAGTCGTCGCGGCCCATCCGGCGTACGTTCACGGCCGGCCAGGCGCTGAGCATCGCCGACAGCGACGTAACGCTGCAAGGCGGCACCGGCACGCTCCGGGTAGCGGTGACGCCCGCCCTCGCCGCGGTCACGGTGGCCGGGAACGGCCGCGCGCCTCAGGCGCTCACCAACAACCCCATAGAGCTGGAGGAAGGCTCGTACACGGTGACCGCGCATGCGGCGGGTTACGTGGACCGCAGCCAGCAGGTGCAGGTCACCGGCGGGCAGCTTGCCACGGTTACCTTGGCGCTGCAACGCGAGCAGCACAAGGCCGCGCCCATGGGCATGGAAGCCTGGGAACATCCGGAGGCCTGGCAGCAGGACGAAGGCTGGTGGGTCCGCCAGGGCGGCGGCCCGGTCCTCTGCCATCCCGCGGGCAAGCCGGGAACCTACGATCTCACGCTGCTGGCGGCATCGGGCGGCCTGATCCGCGGCAAGACCCTGCAATGGATCGCCGGCTACACCGATCCGAAAAACTACGTGCTGTTCCGTCTGGACAAAGACTCGTTCCACCGCATCCAGGTGGTGAACGGGAAACGGAACGAGCTTTTCAAAGTGAACCGGTTCCTGGGAACCAAAGAGCTGGTGGCCACTCTTCGCGTGGACGTCGGACCCGGCCTGGTGGTCACCCGCCTGCTCGAGAACAATAAGTGGAACGTCCTCGATTCCTGGTCCGCCCCCGACATCAACTTCGCGCAGACCGGCTTCGGCGTCCTGATCGAAGGCAAGGACGAAGTCCGTCTCTCGGGCTTCAAGTTCACGCCGCGGGAGTAAAGAGCCAAAACGACTGGCCACGAATGAACACGAATCAACACGAATAGAACAAAGCTCCTTCTTGGTGTTTCTTATTCGTGTGCATTCGTGTTCATTCGTGGCCAGAGCCTTTTTTTGGGTGTTCGGGGTTGCCTGTGCTATACCGGGGGAAGAGGAGTCCACTCAGGAGGGCAACCATGGCTAAACAGGTAAAGGCAATTCCCGAAGGCTACCACACGCTCACCCCGTCCATCGTGGTGAACGACGCCGCACGAGCGATCGATTTCTACAAGACCGCTTTCGGCGCCGTCGAGGTCGGGCGCTTCCCCAGTCCGGACGGCAAGATCGCCCATGCGGAGATGAAAATCGGCGATTCGAAGTTCATGCTGTCGGACGAGTTTTCGTTCGGCCCCACCCGGGCGCCGCAAACGCTCGGCGGCACGACGACGACTTTCTACATCTATACCGAGGACGTCGACTCGCTGTTCGACCAGGCAGTCAAGGCCGGCGCCACCGTCAAGTTCCCGCTCAAAGACCAGTTCTGGGGCGACCGCACAGGCCACCTCGCCGACCCGTTCGGCCACGTCTGGGCCCTGGCGATGCACAAGGAAGACGTCAGCCCCGAAGAGATGCAGCGGCGCGGCGCGATCGAGATGGCAAAGATGGCGCAGCGGGCCAAGGGCGCGTAGACGCCCGCAGACCGCCGCCCGCTACAATGTCTCAGTAGACCTTGACTGAGACCGTTCACATCATCGGCGGAGGCCTCGCGGGATCGGAAGCCACCTGGCAAGCCGCGCGGGCGGGCTGCCGCGCCGTCCTCTACGAGATGCGGCCGGCCCGCCCGACGCCCGCGCACAAGACCGACCGCCTGGCCGAACTGGTCTGCAGCAATTCCCTCAAGACCGAGCAGGAGGGCTCCGCGCCCTGGCTGCTCAAGGAGGAATTGCGCCGCACGGGATCGCTTCTGCTCAGGCTGGCCGCCGAAGCGCGCGTCCCCGCCGGCCACGCGCTGACCGTGGATCGCGACCGCTTCGCCGAAGCCGTGACCGCGGCGATCGCCGCCGAGCCGAACATCGAACTGCGCCGCGAGGAAGTGACCGCCATCCCCGAGGGGATCGTCGTGATCGCCACCGGGCCCCTCACCAGCGACGCGCTGGCCGCCCAGATCGCCACGCTCACCGGTTCCGAGCGCCTCTATTTCTACGACGCCATCAGCCCCATCGTGGAGGCCGATTCGGTAGACACCTCCGTGGCCTTTCGCGCCTCGCGCTACGGCAAGTCGCTCGACGGCACCGACGACTATCTGAATTGCCCCTTCGACCGCGACGAGTACGAGCGGTTCGTCGATGCTCTCGCCGCCGCCGATACCTTCGAGGGGCACGTTCCGGAGGACGTTCCGTATTTCGAAGCCTGCCTGCCCATCGAAGAGCTCGCGCGGCGCGGCCGCGAAACCCTGCGCTTCGGCCCCATGAAGCCGATGGGGCTCACCGACCCGCGCACCGGCCACCGTCCCTACGCCGTGGTGCAACTGCGCCAGGAAGACCTGCGCGCGGCCAGCTACAACCTGGTGGGCTTCCAGAACCACATGCGGTACGGGGATCAGGCGCGCGTGATGCGGATGATTCCGGGGCTGGCGAATGCCGAGTTCCTGCGCTTCGGCCAGGTGCATCGCAACACCTACATCAACGCGCCGGCGCTGCTCACCCCCACGCTGCAGTTGAAGCGCGATCCGCGCATCTTCTTCGCCGGCCAGATCTCGGGCGTCGAGGGCTACGTCGAATCGATCGCCACCGGGCTGATGGCGGGCCGCCACGCATCGGCCCTGGCGTGCGGCGGCGAACCGCGGCCCTTCCCCTTCGAGACCGCGCTCGGCTCGCTCTGCCGCTACGTCTCGGGAGCGGACGCCCGCGGCTACCAGCCCGCCAACATCACCTTCGACCTGCTGCCCCCGCTCGACGAAGAAACACACAAGCGTCTGCGCCGCGACAAGAAAGCCCGCCACGCGGAAGTCTGCCGCCGCGCGCTGGCGGCGCTCGAAGCAAGCTGACAGCACCGAACCGCGACCGTCAGGAAGCGGACGGCCCACGATTCACGGGATCACTTCGCGGCCCACCGCCAGGTTGAGCTGATTGGCGGCGCTCAGATACGCTCCAACCAGGTTCAGGTAACTCACCTGCACGCCCCGGTAGTCCTGCTGCGCCTGAAGAAAATCGAGCAGCGACGCTCCGCCGCGCTGATACGAGAAGGTGATGGTTTCCCGGATTCTCACCGCCTGGTCCAGGTACTTGGCCTTGTAAGGGCGCAGCAGCGCGACGTTGCTCTCGAGCGTCGCGTAGGCCGAATCGACGTCGCTGAAAACCTGCGCCTCGGCCACGCTTTCGAGCCTCCGGTTGCGGTCGATGTCGAGCTGTGTGCGCAGCTTCTCTCCCTGGTTGCGGTCGAAGATGCGCAGCGGAATCGATACGTTGATGCCGAGGTAAACCGGAATGGGCGGATTGCGGGCCAGGTCCATGCCGAAGGTCGGATCGGTGGAGCCGTTGGCCACGGCCAGCCGGTGGTCGGTCTTGGCCTTTTCGACCGACTGCATCGCGGCCTTCAGATCGGGCCTGGCGTCGAGCGCCGCTTTGCGAAACTCGTCGAGAACAAGGATCTGGTCCGCAAAATCGAACGGCCCCGTGACATCGAACTTCTCGACCGGCGTCCGGTCGTTCAGCAATGTCAGTAATTGGATCTTCGCCGTCCGGACATTGACCTTCGCGGTCTCGACGTCGGATTCGTACTGCACGCGCTGCAATTCCAGGCGGTCCAGATCCACCTGCGCGATGTCGCCCGCCCTGTAGCGGTCCCGGCTCACCTCCAGCAGCTTGTCGTAGTAACCGAGGTTGTCGTTAGCCAGCGCCAGAATCGCCTTGGCCTGGAGCGTCTGAACGAACGCATTCCGCAGTGTGAACAGAAGAGTCCGCTCCTGATCCGCCAGTTGCGACTGCGCGATTGCCGTCGCTCCCTGCGCGCTCGCGCGCCGCAGTTCGCGCTTGTGCTCGCGCTCGTACAGGTAGCTCCCCGAGAAGAACGGAAACGCGAAGGCGAAGGGGCGATAGGGATTTGAGGTGAACGGGTCGATCTGGTCGAGGCCGGCGGTGATGGTGGGATTCGGGCGCAGATACGCCGTGACCTCATCGGCCCGCGATTCGTCGATGCCGATCCGCGCCGCCTGCAAAGTCGGGTTGGCCGCTTCGAACTTATCGCGAATCTGCTGCCACGTATACGCGCTCTGCGCCAGAACGTGTGGCGACGCGGCCAGGAGCACGAACACGGCAGCAACGGGCGTCACATTCAGGAGCTTCACTTTGTTCCTCCGGGCTCAATCCCTCTGCGGGCACAATTCGCCCTCGCGAAGGCGCGATAGTCTCTACTCTTAGTTTATGAGTCCGGGATGCGCGCCGGAGCGCCGTGGCGCACGCTCTTAGCGTGCCGTGTCCCCACTCATGGGGACACGTCTTTGTTCTTTCCTAGTAAGCCCACCGCCAAAGATTGGCGCCCACGGTGTATCCCGCGCCGACGGCCGCAAACAGCACCAGATCGCCCTTCTTGACCTTGCCCGACAGGATCGCATCACGCGTCGCCAGCGGCAGCGTGGCCGAGGTGGTGTTGCCGTAGCGGTCGATGTTGATGATGACCTTCTCGCAATCGATGCCCAGCCGCTCGGCGCAGGCCGTGATGATGCGGCGGTTGGCCTGGTGCGGAATCAGCACCGCGATGTCGTTGGCGCTGACGTTGTTTCTGGCGAGCAGGTCGCGGCAGACTTCGTACATGCGGCGCACGGCGAACTTGAACACCTGCTGGCCTTCCTGGTGAACGAAGTGCTGCCGCTTCTCGACCGTCTCGATGGAAGCGGGCAGCCGGCTGCCCCCCGCGGGCATGTTGAGGAACGGGCCGCCAGAGCCGTCGATCTCGTTCATGAAGTCGATGAACCCCAGCGAATCGTCTTCGGACGGCTCCACCACGAATGCGCCCGCGCCGTCACCGAAAAGAATGCAGGTGGAGCGGTCCGTATAGTCGATGATCCGCGACATGGTGTCGGCGCCGACCACCAGCACCTTGCGATGCGTTCCCGCGGCCACTAGGTGGGCCGCCGTCGTCAGCCCATACAGGAAGCTCGAGCAGGCCGCGATGAGGTCGAAACCCCACGCGCCTTTGGCTCCCAACCGGTGTTGCACCAGGCAGGCGGTGGACGGGAACAGCATGTCGGGAGTGACCGTGCACACCAGAATGGCATCCAGATCGGTGGCCGGGATGCCGCGTTCGGCCAGGGCGATCTGTGCCGCTTCGACCGCCATGTCCGAAGTCGCCACCTCGGGCGCGGCGATGTGCCGCTCCACGATGCCGGTCCGCTCCAGAATCCACTGATTGTTGGTCGCGACCAGCTTCTCGAGATCGAAGTTGGTCAGCACCCGCGGCGGCACGTAGCAACCGAGGGCGCTGATTTTAGCTCTAGGCACGGATCCTCCCCTTTTCGTTCCGGCCCCCTCCGCGACGCGCGCGAAAACGAAGCCTAACTTGCTATGTTAACCCGATCCTCCCCCGCCCTTCCCGGTGGTCCCCTGCCTCCTTTCTCCTTTCTCCTGTCTCCTGACTCCTGACTCCTGTCTCCTGCCGCCGTTCTCCTGTCCCCCTGTCCCACCGTGTGCGAAGATC
>CAZBQQ010000028.1:0-31904 GCA_964493965.1 uncultured Solibacteraceae bacterium
CAACCGGCGCTGAGGGCGGGTTGACAACCCGCCGCAGGCTGCCAGCCTGCCCCACAGGGCAAGGAACAGCTTCACAGGGTCAGGGGGACGCGCTACTATGACTGGCTACCAGGCTCTTCGCGAAGGCTCCGGCTGGCTCGACCTTTCCGCCCGCGGCCGCATCCGGGCGGTGGGCGAGGACAGGGTCCGCCTGCTGCATGCCATGTGCTCCAACCACATCGAGCAGCTCCGCTCCGGCGAGGGCTGCTACGCGTTTTTCCTGAACCCGCAGGGCCGGATCCTGGCCGACGCCGTGATCCTCGCGCTGCCCGACGCGCTGCTCATCGCGACCGAACCGGAAACACGGGAGAGCCTCTACGCTCACCTGGACAAATACATCATCGCCGACGATGTTTCGCTCGAAGACACCACCGCGGAAACGGTGGCTGTCGGCATCGAAGGTCCGGCAGCGGCGGGTGTGGAATCGCGATTGGGCCTCGCGCTGCCCGCCGCGCCCTATTCGCACATAGCCTGGGGAGACCGGCTCGTCATCCGATCCAGTGTCACGGGCCAGCCCGGCTTCTCGATCGTGGCTCCGGCGGCCGATGGTGAGGCTCTGATCCGCGAGATCGAGGCGGCGGGCGCGGTGCGCGCCTCGGAGCAGGATGCGCGCGTGGTGCGCCTCGAACTCGGCCACCCGCGCTACGGCGAGGACATCACCGATCAGTACCTGCCTCACGAAACGCAGCTGCTTGGCGCCCTGCACTTCAGCAAGGGATGCTATATCGGCCAGGAGATCGTGGAGCGCGTCCGAGCCCGGGGCGGCGTCCACCGCTTCCTGGTGCCGCTCGAGATCGAAGGGGATACGCCGCCCGAGGCCGGGGCCGTCATCACCGCGGACGGCAAGGCGCTTGGGGCGATCACATCGGCGGCCTGGTCGCCCGCGCGCGGGCGGATTGTCGCGCTCGGCTACCTCAGGCTGGAAGAGATTGCGCAGGGTGTGCCTCTCGTTTGCGGCGGCCGCCCGGTCCACCTGGCTGACCGTCGTCAGGCGCCGGGATCCGATTGCTGAGCGTCGCCGTCAGACCTGCAACTGAAGTTCGAAAGGGCCGGCCGCTCCGCTCCCGAGCCTTTCAGATAGACTCCGCGTTGTCCGCTGGGCAGGATGGTGTCCTGTCCCGTCCAGGCCTTTGCCATCTGCTGTGAAGTCAATTCCCGCGCGCCGGCCAGGTTTGCGCCGCGAAAATCGGTGCCTGCCAAGGTCGCCAAGCCGAACCGCGCGCCATAGAGCACCGCGGCGTTGAACTCCGTGCCGCGCACCGTACTCTCGCGAAAATCGCAATGGGCCAGCGCCGCCCAGGCAAACGTGCCGCCGACCACGCTTGCCTTCACGAACTTGCTCTTGATGAGCTGGGCTTTGCGGAAGTCCGAGTTCTCGATGGAGGCGTAGCTGAAGATGGCCCCCTCGCCTTTGGCTTCCTTGAACCGGCAGATCCGCACGCGGGCGTGGTTGAACAGCCCGCCCTCCAGATTCGTCTCACCGAGGTCGCAGTCGAACAGCCGGGCGTGCTGGAGAACCGTAGCCTTCAGAATCGCCTTTCCGAAGTTGCATTGATTGATGCGCGCGTCCAGAAACCGCGCCGCGGACAGGTTGGTTCCCTGAAACGAGCTGGTGAGCAGGTTGGTCTCCGAGAAATTCGCCCGCGAGAGATCGGCGCGGTCGAAGTTGGTATCCTTCAGCTCGGCTCCGGTCAGATCGGCTTCCGCCAGCCGCGCCTCGCGCAGGTCCGTTCCGTTGAGGACGGTGCTGGTCAGGATGGCGCCCTCGAGGTTCGCTCCCGCCAGACAGGTCGCTTTCATCAGCGCCCCGCGCAATTCGCGGCCGTGAAAATCGATGCCGTTGAGATTGGTGCCGGACAGATCCAGGCGCGCGCCGTCGGCGTGTCCTTCGAGCCAGGCTCGATGCGCGTCGAGCGCGCGTGCCAGTTCCCTCGTTACGGTCGCTACTTGTTCCATCGCAGAACCCGGTCGGCGGGTTACCCCGTATATCGGCGCGGACGGAGGGGCACTTTAGAGGATGGCAGCGTTCTTTAGCTGATGGCTGACAGCTGATAGCTGAAGGCTGCTTCCTACAGGCTTCGGACGCCCAGGGCCACAACGTCGTCCACTTGCATCGTCTCTTTGACCACGAAGGGCTCCCCGTAGCGGACCCCGATCAGGTTGCCGTAGAAGCGCGCCACGGCGGCCAGCCGCTCGCGGATCTCTGCCGGGTCGGGAAAGACGTCGCTGGCCGCGCCGCCAGCTCCGTACTGCGACTGGTAGGCGAGCAGCGCCTCCATGCGGCGATCGAACTGGGCCGAGATATCGACCACGAAGGAGGGCGTGACGTTGGCGTAGAGCGATGCGTAGAGGATCTTGAACGGCCGGTGCGGCTCGGAGTACGGGTCGAGTTTGCGGAGTCCCGCCAGGAAACAGGCCTCGAAGCCGATTTCGCCGGTCCTGGTGTGGTCGGGGTGCCGCGCCTGCCAGTAGGGAAGGATCACCACCCGCGGCTTGAGGCGCCGGATCTCCGCGGCCACCGAGAGGCGCGCCGCCAGCGTGTTCTCCAGGCGCGCGTCGGGCATTCCCAGGTTGCCGCGCCAGGCCAGCAGCATGTGCCGGGCGGCCACCTCGGCCTCCTGAAGGCGCAGCTGGGGAGTGCCGCGCGTGCCCATATCGGCCGCGGTCAGATCGAGCACTCCGGTGCGGTATCCGGCCTCTCCCGCGCGGATCAGCGTTCCGCCGCAGGTCTGTTCGACGTCGTCGGGGTGGGCTGCGATGGCCAGAACGTCCAGTTCGGAAACGGCGCCTTCGCCCGCCATCACCAGTGGATCTCCGTGCGCCCCCGGTAGGGCTGCGACGCAGGCAGGATCTTCGCCAGAACGATCCCGGCGATGAACCCGCCCACATGCGCGAACCACGCCACTCCCTGGTTCGCGCGCGCGTTTTCGAGCGCGCCCGCGCCGCTGAAGATCTGCAGGACGAACCAGTACAGCAGAAACCACGCCGCCGGCAGTTCCACCGTCGTGAACAGGATGAAGATGAAGACCAGCGCCCGAATGCGCGCGTGCGGAAGCTTGATCAGGTACGCCCCCATCACGCCGGCGATGGCGCCGCTGGCGCCAATGGTGGGAACCCACGAATCCGGGCTCAGGGCAACCTGCGTGGCTGCCGCCGCGAACCCGCACACGAGATAGAACACCAGGTACTGCAGGTGGCCCAGGATGTCCTCGATGTTGTCTCCGAAGATCCACAGGAACCACATGTTCCCGATGATGTGCAGCCAGCCACCGTGCAGAAACATCGAGGTCAGGAACGACACCAGGTGAAGCCGCGCCGGCACCAGGCCGTAGGTCGCCATCAGCTGATTGCGCGACCACGGGTCGAGCGACAGCTCGAAAAGGAACACGACGGCGTTCACCGCGATGAGCAGGATGGTGACGACGGGGGTCGAATAACTACGCTGGGTGTCCCGTAGTGGAATCATGCGTCCGTTTGGACATCAGCATAGCAGGTGGCCTGGTGGCTTGTGGCGTGGCCTGTGGATCCCTTCGGTTTTCGACGGCTTCGCACCGCAATTAGTCCCGGCTGCGAAGCTGGCTGAAGCGATAAGGAACCCACAGGCCACTGGCCGCAGGCTTAGCTCTTGTGCGGCGGCATGATGTATTCGTAGATCTTGTGGGCCCGGCCGGAGACCACGACTTCGTCCACACGGTCCGGCTTCCATCCACGAATCTTGAAGTCGTGCGACACCACGCGCGCGCCAGGGTGGAGCGATCTTTCGAACAGAGGCTTCAACTGGTCATTGGCCTCGGTGAGCAGGTAGACGGTGACCACATCGGCGGGCCGCAGGTCCGCCTTCAGCAGGTCGCCCTGGACGATCGATACCCGGTTCTCCAGTCCCAGCCTCTTGGCCTGATCGCGGCCTTGCTTGACCAGCGGGTCCGACAACTCCACGCCCACGGCCTTGGCGCGGAACTCGCGCGCCGCCGTAAAGAGGATGCGGCCATCCCCGCAGCCCAGGTCGTAGACGGTCTCGCCCGGCTTCAGGTCCGCGATTTCGAGCATCCGCTCTACCACGGTCTGCGGCGAAGGCACGAAGGGCGCCAGCCGCTCGGCCTGCTGCGCGAATGCGGGAACCAGCAAAGCCACAACTGCCAGGATCAGAACATAGCAACGATTACGCATATTTTTAATGTGACGCCAGGCTGGCGGCCTTCCGAACTTCGTGGAACTTCACGATCCTGGCAACCATGTCCGACATGGCGGCCCCCAGGTCTCTCGGCTTGGTGATCGTGAATTCGTAACCTCGAAAGTATTTCACCGCTCGTCCTATCGCGTCCCTCCACGGCATGTCCTGCGGGTGCAGGTTGAAATTCAAATAAAAGACCGGATACTCCACCTCGCCTACACCTTTGAGCGTATCTCGCGGGACGTTCTCTTCCACGAGCGCCTTCGGGCCGGCGAAAACCAGCGCGTCCGGGTGGTCGTCCTTCCCCACTACCTGTTGGATGAGGTTAGAGAGGAAATCCGTTTCCCCATTCTTGTTCTCCAGGCGTTTTAAGTCAACCGTGCCCAGCTTCAAGGTCTGCAGCGCCTTCCCCAGGGAAGGAAAATCGATCCCCTGGCCGTCGGACTGGCTGTATAAGACCCTTTGTTCCTGAAGGTTGAATGCAACCAGCGAGAACCGGCCGATCAGCGGCTCGCGGTCGATGCCCCGCAGGATGGACACCAGCGTCGCGATTTCCTCGGGTGGAAATGCAATGGAATGTTCATGTTGCGGCGCGAAGTTGACCAGCACTTTGACCTTGAGCGGCGGCTGGCCGAGCACCCGGCTGACCGGCGGTTCCTCTTTGAACTCCTCGGTCTCGGCCGCGTCCGCGGTCCCCGGCGCCAGGATCACATTCAGCGGCTTGTCCTTGGCGGCCAGCTCCGCGTCGAGGTCCCAATAGGACGAACAGACCCGGTCCGAGCGGTCCCGCATCAGCCAGTCGACGTGGTACCGGCCCTCGCCCAGATCGAACAGCCCCTCGAGGTACGCGGAGCCCGGCGCATCCTCCGAGATCGGCGGTACGTGGACACGCTGGGAGAAGTAGAAACGGCGGTCCTTCCTGCCCTCCGGAGTCACCCGAAAGATCATCGTCAACTGGTTTTCCTCGCCGGCCAGCTCTTTGAGCGGGACGCTCACCTCATAGCCGGAGTGGAAACGGAGATCGAAGCCTACGGCGGGCTTGACCGGGTCGACAGAACAGGGCAGGTCGGTGCGGGGTTCCTGGGTTTCGAGCACCGACCAATCGGTGGGCAGCATCCTGGCAGCGCCGCCCGGACCCTCCCCGGGAAGTGCCGTTTGTGCTTTCAGAATCAAGCAGTTAACAAGCAGCAGACCTATCGCGCAGCCTGCCAACCGGACGTCTACCCTGGTGCCACCCATCGCGCTCTTCGCCCGAAGCTGTTCTGTGTCTATTCTATCTGAGGTTGGCTCCGGCGCAAGGAGGGCTTTGTCAATCTTCGCGCGGCGCGGTCGCCCGCCGCCCGTCGAGCCGCCCGGGCAGTTGCGACGGGCGACAAGCGACAAGCGACGAGCTTCGAAACGTGATACATTTCAAGGCATCATGGCTTCCAGAAGCGTCAACAAGGTCATCTTGATCGGGCATTTGGGCAAGGATGCCGAAACCAAGTTCACACCCAGCGGCGTCGCCCGGACCATCTTCTCCGTCGCCACCAACCGGCGCTGGAAAGACCAGCAGACCGGCGAGTGGAAAGAGGAAACCGACTGGCACAACGTCGTCATGTGGCGTCAGGAAGGTGTGTCCACCTACCTGACCAAGGGGAAGCAGATCTACCTCGAAGGCCGGCTGCAAACGCGCAACTACGACGACAAGGACGGCCGCAAGGTCTATGTCACCGAGGTGGTGGCCGACGACGTGATCCTGCTCAGTGGCCGTGGAGAAGGTGGCGAGGCGCCGCAGACCTCCGCACCGTCTCGGGGCCCGCAGCGGGTCGCGACTCCGGCCGCCCCGTCCGCCGCCCCGGCGGAATCGCCCGACGCCGGCGGCGTCACGGACGACGACGTACCGTTTTAGGGTCGACCGGCTACCCGCTGTTCCATTGCCTTGATCAGAGGCTGACGGAACCGCGGCTCGACGGTTTGTGCCAGCAGCAGCGCTTTCCGGTAGAACGCGAGCGCTTCCCGCGGGTGGCCGCTCGCGTCGAGCGCTGTGCCCAGGATGGCGTTGACGGTGGCCGAATCGGGTGCCAGGGCCTCGGCTTGCTGTGCCTCCGCCAGGGCCTCCGGAAGCATCTGCCGCGCCAGCAGCAAGCCCGCTTTTTGCCCATGGCTCAGAGCGGCGGCGAGGGGAATGTCGAAGTGCCCCTGGTAGACGAAGACGCCATAATCGATCACAGCCGCGGGCTCGAACTGCTTGAACTGTTCGTAGGCATTCAGCGCGCCGGGGCCGAACTCAAAGCCGGCGAGGACACCGGCGCTCATCAACACCGGGCCATCGATCGACGGCGGCACATCGTGCGGGCCGTCGAAGTGAAGCGAATCGGCTGTGATCAGCGGCTTGCAGGGAATGCCGTAGTAGCTGAAGTCCACCACTCCCTGGCCGAAGTAGGCAAACCAGCAATTCCTGATACCGTGCTCGTCTGTGTAGCGCTTCACGGCCTTCAGTTGCTGACCCCAATCGGAACTGGAGTCGCTGAGCAGATTGTGGACGGCTGAAGGGCCACCTGCCGCTTCGTTGGCATAGGAGATGTAGGCCGGAAAGGCGTGCACTACCGAAACAGCCTGGAACACCAGGAGCACGACGACCGCGTAGAGCCAGCGACGATCTCTCTGGATGAGCGTCCAGGCCGCACCGGCAATCAGGACCGAGAGGAAGACATAGACGGGCAGGACGTGGCGGACGCCGATGTTCATGCCTCCCGCCATGGCGAAGACCATGTAGATTGCGGCCGGCAGGGCCATGGTGAGAATCTCGCGGCGGCCGCGGAGTCTGCCCGTTGCGATTGCCCACCCGGTGATCGCGAACAGGATCAGGAAAGTGAGGCTGGACTTGATGACCATGGCGACGGGGAAATAGAACCAGACCGGGTGCGGGTAGATTGTGCCCAGCAGGAAGCTGGTGAACGCCTTGGACTGAACCAGGACGTGGGCGAAGCCGTAGAGATAGGACTCCGGAAGCAGATGCAGCCTTGCTACGGCAGCCAGCGCAACTCCCGCGGCATGGCTGGGGACGCGCGCGAACTGCGCACCAACGGCCGGGTTGAGTTGCAGTCCGTCGATCCTGGCGGCGTAACGGAAGCCATAGGACGCCCAGAGAACGCCAACAGAGAGAAGCACGATGGCAACGAGCGCGCCGGCGAATCGAAGAAGATGCCTGCGCTGCGGAGCCTGAGGCCAGACTACTTCGACAAGGCTCAACAAAAGCAACATGGGAAAGAGCAGGACACTGCTGTGCTTTGAAGCCAAAGCCAACCCGGCCACCAGCCCAACCAGTACCAACCTTGTTTTGGATGGCGAGCCGGCATAGCGGTAGAACGCATAAATCGAGGCGAACAGGAAGCAGGCGCCGCCAGCGTCGGTGGTCATGAGCGCCGAATGAGCGAGCAGCGTGGGATCGAAGGCAATGAGACTGAGCGCAATGAGACCGGCACCTGTGCCGAACATTTCCCGCGCGGCCAGAAACACCAGCAGCGCCAGCAGGATCGTGATCGACGAAGTCGCAATGCGAACCCGGAACAGGATCGCGTTGGCGTCATTGCCGAACAGGAATTCCCTGCCCCCAACCGCTTCTTCAAGCCGGTAAGGGCGGCCCTGGAGCGGGGGCATCTTGAATTGCATGTTGAGCAGGGGAAGGGCGCCAAGCGACTTGATCAGCGGCGGGTGCTCGGGATTGAGACCGAAGTCCCCATGCTTCGCCTGCATGTAGGCGGAGTAGATATGGTCCGGCTCGTCCCAGGTGGCGGAGTTCCTGCTCGCCATCAGCGCGAGTTGGAGAAAAATGATCGCAAGCAAGGTGGCGACGGCACAGGGAAGCAGGAAACGGCGGAGGCTGTCTCTGTTCATGGACCCAACAATTATGTCACCGGCAGCGGCGGTGGGCCGCGTCCCGCCCTCTCGTCCGGCTCGCGAGACCAGCACCGAACCGCGCGCGTCAGCAAGCGGACCGGCGCCGCTTCGCGAATCTCCGCTCCCTCACGGTCGCGGTTCGGTGCTGCGATATCGGCGCTCTGGCGTACACTCATATTGAGTGCCGTCTCAAGACGAGTCCCGACCCGATCCGGACCAGTTGCTCCGCCAGGCCATGGCCGAAGCGCCGGGGAGCCGCCGCGAGCGGCTGAAGATTTTCCTCGGCTACGCCTCCGGTGTGGGAAAGTCGTTCCGCATGCTCGACGAGGCGCGCCGCCGTCATGAACGCGGCCAGGACGTGGTGGTGGGCGCCATGCAGCCGCAACGCTCGCCCGAACTGGAGGAGTTGCTCAGCGGCCTCGAAGTGATCCCGCCGAAGATCGTCGACGGCGTCCCGGTGGTGGACGTCGATGCCATCCTCCGCCGCCGTCCGCGCGTGTGCGTCATCGATGGACTGGCCTACAACAACCCTCCCGCCAGCCGCCACCCGTACCGCTGGCAGGACGTGCAGGAGCTGGTCGATTCCGGCATCTCTGTGATCGCGTCGGTGAACCTGCAATACATCGAAGAGGAGCGCGATAAGGTCGAGGTCATCACCGGCAAGCACGTCACGCAGACCATTCCCAAGGCGTTCCTCTACGGCGCCGACGAGATCGTGGTGGTGGACGTGTCGCCCGACTCTGTCGCCGGCCGCGCAGCCGAAACCGGTGGCTCGGAAGAGAAGGTGGCCCAACGCCTCTCGTCGTTACGGGAGCTGGCCCTGCTCCTCACCGCCGATATCGTCGACCGCCAGCTGGAAACCTACCTCGAAGCCAGGGGAATGGATCAGCTCTGGGGAGCGCACGAGCGCTTCCTGGTCTGCGTCACGCCGCGCACCAACGCCAGCCAGATGATCGCGGCCGCCAAGCGCTCGGCTGAGCGCTTCCACGGCGATTTGTACGCCGCCTACGTCGAGCAGCCCGAACTGTCGCCGCGCGACCGCGAGGCGCTCGACGCCAACCTTGCCGCGGCGCGCGAGGCCGGCGCCAAGATTGAAATGCTCGGCGGCGAGGACTTCGTCGCCACCATCGTCGAGTACGCACGCTCGCAGCGAATCACCCAGATCCTCATCGGCCACAGCCTTCGGCATAGCTGGTGGGACCGGCTGCGGGGCGGCCCCATCGACCGTCTCATCTGTGCCGCCGAAGGCATGGACCTGCGCGTGTTTCCGCACTGAGAGAACCAATGCCCGAGCCCACCCCGAAGCGCCGCGGCCGCCTGAAGGTATACCTCGGCTATGCCGCCGGCGTCGGCAAGACCTATCAGATGCTGGCGGACGCGCAGGAGTTGGCGCACACGGGCGTGGACATCGTGGTCGGCTACTTCGAGTCGCACGGCCGTAGCGACACCATCCTCAAATCGCAAGGCCTCGAGGTAATCCCCCGCCGCCAGATGGAATACCGCGGCGCCATCTTCGAAGAGATGGACGTGGACGCCATCCTGCGCCGCGAACCCCGCGTTTGCCTGGTGGACGAACTGGCCCACACCAACGTGCCCGGCTCCGGCCGCGAGAAGCGCTGGGAGGACGTGCTGGCGCTGCTCGAACACGGCATCGACGTGCTGACCACCGTCAACATCCAGCACGTCGAGAGCCTGAACGACCAGGTCTGGCACCTCACCGGCATCCGCGTGCGCGAGACCGTTCCCGACTGGGTCATCAAGGAAGCGGCCGAGGTGGTCATGGTGGACGCCACGCCGCAGGCGCTCATCAACCGGCTCCTGCGCGGCGCCGTCTACGCGCCGGAGAAGGCCCGCCGCGCGCTGGAGAATTTCTTTAAGGAATCCACGCTGGTGGCGCTGCGCGAGATGGCCTTGCGCGAGACAGCCCACGAGGTCGAAGTGCGGCACGTCACGCCGCCTATCTTCGACGAGTCGCCCGACGGCGACCATGCGGGAGCCCCGGAACGGCCCGCCGCCCCGCCCGCGCGGATCCTGGTGTACCTCGCGGCCGACTCCTCCACGCCGCTCCTGATCCGCCGCGCCCGCCGCGTTGCCGACTACCTCGAGGCGGAGTGCTACGCGGTGGTGGTCTACCGCGAGGGCGAACTGGCCCGCCTGCCGGCCGATCGCCGTGCCGAGACGGAGCGCCTCCTGAACTTCGCCCGCAACCTGCACATCGAGACCCGCACCCTGGAGGGGGCCGACGTGGCCAACACCCTGGTGGACTTCGCGCGCCTCCAGCACATCACCAGGATCTTCGTGGCCCGCCCCCGCTACGGCCGCTGGCGCTGGTTCCTGGCACGCAATCTGATCCACCGAATCGTGCGCAAGGCCTCCGACATGGAGGTGGTGGTGGTGGCCGACCGCGGCGCCGCGGCGTCGCGCTAGTCCGACCGGGTGGGGCAGGACTCCAGTCCTGCGGCGGGTCTCCAGACCCGCCTCCAGGTCCGGCCGGCTGGGTTACCCTGAAGACAAGATGCGCCTGGCGGTTCTTTCCGACATCCACGACAACATCTGGAAGCTGGCGGCCGCGCTCGAAGCCGTCGCCTCCTGCGACGCTCTGATCTGCTGCGGCGACCTCTGTTCGCCCTTCATCATCCACCAGCTCGGCCGCGCCTTCGCCGGTCCCATTCACATCGTCTTCGGCAACAACGACGCCGACCTGTTCCGCATCACGGCGAATGCGCAGAAATACCCGCAGATCCACATCCACGCTGAATTCTTCCGCGCCGAATTCGACGGGAAATCGGTGGCGGCCGTGCATTACGACAACATCGCCCGCCCGCTGGCCCTCTCCGGCGAGTTCGACCTGGTGGCGTTCGGCCACAACCACGTCTACGAGATAGTCCGCAAGGGCCGCGCGCTCCTGGTCAACCCCGGCCCCATCATGGGCGCAAAGTTCGGCCCCGACGGTGCGACCGACGTTCCGTCCACCTTCGTTGTCTACGACACGGCTTCGAACACCGCAAGGGGTTACGAGCTGGCGCAGTGCCCCGGCGACGGCTTTCAGGCGCGGCTGCTGTAAAAAAGTTCCCGATATCTGAAACCCGCCGCGACAATTCACCGTCCAATCGACCGGTTGAGGTGATAGTCTCATGCGGATTATGACGTTCAGCCGTACCCTGCCTGCACTTCTTTTCCCCCTCCTAGTGGCTGCCGCGGATCGTCCCGCTGTGCTTCTCAACAGCGCCGGCATCAAGGCTGTTCTGACGGATGGGGCAACTGCTGTTGTTCTGCCGTTCGTGAACGCGGGCGCGGCGCCGGCGCGTGTGCACGCCAAGCTCGAATGGCTCAACCCGGCGGGCGCGGTGACGTCGGCGCGTGAATACGCCGGCGACGTCGCAAACGGCTCAAGCGACGTGACGATCCCCTTCGGGCTTCCTCCCCTTTCTGGCGTGTGGGTACGGCTGCGCTATCAGATACGAAGCGATGGACTCGATGAGAGCGGCACTCTCGGGCTCTTCCAGATAGCCGACTACGTGTTCGAGCTCAACGTGATCTACGGCTACAGCGTCGGCCCTGGCAACGCCTATCGCTTCCTGGTCAGCGCGGTGCATCCCGTGACCGGGCGGCCCGTCGCGGGCGTGGCCATTCATGCCGGCTTCGACACCGCCGCCAAAAGCGTAGAAGGCACCACAGACGCGCGCGGACTGGTGGCGCTGGAGCTTCCCGCGCCGCCGGGCGGCCCCGAAGACGAGGCCGTTCTCACGATCGAGGGCAGCCTCGGCGGCTTCACCCAGAAGGCCGAGCCCAACGTCTCCTTCTATCGCTGGGCGAAGGTCGACATCACGCCGGACAAGCCGATCTATCAGCCAGGCCAAATGCTGCACGTTCGCCTGGTCTGTTTCGCCCCCAGTGGTCCGGCAGCGGCCTCGCTTCCGATCAAGCTCGAAATCAAGGATCCTGAGGACACCGCCGTGTTCTCGGCCAGCCTGGTGACGAACCGGTTTGGCGTCACAGCCTCCGAGTGGCAGATCCCGGACAACGTGCGCCTGGGAGACTATGAGATCGCCGTCACGGGGGAAAGCGGCGATAAGACTATCAACGTTCGCTCGTCCCTTCCGGTAAGGATCAGTCGCTACGACCTGCCCGAGTTCGCGGTCACGGCCAAGCCCGACCGCGCATACTACCTTCCCGGGCAGGATGCCTCTATCGAGGTCCAGGCCGACTACCTGTTCGGCAAACCGGTTCCGCGCGGGCACGTCCGCGTGGTGGAAGAAACCGAGCGCACCTGGAACTACAAGCTCCAGAAGTGGGACATCGCGGAAGGCGAAGAGCAGGAAGGCAATGCCGACGCCTCAGGCCATTTCCGGGCGAAGGTCAGCCTGACCGACGCGCACGAAGACCTGGCAGACAACGAAGACTCCCGCTTCAAGGATCTGCACTTTGCCGCCTCCGTGCGCGATCCTTCGACCGGTCGCACCGAGGAACGTCGCTTCGATGTGCGCGTAACACGCGACTCGATTCACATCTATCCCATCAACTCGTTCACGCTCCGTGGCGGTTCCCCGGGCCCCTACTACATCTCAACGTCTTACGCTGACGGCACTCCCGCGGTGTGCCGGGTCAAGGTCAATGGCGCCATTGAGGTAACCACAAACCGCTATGGGGTGGCGCGCATCGACCGGTTCTCGTTCGAACCCGACAGCGATGTCCTTGTGGTCGCAGACGACGGTCATGGACGTACCGGACGCTGGAAGGAGCACATTTACGGCGTGCGGTATCCGAGGGAGGATTGGTTCTCAATCCGCACGGACAAGACCCTGTATCATCCCGGCGAGCCGATTCGGGCGAAGGTCGAAACGAACCAGCCGGATTCGCCGTTGGCGCTGGCGGCGTTCCGCGAAGGCCGGCTTCTCTCTCTTGAATGGCTGACGTTCGCAGACGGAAAGGCGGCCGTCGACCTGCCGTGGCGTCCCGAGTATCTCGGCGAGATCGTGTTGAGCGTCGCGACCGCCGACGACATGGTTTTCAGTGCAAGCAAGAGCGTTCTGTTTCCGCACGACACCAGCCTGCGGGTCGGCGTCCAGCCTGCCCAGGGCTCGTACCGGCCGGGCGAGGAAGCCACAGCTACAGTAAGCGTCGTCTCGCCCGGCGGCCGCGCCGCAGAGAGCGCGTTTGGAGTCGCCGTGGTGGACGCGGCAGTGGGCGAAAGGGCTCGCGCAGATGCCGGTTCGGGCCGAGCCTGGCAAACCTGGGGAGACCTGCTGGACGAGTCATCCGCGTCCCAGGGCCTCGGCGGCGTCAAGTTCGACGACCTCACGCGGCTCGATCCCGGCAAGCCCTTCCCTGAAGGTCTGGACCTTGTGGCGGAGGCCTTTTTGTGCGATCCGAGCCCAGCCGTGATGGTAGAAAGCACCGGAACCTACTCCGGCGGACCCGAGAAGCAGTTCCACCGGTTCTTCGAAGCCCAGTTCGCCGGTATCGAGAAGGTGCTGGACGCGGCTTACAGGCGGGACTACACCTTCCCGCGGAGCACTAGTGAACTCCAGCGCGTACTCGGTTCGGCGGGCATCGACATCGCCGCTCTGCGCGATCCCTGGGGGAAGCCCTACCGCATTGAGTTCGATTCCCAAGGTGCCAATGATCTGATCCTGGTGTTCGCGGCCGGCTCGGCCCCGGCTCCCGAGCCCCTGTTCGTGGTTCGCGCGATCCAGCGTGAGCACGCCCAGCCACTTCACGACGCCCTCGAGCGCGTGTTCGCGAAGCTCTCCGCGTACCCATCGTCCGAGACCGAGGCGCGCGCGCGTGTCGCAGCCGCCGGCATCGACGTCGATCACGCCATCGATTCCTGGGGAACCGCTTACCGGTTCAGGTTCCGGATCCAGCGGGACAACGCCGTAGTGTCGTTCCTGAGCGCGGGACCCGATCGTAAGTTCGGCACTGGAGATGACTTCACGACCGGACGCGTCGAAGGGCCCTACTTTAAGGACAGCAACGCTAAGCTCTCCGCGCTGCTGGCCACCTCGAAGCAGTTTCCCAAAAACGACGCCGAATGGACGGCCGTGGTGCGCTCCGCCGGCCTTTTCCCCCTCAAGGATCCCTGGGGACGGCCGCTCTATGCTGTGTTCGATAACCGGTTCGCCCGCACCAATCTCGTAAAGTTCTATGCCTCTGCCCAGTACGGTTCGAAACCCAAAGTGCGGAAGAGTCTGGTCCCGGCAACGAGCCAGATCTCTTTGATCTCGCTCCGGAGTGCCGGGCCCGACGGGTTGGTGGGCACCGCAGACGATTTCACGCTCGCCGAGTTTTCCAGCACCCTAAGCCTGCAAACCGCCGACAAGGAGACGAACCGCGTGCTCTCTGGCACGGAGGCGGGCAAAGGCGCGATCGGGGGCGTGATCCGTGACGCCTCGGGCGCAGTGATCCCCAACGCTAAGGTCTCGGCCATCCTGACGGCGAAAGATGGTAGCCCGGCGCTCCAGTTCGACACCGTAACCAACACCGATGGCGTGTATTCGTTCGCGGCATTGCCGGCCGGCACGTACGAAGTCCACATGACGGCGCCGGGTTTCATGAGCAATCTGACTATGGGCCTGACGGTCAACGCAGGCGAGACGGCCACGGTCAACGCCGTGCTACAGGTCAAGGGCTCGAATATGGAGGTGACCGTGGTCTCGGCGTCGGCCGTTGTGACCCAAACCAAGTCCGCCACACTCGCGGCTCCCTCTTCCCCCCGCGCCACCCCCCGCCTCCGCGAATACTTCCCCGAAACCCTGCTTTGGGAGCCGCTGCTTGAAACCGGGCCGGATGGGCGCGCGCGGATCCGCTTCAAACTCGCCGACAACATCACCACCTGGAAGCTCTCCGTCATGGCCTCGACGGTCGAGGGCGAGACCGGAACGGCCACTGCCGATATCCGCGCCTTCCAGCCTTTCTTCGTGGATCACAACCCGCCCCGCATCCTCACCCAGGGCGACCAGATCCAACTGCCGGTCACCATTCGTAACTACCTCGACCGCGCGCAGGCCGTCGACGCCACGATCAAGCCGGAGTCCTGGTTCGCTCTCGAAGGCCCGCATGAGCGCCAGTTCCGAATCGCCGCCGGCGCATCTGCCAACGCGATCTTCCCCATGCGCGCCATCTCCGCCGTCACGGATGGCAAACAGCGCATCACCGCTACCAGCGCCGAGGCCGGCGATGCCATCGAGAAGCCCGTCACCGTTCATCCCGATGGCAACCAGCTCGCCGCAACCGTCAACGACGTCTTCGGCGAAGCTTCGTCTCTCAAGCTCACCGTCCCCGCGGGCGTGATCCCGGATTCCACTCGCGCCGAGCTGCGCATCTATCCCAACCTGATCTCGCACCTCGTCGAGAGCATCGAAGCGATCCTCGAACGCCCCTACGGCTGCGGCGAGCAGACCATCTCTTCGACCTACCCGAGCCTGCTGCTGCTCAAGTACCTCAGACGCGCCGGGCACGACGATCATCCGCTCGCGCCCAAGGCGCGCCGCTATCTCCAGCAAGGCTTCGACCGGCTGCGTGGCTACGAGGCTCCGGGAGGCGGGTTCACCTACTGGGGCCGCGGCGAAGCCGACCTGAGCCTCACGGCATACGCCCTCACCTTCCTCAATGACGCCGGCGAATTCGTGACCGTGCCGGACGAACTCCTCGACCGCACCGAGCGCTTCCTAAGGAAGAGCCAGCGCCCCGATGGCTCCTGGCTGGCTCTCAGCTGGGACAAGCACGAGGACCCGGGCCGCACCGCGCAACAGACCGCACTGATCGCGCTCGCGCTCTCCGGCCTGGACGAAGCACCGGCGCTCGAGCCCGCGCTCGGATACCTGTCGAAGCGGGTGTCCCAGATGGACGAGCCCTACCTCGTCGCCGCCTTCGCGCTTGCCGCCGAGCGCGCCGATGAGCAGGAGATGGCGCAGCAGGCGCTCGCCATTCTCCGCCGCCTGGCACGCAGCGAGCGCGGCCTCAGCTACTGGAATCTCGAGGCCAACACGCCCTTCTACGGGTGGGGCACCGCCGGCCGGCTCGAAACCACCGCGCTGGCGCTGCGCGCTTTCCAGATCGCCAGACAGCCGCAGGACCACGACCTCGCCTCCCACGCCCTGCTCTTCCTGCTCGGCAACAAGGACCGCTACGGCGTCTGGTATTCGACACAGGCCACCATCCGTGTGCTCGACGCGATTCTCGAAGCGGCAACCGCGGCTCTAGGCACGGGAGAGCCCGGCCCGGCCGAGATCCGCGTCAACGATCGGCCGGTCGAGACCGTGTCTCTGCCGGGCCCGATGGAGATCGCGCCGCCCGTCCGCATCGACCTCTCGCGCGAGCTTCGCGCCGGCGAGAACGTGGTGTCGCTGCATCGAGCCCACGCTGGAACGCCTGCGCAGGCTCAACTCGTCGCCACCTGGTACGTGCCCTGGCCGCACAAGCCTGAAGCCCAGGAAGGTGCGCTACGGCTGACGGTCGCTTTCGACAAGACGGCCGTGGCCCAGAACGACGTCGTCACTTGCCAGGTCGCAGTCGAGCGCGTCGGTTTCCGTGGGTACGGCATGCTGCTCGGCGAGATCGGCCTGCCGCCTGGCGCCGACGTGGACCGCCAGTCTCTTGAAAGAGCACTGACGGAGTCCAGCTATGCGCTCACCCGCTACGACATCCTGCCGGACCGCGTGGTCGTCTACCTGTGGCCCCGCGCGGGCGAGACGAAGTTCAGCTTCAACTTCCGGCCGCGCTTCGCGATGCGCGCCATGACCGCGCCGTCGTCGCTGTACGATTACTACAATCCCGATGCGCGCACCGCGGTGCCCCCGGTCAGCTTCGACGTGCGCTAGCCCTCACGCGCTGGCCAGGCCGCGCCGCAGCTTCGACGCGAACTTCTCGCGGAACTTGCGCACCTTGGGCGACACCACGTAGGCGCAGTAGGCCTGCCCGGGGTTCTTGAGGAAATACTCGCGGTGGTATTCCTCGGCCGGGTAGAACGTGGCCGCCGGGCGCACCTCGGTAACGATGGGCTTGCCCGGCGAGCCCGCGGCATTCAGTTCGCGGATGACCGCCTCGGCCGTCTCCCGCTGCTGGTCCGAGTGGGTAAAGATCACGGAGCGGTACTGCTCCCCAGCGTCCTCGCCCTGGCGATCCCGGCTGGTCGGGTCGTGGATCGCAAAGAAGACCTCGAGCAGTTCCCGGTAGCTCAGCACCTCCGGATCGAAGGTCACCTGGACCACCTCGATGTGCCCGGTCTTCCCAGTGCAGACATCGCTGTAACTGGGATTCGTCACGCGCCCGCCGGAGTAGCCCGAGTCCACCGCGACCACCCCGTTCAACTGCTGATAGACCGCCTCCAGGCACCAGAAGCAGCCCCCGCCCAGTGTCGCCGTCTCATGTTTCGGCATAGCTACTTCTAAGCTACGCTATCCGGCACGGGCGGTGTGGGTAGGGCACAGGTGTGGCGTGTGTTCGGGCAAAGGCGAGGAGAGCTCAGCTAGAAGCCTTGGCCCATCTGGTGAAGTTCTGTAGGCAGCGCGTTTCGGAGAAGACCATGCAGGAGCCCCAGTCCCAAAAGCGCTAGACTGGTTTACGATAGCTGCCATGACGAAGACTCGCCTCGATCGAATCTCGATAGACGACGCCCAGTGTGGCGGGCGTCCGTGTATTCGTGGCATGAGAATCCGGGTCACGGACATCCTTGAATTGCTCGGCGCTGGGGCAAGCTTCGAGGAGATTTTACAGGACTACCCTTATCTCGAGCGAGAGGACATCCTTGCGTCAATCGAGTACGCTGCTCGTCAGACTGACCACTCAGTCCTTCTATCCGCGTGAAATTCCTTGTCGATAATCAGCTCCCTCCCGCGCTAGCCCGTTTCATCTCCGAAGACCTCGGCGTTGAAGCACGGCACGTTGCGGATATCGGATTGAGAGACGCGGCCGACGCAGACGTCTGGAGTTATGCGTCTGAGAACGATTTCGTCCTTATCTCCAAGGATGACGACTTCGTATCTCTGTACTCAAAGACGCCTTCAGCCCGGCTGCTGTGGGTGCGGCTCGGCAATTGCCGCCGAGCGTTCCTGCTTACGGTGTTCAGGAAGCAATGGCCGAGGATTCTGGAACGATTCGACCAGGGTGACCGGTTCATCGAACTGCGGTGATTTCGGGCCCCCTACTTGCCCAGCAACTGCAGCGGCCACGTTGTGAACCACGGCACATACGTGATGAGCAGCACGCCCACGAGCAGGATCAGGTAGAACGGCAACGTGGAGCGGTAGACGCTGGTCATGGTCTGCTTGAAGCGCACCGCCGAGAAGCACAGGTTCATCCCCACGGGCGGCGTCAGGTAGCCGAGCTCGCCATTGGCCAGGAAGATGATCCCGAGCTGCACCGGGTCGATGCCGAAGTTCGCCGCCAGCGGCTTGATCAGCGGTACCACCACGATGATGGCCGAGAACACGTCCATGAACGATCCCTTCAGCAGCAGAAAGACGTTCAGCAGCAGCAGGAAGACGTACTTCGAATGGACGTGCGCCTGCACCCACGCGATCAACATCCCCGGCACCTGCGCGTCCACAAGGTAGTTGGTGAACCCCATCGCCACCCCGATCACCAGCAGCACCGCGCCGATCACCACTGAGCATTCGACCGTCACCCTGGGGTAATCCCGCCTCAGCGAAAGCCCGCGGTAGATGAAGACTTCGGTCAGGATCGAGTAGACCACCGTGATCGCGCCCGCCTCCACCAGCGTGCCGAAGCCGCCGAACAGCCCCACCAGCACGATGGCCGGCAGCGCCAGCTCCCACTTCGCGATCCAGATCGCGCGCCGCGCCTCGGGCCAGGAGAACCGCTCGCGCTCCACGTGGCTCCGCCTCGACTGCCACACGCCGTAGGCCGATACCATCACGACCATCATCAGGCCGGGCAGGAATCCGCCGATGAACATCGAGTCGATCGGGACCTGCGCGTAGATGCCGTAGAGAATCACCGGCACGCTGGGCGGGAAGAGCAGCCCCAGAGACCCCGACGCATTGATGAGCCCGATGGAGAAGCGCTCGGGATACTTGGCCTTCACCAGCATCGGCAGCAGCAGGCCGCCCAGCGAAAGGATCGTCACGCCCGAACCCGCCCAGGTGAACACCGCGCAGGCCACAGCCGTCGTCACCGCCAGGCCGCCCGGCAGCCATCCGAGCAGCGTGGCGTACACCCGCAGCAGTCGCTGGCTCGCGCCGCCTTCCGCCAGCAGGTAACCGGCGAAGGTGAACAGCGGGATCGAAGGCAACACCGGCGAAGCCACCTGGCGGTACGTCTCCACCGGCACGGCGGCGATGGGCACGCCCTCGTTCCAGAAAAGGACCAGCGCGATGCCGCCCAGCGTCGCGAAGATCGGAAGCCCCAGGAACGCCGCCGCCAGGATCGCGCCGATCAACGGCCACACCAGCGCCCCGCCGGCCGGACCGGTCAACTCGAGGGCCAGCGGAACAAGCAGGCCCGCCGCGGCCAGCGTCCGGAGCCTCATGCTCGGTGCGCCGTTCCAGGCCGCGCGCAGAGCGAGCACCAGGAATCCCACCGGCATGATCGATTCGGCCACCCACTTGCCGATCCCCAGCGCCAGGATCGTTCCGCCTTCGCGCTCCGCCAGAACAAATTGAAGGCTCGCCCAGGCCAGCGCGAGTGCGACCGCCGCGGCCACCGTTGCCGTGAATACGTGCACGCGCGGCAGCCAGCGCGGCGGGAGCAGGGTGTTCGCGGAAAGGGCGAGCAGCCTATCTGACCGCGCGGCCACCGTCGAGCCGACGAACGCCACCCACAGCGTCAGGTGCTGCACGAACACGGCCGAGCCGGGAATGGACGGCAGCCTGAACTGGCGCGCGATCAATTCCAGCACCGGCAGCAGCGACATGGCGGTGAGCAATGTCACGGCGAGGGCGTCCTCGGCCCACGCCAGCTTGATTGCCAGCGCCTTCACCTGGTCCCCCGCGCTACCGCCGTGGCGCACGCTCTCAGCGTGCCGCGTCGACATTCGTGTCGACGCTTGAGTCGCGCTACCTGGCCTTCCGTCACTTCGCCCCGCCGCGGCTGCGGTACTCGTCGCGCAGCCGCTTCACCTCATCGAACAGGTCTGCGGGCACTTCCCGGCCGCGTATCTTCGGATAGATGCCTTCGGCCTGCCTGCGCCAGTCGGCGACGGTGGCCGCGTCGGCGTGCACCACGTTCAGTTTGCGTTTCTGCATGGCCACGACGGCGTCGTCGCCCATCTTCCGGATGCCGTCGCGCAGGTCCCGCCCCGCATCCTGCGCCGCCTTCAGCATCTGGCCGCGTTGATCGGCGGGCAGTTTCTCCCAGACCGACTTCGAGACCACCGTCGCCCCCACCAGCGGCGCCCATTTGACGTCGCACATATTCCGCGCGAGGCCGAAGGACTGGTTGAGGAGCGCATACAGCGGCGTGGTAGGCACGGCGTCGATCAGCCCGGTCTGAAGCCCACTCAGGATGTCCGTGGCCGCGAGCGGCACCGGGCGGAAGCCGTTCGCCTTGTAGAGTTCGATCGCGTCGCTGTCTCCGGCCCACGTGAAGAGCTTCATCTGCTTCAGATCATCGAGCCGCGACACCGGCTTGCTGCTGAAGAAATGCACCCAGCCCGCATCGCCCCAGTTCAGCACCAGGAATCCGCGGGCGTCGATCATCTTCTCCAGCCGCGGCGCGATGCGGTCGCGCACGTAGTCCAGTTCCTCATAGGAGGTGAACATCATGGGGATCTGCAGGCACATCACGCCCGGCTCGATGTCCGACATGCCGACGCCGGAGAGCGCCACGGCCTGGATCTGGCCGATACGCATCTTCTTCACCAGGTCGGGCTCGTCGCCCAGCACTCCGCCGGGGTAAATCCTGAGCGTCACCTTGCCGCCCGAGAGGATGCGCCAGCGTTCGCCGATGCGCTGCAGCACCTGGTGCCAGGGCGAGCCGTCGGGCGCCAGCGTGCCCATCTTGATCACGGTTTGCGCCGGCGCCATGACGGTCGCGGCGAGGAGGAAGAACAAAATCTTTTTCATTTGGCAGTGTCGCCTTCGAGGAACAGTTCGTCCGCGCGGCCCAGCAGCCAGCGTGCGCGGCGCTGTGCGATGAGTGTGGCCAGGCGCGTCTGCGGCTCGCGATCGGCGTCGATGGCCAGCGCCTTATCGAGCAGGGCCTTGAACTGCGTCTGGTTCTGCGCGGGCACCATGGCTTTCTCCGCGTAGCTAACATAGAGGCTGGCCCGCTTGCCTCCGGAGAGCGCCTCACTGCGGTCGAACAGCGTCTTCATGCGCGCCTGCTGGTCGGCCGCCTTCACACCCGCGCGCGCACTCTCCACGTTGATGAGGAACTCTTCGAGCGCGCCGGCGTTCCAGCCCTCGTTGAGCTCGGAAGCGCGCCTGATCAGCGCCTCCACTTCCGGCAGCTGCGCGATCATTTCCGGGTCGTCCTTCGACGACGAGATCGCCAGGCCGTGCGCCGCCGCGGTCCAGTAGAGCAGCGGAACGTCGCGCTTCTTGACCCGGACCAGCGCCGCAGCCGGGTCGTCCGCGATGGCGGACCCAATGCCCGGGTACCCTGCTTCGAGGCCGCGCATCCCGTAGCGGTAGGCCCGCAGGTAGAGCCGGCGCGCGCGCGTCCGTAGCGCCGTGCTCCGGTCGAGATTGACGCCGGCCTCTTCGTCGGCCTGCTCTTCGACGTAGGCGTAGCCGTACTCCGCGAAACCGCTCGCCGCCGTGAGCAACAGGCCGCGGTGCTTCGGCGATTCCGCCAGCAGGCTCTCCACCAGCTTCAGGCTGAAGGGAAGCGCGCCGCCCACCAGTTCCATGTCGTCGTCGCTCTCGTATGTCGATCCGCCGGAGGCGAGCGCGTCGCCCACCTTGTTGACCGCGAACTTCCGCACCGAGCATCCGCTCGTCGCAAGAACCGCCAGACCCGCCGGCATCAGCAGCCATCGAAGACGCATAGGATAAAGAGCCAGATTAACCCATTCCGTGGGGGAGGCGCTTGACGGTCTCCGAGAAGCTGGTTGGGGCGGCGCGAGAGTGTCTGGATGTGGGGCTGGGTTCTTCGTGCATTTTTGTTTGGTTGGCTGCAATCGCTTGATGCTGTGGGAGTTGCCCTGCACGAGATCAATTGTCACAGGGGCGCGGCCGGCTGGATGAAGCGGAAGTGCGGAAGCGTTGGAGGGTTTGGCGATCGAGGTACGATAGATGCGTGAACCTTCGAACTCCAGCCCTGCTCCTGGCGCTTGGCGCCTTGTCCGCTCAAACCGTGCCAGACCCGTGGACGGCGGGCGACGTAATGCAGCCCGACCAGCTCGCGGCGCGTCTGAAGAGTCCGACGGCGTCGAAGCCGCCGATCTTCTACGTGGGCTTCGGCATCCTATACCGCAGCAAGCACATCCCGGACGCCGAGTTCCTGGGGCCGGGGGGCAAGCAGGAAGGGCTGCAAGCCTTGCGCGAAGCCGCTCTGAAGCACCCGCGCAGCGAAGAGATCGTCATCTATTGCGGCTGCTGCCCGCTGGACCACTGCCCGAACCTGCGCCCCGCGTTTATCATGCTGCATGAGCTGGGGTTCAAACGCGTGCGCGTGCTTGCGCTGCCAACGAGCTTCCCCAAGGACTGGATCGAGAAGGGCTATCCGTTCGAGGCCGGCCACTGACCGTTCGCCACTAGTAGAAGAAGCCCCGAGAGCAGCAGAATCAGGCCCGCGAACTCGACCAGCGCGCCGCGGTCCGGCTGGCTCGGGTAGTCGTTGGTGAAGAGGCGGTAACCGGCCCCCATCGCCACCAGAAGCAGCATGGTCTCGCGCGTCAGGAACCACATGAACAAGGTGATGCCCAGGACCACGCCGCGCTGGTGTCGTGTGAGGGCGCTGAAACCTCGTCCGCCATCCAGTTGCCAGACGGGGATCAGATTGAACAGGTTGATCCATACGCCCGCACGCGCGATGGCGAGCCACAAATGGGAACCGCCCAGCACGCCGGTGAGCCACGCCACGACGGCGGCGCCAAGACCCCAGACCGGGCCCGCCAGCCCGATGCGCGCATCCTGGTAGGCGTTGCCGGGCCGCTGTTTCAGCCTCACGAACGCGCCCAAGCCGGGAATGAACATGGGCGACGTCGCCGCGATGCCGAACTTGCGAAGCTCAGCCACGTGGCCCATTTCGTGGACGTAGATCGACACGACGAATCCCAAGGCGAACCGCCATCCGTACCAACTCCAGTACAGGGCCATGGAGGCGAGCATCGATGTGAAGGTGCTGAGCTTGGTCAGACCGAGCAGGAGCAGCTTACCCTTCGCCAGTCCAAACAGGGCGATGGCTTTGAGTTTCCAAAGCACCACTCCCAGCGGCCCCAGGCGCGCGAAGCGTTTCCCCCACGCGCTGCTTCCAGCGCCCTGGTCCGCGGCAGATGGGGCCTCCCGCAGCCGCGCCTCGATGGCCTCGATGCGCGCCCCGATGGTGCGATGTTGCACCGTCCCGGCGGGCAAAAGCGACAGCGCCTTGGCCCAGGCGTCGCGTGCCGCGGCCCAGTCGCCGGCGCGTTCCGCCACCTTCGCCTGCTCAGAAAGCGCCTCGAGTTCCTGGGCGTGAACGAGCCGGTGGCAGGAGGGACAACTCAGAGCGGATGGATCGAGAGTCGCGCCGCAGCTCGGGCACATCGACGTCATGCCGCTTCCGGCGGAGAGCCTGCCTCGGCCGGATAGGGCCCCATGATCAAGTGCTCGTCAGGGGCGGTCAGCCGCCAGGCCTGCCTCAGCCCGATTCCAATGATGAGCAGATTGATCGCGCCGGAGAGGGGGTTCTGCGCAATGACGAGGAACGGCACCGCCAGTGAGATCCCGATCAGAACCGCCAACGCCGCCCCAAGCTTCACCACGGAGGAACCCAGCTCCGAAGAGGTCGCAATGCGCGCAGAAGGAACCGGCTCGCCCACCTGCGCCGTCTGCGGCGCCTTCATCGCCTCGGAGATCATCATAGGGAGGTAGCTCGTGGTGATTGCCACATACGTGAGCACAACGGCCAGGACCTGATACGCGCGGGTCGTGCGGCCTCCGGTGGCATAGCGGATCGCCTTCCCGACCATGATTCCCACCAGGATCGCAATGATGCCGAACTGGAATCCCGTGAGCGATACCAGAGCGAAGATGACGGAGCCGGCGATCGCCGCCCCAAGCCCGTAGAGAGCGGCGCGGAGGAAAGTGGCCCGCCCGGACGGGGCGCCTTGCAGCGCCTGCCGGTTGAGGGCACATTGCGGGCAGGTCACCACGCCGTGAACGTGATAGTAGGAACCCTGGATCGCGCCCTGGCAGACCGCGCACCGCACTAAGGGCTTTTCGCCGACAAACTCCGCGTGCTGGAATTGAAGCTCTTCGGGTTGGGGCAATGCAGCCGGCGCGGGGGACTTATTCAGTCCAAGAGACAGGAATGGCTCGGGCTCGTGATCGGACATGCATGAGAGCCTATCGTAAATCTCCGAATAGGGCAAGCGGAAAAAGAGAATCCGTCCCTATTGCCCAATGTCGCCTGGTTGTCCCAGATGTAAGCATCGGGCGGAGGTTGTGGGGCAGGCTGTAAAACCTGCGGCGGGTAGGCAACCGACGCGCAGGATGCCGTCCCGCCCCACAAGGTGTGCCGCTGTAATCGCCCTATTGTCCGCAGCACTTCTTGTACTTCTTGCCGCTGCCGCAGGGGCAGGGATCGTTGCGGCCGACTTTGGCGGCCGGAGCCGGGAGAGGCGGCGGCGGTGGCGCTTCATCCTCTTCTTCGTGGGCTTCCCAGTCCTCTTCGGTGTGAAACACCGGGGGCTGTTCGTGCGCTTCGAGGCGGTCGTCGAGCGCCTTGCCGACGATGGTCCCTTCCTCGTCGCTCAGCCCTCCCGCCAGGTCCTCGATCCGCGCGAAGAGCTTCCTCATCCTCGACGGAGTGACGTCGCCGGGCGCGGCCAGGGCATACGAATAAAGCGCCGCGTCGCGCAGGTCTTCGTTTTCGAAGAGGGCTTCCAGGCGGCCCAGCAGTCCCACCATGCCGAACATGCCGGCGGCGGTGACGGCCTGGCGCCGCACGCCGAGATCGGGATCGCCCAGGGCCGGCGCAATCCGGCTCTCGAAACGGCGGTCTCCGGAGTGCCACATGGCCTTGACCGATCGCTCGCGCGCTTCGGGCCGCTCGTAGAACTCCAGGATGAGTTGATGAAGAGATTCGTTGTCGCGCGCTTCGTGGGCCAGCGCGACCATGGCGCCGGCGCGCTCCTCGATCGGCGCCGACGTGTCCGCCAGCCGCGCGCGCACGGCCTTCTCGATCTCCTCCGGCTCGTGTATGCCCTCCAGGCACTCCCACGCCGTGGCCCGTACGCTGCCATCGGGATCGCTGCCGGCCACTTCGAGGACGCGGCGCGCGATCTCCGGCGGCGGTTCCTCGAAGGTCAGCATCTTGACCGAGCGCAGGCGGTATTCGGGAACCGGGCTACCCAAGAACTCGAGCAACTCGGTCGCATCGAAGACCGCGAAGAAGGGCGTGTCGTCTTCGGGATAAAGGGGCCAGATGTCGAACGGCTCCGGCTGGGTCGTATCGACGGTGTCGATTTCCCGGAGCGCTCGCTCAATGTCCCGCCGCAACCCTTCCTCCGAAGCCGCTGCCAGCGCCTTTTCGAGCGCGGGCTTCGCCGCCGGATCGCCGTACAAGGCGAGCGCCAGCGAGCCCTCCGCCGGATCGGACTCCATCAGCTTGAGCAGCGTCTCCAGAATGCGCGGGTGCTGCACGCCCAGCCCGGCGGTGGTAAACACCACGTCCGCAACTCCGCCGCTTTCGTCGTACAGCGCGAGCAGCGTCTCCACCGATGCCTCGCCCAGCTCCACGAACGCCTCGGTCAGTTCATCGGGAAACTCGAACTCATACACGCGCGCCCACTCGGCCAGAAAGGGCAGGGCCGCGGGCGTGTGCAACTGCCGCGCGACGTCGAGCGTGAAACCGTCGACGTCGATGCGCGGGTCTTCGTGGGGTTCTTTTAGAAAGCGGATGAAATCCGGAAAGATCGAATCGCCGCGCTCGACCAGCGTCCGCACTAACCGCTGGTCGAGCGGTACGTAGCCCCGCTCCGCCTCCACGAGCAAGTCAAAGACGGAGGCGCCTGGATATCCCTCGGGACTCAGGATCACGTCGCCGTTACTCTTCTTCCCGGACCACCTGTACCGTGACTTCCACCGTAACCTCGCGATGGAGGCGGATGGGGACCTGGTATTGGCCCAGTTGACGGATCGGGTCGTCCAGTTGGATCTTGCGGCGGTCGATGTGGTAATCCTGCTTCTCGAGCGCCTCGGCGATGTCCTTGGAGGTGACCGAGCCGAACAACTGCTCCTGTTCGCCGGCCTTCTGCGCGATGACCACGGTAACGCCGGTCATCATGTTGGCCAGGTCCTGGGCCCCGGCCTTCTCCTTCGCCTCGCGCCGCAGGTGCCCTTGCCGCTCCTGTTCGACGATCTTCTTGTTGGACTCGGTCGCCGCCACCGCCAGCTTGCGCGGCAGCAGGAAATTGCGCGCGTAGCCGCCGGCGACTTTCACCACCTGGCCGCGCGTGCCGAGTTTATCGACATCTTCTCTCAGAATGACTTCCATGTCGCTCCTCCTTGGCGTCCCCGGCCTACTTCGGGCTGTAGGGCACCAGCGCGATACTGCGCGCCTGCTTGATCGCTTCAGCCAGCCGCTTCTGGTGCGGCGTGCACACGCCCGAGAGCCGCCGTGGAATGATCTTGGCGCGCTCGGTGAGGAATGAGCTCAACATGCGGACGTCTTTGTAGTTGATGTCGTCCACCTTCTCGACGCAGAACCGGCACACCTTCTTGCGCCGGAAATACTGCTTCCTGGTGGCATTCGCTTTGTCGCCCCCGGTGGGCTGCTGAGAGCCGGGAACCGGCCTTCCGCCTCTTTCGCCTCTTCCTTCAGCCATGGCTTATCCCTCCTTCTCCGTAGTCGTTGGCTCTACCGCAACCGGTTCTCCGGGCGCCGCGGGCGCTGCCGGGACTGCCGGCGCAGGAGCCGCTGCGGGACGGGCGGGACTGGCCGCCATCGGCGCCGGCCGCCGCTTGGCCCTCTTCTCGCGTTCCTTCCGGCGCTTCTCGATCTTCTTCAACCGCTCGTCGATGCGAACGGTGATGGACTTCATCACCAGATCGCTCACGCGCATGCGCCGTTCCATTTCTTTCACGGCGTCGGGGTCGGAGGTCACCTGCAGCAGCACATAGTAGCCCTCGTCGCGCTTGGCGACGCGGTAGGCGAGCTTGCGGATGCCCCACTTCTCGGTCTTGTCGATGGTTCCGCCCGCCGACGTGATGATCGCCTGCATCTGTTCGATGAAGGGGTCGATCTCTTCGTCGGTGACGTCCGGTCTCACGATAAACAGCTCTTCGTAGATCCTCATTCTTCCTCTTTTTCACCTAGGGCGCGACGATTGAATCTCGTCATGGCCTTTTCGGCGCCTTCGGAGACGATGGAGGTCACTGCCTGGGCCGCATAGGCCAGGAAGTCCTCCAATTCCTTTAATTGCCCTCGCCGCAGTGGCTTGAGCAGATACTCTACTTCGGCCCGGGCCGCGCCTGGGTTGATGCCCAGCCGCACCCGGATAAACCCGTCGGTTCCGATACTGGCGATCACCGACTCCATGCCGTGATGGCCGCCTGCCGACCCCGACGGCCGTATGCGTAACGACCCCCAGGGCAGATTGTGATCGTCGTAGACCACAATCAGGTTGCCCGGCCCCAATTCGTTCTTCTGGAGCAGCGGCGCTACCGCGTGGCCGCTCAGATTCATGTACGTCTGCGGTTTCGCGAGCAGGACCGCATGGTCTCCCAACAACGCCTGCCCGACCAGCGCCCCCGAATCCTTCCGTTTCACCTTCACCTTGCACTGATCGGCGACAAGGTCGATGACCATGAAGCCTAAGTTGTGAGGCGAAAGCGCGTACTCCGGATCCGGATTGCCCAAACCGGCTATCAGCCACGATACCATTCTTCAACCAAAGGGACGTTACTTCTTCTTCCCCTTGGCCTCGGGCTCCTTCTTGCCGCCCTTGGCATCTGGCGCCGCGCCTTCCTCGTCCTTCTTGCCCTTCTTGATGACTTCGGGCTCGGCAGCGGTGGCTCCCGCTTCGGGCGTAGCCGCAACTTCCGTAGCGGCCTCGGCCGGCTTCTCTTCCTCAACGATGCGCATCGCCACGACGTGAGCGATCACGTTCTCGGGCGCGCTCACCAGCTTCACCGTGGGGGGCATGGCGATATCGCCCGCGCGGATGCTCTGGCCCATCATCAACTCGGTCACATCCACCGTGAAGTGGCTGGGGATGTCCTCGGGAAGACACTCGACCTCGATTTCGCGCGTCACCAGCTCGAGCAGGCCGTCCTGCTGTTTCACACCCTTGGCTTCGCCCTGCGTCAGGACGGGCACCGAAGCACGGAGGAGCTTGGTCAGGTCGATCCGCTTCAGATCCACGTGCAGCAGCGTGTCCTTCACCGGGTCGTACTGCCAATCGACGACCATCGCCGGCGTGGTATCGCCGCTCTGGAAGTTCACATCGAAGATGGTATTGTGGCCGGTCTTGCTGTGCATGATCCGCTCGACTTCTTTCGGACTGACAGCCACAGCCACCGGCTCCTTGAAGGCGCCATAGACAATCGCGGGGATGAGGCCGCGCACACGCAGCCGCCGCGATTCGTTCTTGCCGCGCAGCGTGCGCGGTTCCGCAACAATCGACTTCTCTCTTGCCATTCTCTAAACTCCTTTAGGTACCGGTTCGCAAGTCCGCCGTATGGACGTGGGTTGCGTCTACCGGGCAAACAAAAACAAGAAAACCATTCAGCCACGAATGAACACGAATGCACACGAATAAGAAAAAGGCCCCAGTCTCAGGCTTGTGTTTTATTCGTGTTCATTCGTGTTCATTCGTGGCCAAAATCTCTTTCCGTGTCTTTACACAAACAACCTGCTGACGCTCGTCTCTTCGTGAATCGACTGGATGGCCCTGGCTAAAAGCGAGGCCACCGAGAGTGTCCGGATTTTCGGGCACTGGCGCGCTTCCTCGGCCAGGGGGATCGAGTTGGTCAGCACTACTTCTTGAATACTCGAACTCGTAATTCGCTCTACGGCTGGCGGTGACAGCACCGCGTGGGTCGCACACGCCGTGACGCTCTTCGCTCCCGCTTTGAGCAGCGCCGCGGCTCCGTTGATCAGGGTGCCCGCCGTGTCGATCAGATCGTCGACGATCATGCACTCGCAGCCTTCCACGTCGCCGATGATGTGCACTACTTCGGCCACGTTTACGTCGTCGCGGCGTTTGTCGAGGATGGCCAGCGGCACGTTCATGCGCTTGGCGAAGGCGCGCGCGCGTTCCACTCCACCCGCGTCCGGCGAGACGATGATGGTGTTCGGGGTCTGTCGGGCCCGCATGTGCTCGATCATCACGGGCATCGCGAACAGGTGGTCCACCGGGACGTCGAAGAATCCCTGAATCTGGGCGGCGTGCAGGTCCAATGCCAGAATGCGGTCCGCTCCGGCGCGCTCAAGCAGCTTGGCCACGAGCTTTGCCGAGATCGGCACGCGCGGCTTGTCCTTGCGATCCTGGCGGGCGTAACCGTAATAGGGCAGCACGGCCGTGATACGGTCCGCCGAGGCGCGCCGGAGCGCGTCCATCATCAGGAGAAGCTCCATCAGGTTGCGGTCCACCGGCTTGCAGGTGGGCTGCACGACGAAGACGTCGGCCCCGCGAACGTTCTCCTGAATCTGCAGGTAGATCTCGCCGTCGGCGAAATTCTTCACCGAGGCGGCGCTCATCGGCAGCGCCAGAAACTCGCAAATCTCGCGCGCCAACGGAGCGTTGGCGTTGCCCGTGAAAATCTTCACTCGCTCAGGATCCATCATGCGTACCGGCTTTGCGGCGGCCATACCTTATCCGCGAGATGCGCTCCCAGTTCGCGCCACCAGCGGGCGCGATAGGCGGCTCGGGTCACGAACCGCATCGGAAGCGCTTGCTCCTTTCCCAAAAGTTCACGCGCGCGGCGAACCTGCCCGCTATCGCGAAAGATGCCGAACAGCGCGGAACCACTCCCACTGAGCATAGCAGGGGTCGCACCGAGCCTTTCCAGTTGCCGTTTGAGCGCCTTCAGACGAGGAACCCTCTTGAAAACAACGGCCTCGAAGTCATTGCGCCCCAGGCTTTCAGAGGGAGATCGATCTTGGTCCCAAACGTAAGACTGGAAAACACTTATCATACTTTGCGCGGACTCCAAAGTCAACTTCGGGCGCGCCAGGTCGCGGTACGCCCCCCCAGTCGAGACGTGGATTCCGGGGGTGACCAGCAGGCCGAAGGCCGCCGTTCGGTCGGCGAGCGGGTAGAGTTCGGTGCCGCGGCCCAAGCCCACCGCGGTCCCACCCAGCAGGAAGAACGGCACGTCGCTGCCGAGCGCCGCCGCCACATCCGTGAGCTCCGCCAGCGGCAGCGTCTTCCCGGCGAGCACCGGAAGCGCCAGCAGCACCGCCGCGGCGTCGCTCGATCCGCCGCCCAGACCCGCTCCCATGGGGATCCGTTTTTTGAGATGCATCTCGACCCGGCCCGCCGTCCGCATCGCGTCGAGCGCCAGCGCCGCCGCCCGTTCCATGATGTTGCCGCCCGGAATTTCGACGTCCGCCGTCACGGAGATGGCGGTGCGCCGTGCGGGCGTAAACGCGATGTCGATGGTATCGGCCAGGGAGACGGTCTGGAAAACAGTGCGCAATTCGTGGAAGTCGTCGTCTCGCCGGCCGAGCACGCGCAGATCGAGGTTCACCTTCGCCAGGGCCCGCACGCGCGCACTTCGCGCCGTCATGTTCACTTCTCGTAGGCCAACAGCGAGAACACGTCGTAGCCCTCGAGCTTCGCGCGGCCGTTGAGGAACAGGAGTTCGATCACGAAGGCGATCCCGGCGACGTGTCCGCCCACGCTCTCGACCAACTGCGCGGCGGCGCGCGCGGTCCCGCCGGTGGCCAGCAGGTCGTCCACGATCAGCACGGTCTCGCCGGGGCGGACGGCGTCGCGGTGGATCTCCAGGCTATCGGTGCCGTACTCGAGATCGTAGCGGACGCTGGCGGTGGCGGCCGGCAGCTTCTTGGGTTTGCGGACCGGAATGAAACCGGTTCCGAGCGCGTAGGCCAGGGCGGGGCCGAAGATGAAGCCGCGCGCCTCGATGCCCAGGACCACGTCGATGCGGGCGTGCTCGTAGTGCGCCTTCAGCCCGTCGATCACGGCGCGGAAGCCGTCTTTGTCCTTCAGCAGCGTCGTGATGTCGTAGAAGAGGATGCCCGGCTTGGGGAAGTCCGGCACCTCGCGAATCAGTTTCTTTAAGTCGGGAACAGCCAGAAGTTCACTCATGAAAAGTACTCGATACGGAATCCGCTCAAATCCTGGACGGCCGCCTCCAGCTCCTTTACGCCGTGTACGTCGGCGCCGCGCGGGCCTCTCCACAGGTAGCCGACCAGCGCGGAGAGCTGATCGGAGGTGCCCACGGCATACACCTCCACGCTCCCGTCGTCGAGATTGCGCGCGTAGCCGACGACGCCCACCTCCTCCGCCACGCCCTCGGCGAAGTACCGGAAGCCCACGCCCTGCACCCGGCCGTGGATCACGTACTTCTTAGCCATCACGGGCCCGGGCTTTTTCGGTGGAGGCATAAAGTCTATCGTAGCTCAGTGGGGCAGGCGTCCACGCCTGCAGCGGGTCTCTAGACCCGCTTGGAAGGCCCCACACTACTTCGCCGGCTGTTCCTTCGTCTTGTCGTCGGGCAGCGCGTCGGGCGTGTCA
>CAZBQQ010000028.1:32004-35651 GCA_964493965.1 uncultured Solibacteraceae bacterium
CTACTTCGCCGGCTGTTCCTTCGTCTTGTCGTCGGGCAGCGCGTCGGGCGTGTCAAACGTGATTGTCGCTTCGGCGCCGAACTTGCGGTAGAGCCGGAACTCGACCTCGTTCTTCGAGAGGTACCGCCCTTCGCGCAACGTCACCACAGCCCTGAGCGGGAGGAGAAACTCATGGCCGCTGATCGAAGTCAGATCGTAGTCCAGCGTGTCCTGAGCCTGCTGGAGGGGGAAGGTGGGAGGCAGGTCGGCCACCAGGCTGATCCGCACCACGGCCAGCAGATCGCGGTCTACGAAAACCAGGCCATGGTAGCCGGGCACGGTTTGTTCAGACCCATGCTCGCCCTTGTATCCCACGCTCCACTTCGAACGCGGTTGATCGACCCGGTAGGAATAGACATACGCGCGGCGGCCGCGCAGCGTGGCCCAGCGCTCCCAGTGGAAGTCGGCCTCGGTCTCTCGATCGAAGATCTCTTTCATCATGCTGCCGAACTCGCCGGCCGAAGTCGTGCCGCCCACCGATTCATACGCCACGTTGGTCACCGCGTGGTTGTTCACCATCACCAGCTTGTAATCCTCTTTGTGGTTGACGTAGCTCACGCGGGAGGTCAAGGTATCGGTCAGCGCCCAGAATTCCATGCCGTGCGGGTCCACGTAGCGGCGGGTAACCTGGGTGCACAGGAAGTCGGGCAGCGACTTGGTGTAGTTCATCGCGTAGTCGCGGGCCTGCTCGATAACCTTGTTCTGCTCTGCCTCGCTGGGCGGCGGGATGGGCGGCGGAGGCGTCGGCGTGGGCGTGGGTTGGGGAGGCGCGGAGAGGGTCTGCGAGGCCTCGCGCAGGGTCTTCAACGCTTCCACGGTCTTGGGCCCGGCGCCTTCGGACTGCAGTTCTTCGATGGTGAGGTCGTCGAGCCGCTGGGTCAGAGTAATGGTGCCGAGATAGGACGCCACCTGCCGGTCCGGCTGCTTCAGTTGGATCGCGGAGCGGATGAAACTGGCCAACTGCTCCACCGTCAGTTTCGTCGCGGCGGACACGCACAGAGACGCTCCGAGCAGCAGGAGCGCCACTCTCAATCGCATACGACTTCATTGTCGCACGGGGGTGCTCGTCGCCCGTCGCACGAATCTACAAAAGAATCTGGGGACATCCCGACTCCCACAGACGCACTAGATCCCCATCAACGAACCCCAAGGGTGTCCCCAAGATTCTTTTGCCCAACGGATACACCCCCGCGTGGGCCAGGATCTTCCGCTTCCCCGCCCGAGCCAGCCTCTTCCGCGCATGTGGGCTGGTTCGGCTTCGCACCGAGGCGCATGCCGCGCGCGTCAGCAAGCGGACGGGCGCGGCTGCGGCAAAGTCCGCTCCCTCACGGTCGCGGAGCGGTGCTGGCGGTTACTTCTTGGTCTTGTCGTCCGGCGGCGCGTCGGGCGTGTCGAAGGTGATGGTGGCTTCGCCGGTGAATTTACGATAGAGGCGAAACTCGACTTCGTTCTTCGAGTGGTGGCTGCCTTCCCGCATCTGGACGACAGCACGGAGAGGCAGGAGGTACTCGTGGCCGCTGATCGAGGCGAGATCGTAGTCCAGGGTATCTTCCACCTGCTGGATCGGGAAGTCGGTGGGCAGTTCCGCGACCAGCGTGATCCGCACCACCGCCAGCATCTCGCGATCCACATAAACCAGCCCGTGGTACGCGGGCACGGTCTCGGCGGTCGGCTTGTCGGCGGTGCCGTGGCCTGAGGCGACGTGCCAGCCCGAGCGCGCCTGGGCGACCTGATAGGAGTACACATACGCGCGACGGCCGCGCAACGTCGCCCATCGCTCCCAGCGGAAGCTGGCCTCGGTCTTGGGATCAAAAATCCCTGCCATCATGCTGCCAAACTCGCCCGCCGAGTTGGCGCCTCCCACCGACCAGATGGACGAGTTGAGGACCGACTTGCCGTCCCTGGTCATCAGCTTGTAGTCTTCCTTGTGGTCCACATAGCTCACGTGGGCGGTGAGCGTGTCCTCCAGGCCCCACGACTGGGCGCCGCGCGGGTCGACGTACCGCCGCGTCACCTGGGTGCACAGGAAATCGGGCAGCGACTTGGTGTAGTTCATGGCGTAGTCGCGCGCCTGCTCGACCACTTTGCCCTGCTCCTCCGCGCCCGGCGGATCCAGCGGCGCGGCGGGCGGCGGCGTGGGCGTGGGTTGGGCCGGAGCGGCCAGATCCTTCGAAGCAGTCCGGAGGGCCTTCAGCGCTTCGAGGGTCTTGGGACCGGCGCCCAGAGCATGCAGCTCGTCGATGGTGCGGTCATCGAGCCGCTCGGAGAGAGTGACCGTGGATAAATACTCGGCAACCGATTTGTCGGGTTGCTTCTGCTGAATTGAGGAACGCACGAAGCCGACCAACTGCTCGACCGTCAACTTCGTCGCCGCGGACAACCACAAACACGCCCCGAGCAGCAGGAGCGCCGCTTTCCATCGCATAGACCTTCATTGTTACATGTCAGCGTTGCTTCGCCTGCAGCCGCTCGATCGACTGCCGCACCGCTTCCAGATCGGGCCTGACGCGCAGGACTGCCGTGTATTCGGCGATGGCGTCGGCGCGACGCCCGGGAATCGCCGCGAGAGCGTCCGCAAGGTTGATGCGCGCCTGCAGGTAGTCCGGCTGTAGTCGCAGCGCCGTCTGGTATTCGGCGATGGCCTCCGGCAGACGGCCCGGGATCCGCGCGAGCGCCATTCCCAAAATGCTGTGCGCCTCCGGATCGTTGGGCAGGATGCGCACGGCCGCCCGAAATTCCTCGACGGCCTCCGGCATCCGTCCCGACATGGCCAGCGCGTCACCCAGGCTCCGGTGCGCCGGCGCGTAATCCGGCTGAGCACGCAGGGCGGCCTGAAACTCGGCGAGCGCGTCCGCCGCGCGTCCCGGCATTTGCATGAGGGCGAGGCCGAGGTTATTGTGGGCGTCGGCGAAATCGGGCCGGATGCGCAGGGCAGCCTGAAATTCGGCCATGCCGTCGGCTGCCCGGCCCGGCGTCTGAGCGAGAGCGGTGCCCAGGTTGTTGTGGGCTTCGGCGAAATCCGGTTTCAAACGCACCGCGGTCTCGAATTCCGCGAGGGCATCCGGCAGCTTGCCCGGCAGTTGCGCGAAGGCGCGGCCCAGATCGTTGTGCGTCTCGGCATTGCCGGGGTCGAGACGCAACGCGGCCTGCAACTCGGCTATGGCCTCCGCCGTGCGCCCGGGAAAAAGCAACAGGGTGTGCGCCAGGGCGATGTGCACGCGGGGCTCGTTCGGTTTCAACCGGACGGCCGCCTGCTGCTCAGCGATGGCGTCCGCCGCGTGTCCCGGCATTTGCGCGAGGACCAGGCCCAGGTTATTGCGGGCTTCGGAGTAATCGGGCTGGATGCGCAGGGCAGCCTGGAATTCAGAGACGGCGTCGGCCGACCGGCCTGTTTGCGAGAAAGCGCTGCCCAGGTTGTTGTGGGCCTCGGCGGAATCGGGTTTCAAACGCAAGGCGGCTTGGTATTCGGCCATGGCTTCGGGCAGGCGGCCGGGCGTTTCCGCCAGAGCGAGGCCCAGATTGTTGTGGGCCATCCAACTCTCCGGATTGCGCGCGAGCGTCGTGCGCCAGAGCGTTTCCACATCGCGGTACATCCCGCTCTGCTGCCA
>CAZBQQ010000028.1:35751-46428 GCA_964493965.1 uncultured Solibacteraceae bacterium
TACACAAACGGAAACGCGTTCAGGAATCCCAGCGCCGGGAAGAGGGTCCCGGTAAAGAGCAGCAGGGCGGCCAGCGGGCCGCGGCGACGGCGGGCCAGCTTCGCCAGCACTACCGCGAGCGCGAGGATCGCGAGCGGGTAGAGGTATTGCCACCAGACGGCCGGGTCGATTGTCCAGCGCGGGTAGCTGAAGGTCAGGTTGACGGGCCAGATCAGCTTGCCGGCGTAAAAGCAAACGGCTCTCGCGGCCACGAGGAGGCGCTCGATGGGAGTCAGCGTGAAACCCGCGCCTTGCGCTCCGATGAAAGTCCGCTCGACCCAGGCGGTGAACAGACCGGCGGAGGCGCCCAGCACAAACCACGGCACCAGCGGCCTGACATCGCGCCGCCAGTCGAGGCGGCCGCGCTGCCACCAGAAGATGACCAGCAAAGCCGCGGGAAGAGTTGCGGTCACAGTCTTGCTGAGCAGGGCCAGTACGAACAGGCCCAGCGCCCAGAAGTAGGACGAGCGGCGGCGAGTGTGATCGAATCCCAGGTAGACCAGTGCGGAGGCGAGGTAGAAGACCGCCGAGAGGGTGCTCTTCTGTTCCGAGATCCAGGCGACGGCCTCGACCGAAACCGGATGCAGAGCGAAAACGAGCCCGGCGAGCCAGGCTCCCGGCAATGCCAGACGCCGCACGATGAGCACCACCAGACAGGCCGCCAAGGCGTGCTCGGCCAGGTTGGCCAGGTGGTAACCCAGGACGGCGTCGCCCCAGAGGCGGTGCTCGAGCCAGAACGCGCTGTGCAGGAGCGGGTAGTATTGCTGGGTTGCGCCGAGCGAGAACCAGATGCGCCAGAGTCCGTGCACGGATTGTAGGGAGGGGGACGTGACGTGGGCGGCATCGTCCCAGAGCAGACCGCCGCGAAGGGCGGGCCAATAGGCGGCCAGGACGGCGGCGAAGACGGCCAGCCAGGGCCATGCGGCGGCCCAGGGCGACGCCGCGATTCGGACGAGTGGCGGGCGAGGCGTTGTGGAGGATGGCGCAGGGCCAGGAGCGGCGGCCCGCTGAGAACGACGGTCGTGTTCACGCGGCTGACGCCGCCCGGATCGCATAGTCTACTGGTGGTCGCAGCGCCTGGGTACCGGGCCAGTATAACAAATGGGGGACGGAAACCCGCCGGCCTTTCGTCGGGCTTCAGCCCTTGACGGCAGTGACGGTGTCGTTCAACGCCGCCAACACGGTTCCGGGGTCCTTCGAGGCAATCGCGGCGCCAAGGCCGACCAGCGACGTGGCTACCGTCAGCACCTTGCGCACATCACCGAGATGGGCCACAGCGTCGTTCACGCCGGCGGTAATGCCGGTGAGATGCGACAGCGCGTCCTTCAGATCATCGAGCGACAGCCGGATCGCCACGGCAGTCAGGTGGTCCACTTCGTCGCCGAGTTGATTGGCAAGCGTTCGCAGGCCGTCGCGCTGAGCCTGAGTCAGGGTATCAAAGAAAGTGTTGCGGAACTCACCCACGGCTATCTTCAGCTTCAGGGCTTGGTCTGCCAGCGCGTCGATCAGATTGGGTGTCATGTCGGCCACGACAGCCTCCTTACAAAGCTGCGGCTTGAAAGCTCTTCACCAGCGACTGGATGGACGCGGTGTAACTCCCCAGTTCTTTGATCAGATCCTCCGCGGACCACTGGCCGGCACGAGACGCAAGTTCGTGGTGGCCGTCCCGGACCTTCTCCAGCGCCTTCTGAAAATCTACCGCCGCGGCCCTTCTCTTCTGGAGCGCCGCCAGATCGGACCTCCAGTGCCTCTGCAACAAGAGCGCAACCGCGTCGTCGCCCTTGGTGGTTCGCATGGCATCGATGTACCGGTTCTTCAGGGTGTCCAGCTCGTTGTCAAGATCGCGGACATAATCGACGCCGACGATCCTGCCAAGAGCGTCGGTGAGCGTGGCCACGTCTTTGTCGGCCGCCTTCACCGCATCGGCGAGCTTCTTCCTCTGATATCCCGAGGCGACGGCATCGGCCAGGAACTTGGCTAGTCCCTTGACCGCATCGGTGGCAGGAGCGGGAAACTTCGCCGCCGTTTGTAGCTTGCTGGCGACGCCATCGATTTCCTTGTCATAAGTGACAACCTCGTCGGATGCAAGGCTGTTGAGCGCGTTGAAGTAGTTTGTCAGTACCTTCATGGCGCCCAGAAGGCCCGGCGTCAAATCCGAGTCCTCTTTGCACGCGGCCTTCACGGCGTCGTCCGAGATGGCGATCTCCGTGGCCGGATGCTCGGCCAGCTTGCGGCGTTCGCAGGAATCGGCAATGTCTTGGACAAATGGGGCGAACTGCGCCGTGCTGTCCCGGGCGGTGGTCGCAAACTGGCGGATGGCGTCGGGAAGCGCGCAGCCGGTCAGCGATAGAGCCAGGGCGACGGCGATCGCACCCAGCGTACGGGCGGCATCTCTGACCCTCAGCATTCTGAGGTAATGATAGCTCTTTTTGGTTTATGAGCTAGTGTAGTGCGTCGCAGATTCCGTCGAGTATCGGAATTGGCCGCAGACCCGGGACTGGCTCGAATTTCGGCGCCTTTGCGAAATTCGTGCCTGTCCCACCATTGGTCCTCTGTCAGCAACACTGCTCGATATTTGCGATGCACTACGCTAGCCGTTTTCGACGCGCGCCTTGATGTCCGAGTATGCCACATCGATGAGCCTGCGCAAGGCTCCTGCGTCCGTGGCCGTTCCCGGTCTGAGCTTCACGTGGCGCATGAACTTGCCGGCGCCTTGCAACAAGCGGGCTGGATCGGGCAGCGCTGCGCCATGAAAGAACCCCACGTTCACGTGCGAAGTGAAGACATTGACATAGCCGAAGGGCGCATCCCCCAGACATGCAACCGGACAGCCGTCATGCAAGAGCTCCCGAACTTCATCCCCGCACTTTCGCATCAGCTCGAACCACTGAAGCGCGATGGCGCCCAGTTCGCCTGCATGCTCTTTCATCCACGCGTCGATGGCGGGATCCCGCTCCACAGCTCCGTTGAACCGCAGCAATTCCGTTCTCATCGTCCCTCATGCCTACAGTTCCGCAAAACCCAGCACGGCCATCCCAGCGAAGCCGGCTTCCGAGGAGTGATCCGGCCAAACGTCTTCGAACCCGGTTTGGGGACCTGTCGAAAGCAGGCTCAATCGCGCCGATGGCTCGTGGGACTAACCTGCCCGTGCGAGACGTTCGGCGGTGAGCGCGGCGGTGACAGCAGCTGGACGCCAAAAAAGCACCTTCGCGCGTCGCGCTTCCGTCAGCTTGCGCGCGCCGTCGGCCCAAACCGAGTGCGACACGCTGTCAGCTTCATCCAGTAGTCAGGCTGCGGAGCCCGGTCAGCGCTTCTTCTCTGGGGAGGCGGCTCGCGACCCGCGGGAACGTGTCGGCGGGCGCAACTCCACCAGCACTCCTCTCTTCACGTCTACCTTGTACTGAGCGGAGAGATTGAAAGGCGTCGTGATGTGCAGGACCCGGAGTTTGCTTAGATCGGCGCCCAACGTGAGTGCCTGAGCCTTAACGTCGTCCAGCATGGCCTGGTAAGGGCGCGGCTCGGCTCCTTCCAGGACGATGTAATGGTGCATGTGCCGGATGCGGCCCGCGGCGTCGTGAAATGCGAGTGCCTCGACGCGTTGGATGCGGGGAGGCTCGCCAGTGCTCGCAAAAAATGCGTTCGCCATAGGGACTCCTAGCTCCAAGTGCCCAGATCGAGAACAATCCTGGCCTGGCAGTTGTAGAGGAACAGGGTATAGGTGACGCTCGTCATGCGGGGGTCAAAAACGGCTGGGTTGTTGTCTGTGGAGACGGTTTCGTCGGCCCCGGAATCCATCCTCCGGCGAATACTGGCAATCTGGCACTCGACCATGCCTACGTCATCGGCATAGTACTCCATGTAGAATGCCGTTGAGACTTTGGCCATCACGGCCGCGGGAGGAAAGTCGATCGTCCAGGTCGCTGTATAGGAGCTTTTCCCGGCCCAAGCGTCCTGCCACTGGACCCATTCCGCAATGAGCGCCATGTTCCACCTCGAGACGGTCGACCAAGGATAAGAAAGAACAGCATGAATATAGCAGTTTCGAATAATCGCGGCAAGCGTTTAAACGGAACGTGTCATGCAAAGTTGCAATGTCCCTCCCACCAAAGTAGGAGTGTCCCCTTCTGCCCGGGCCTCTGGAGGTTGCGTGTGATTCTGCGGGTGCCGGTGAAGCGGAGACGAGCTCTGCTGGCGAGCAACCCGATCGAGGATTAGCCGGCCGGACCATCAATACCGCGTTAGCGCGAACCTGGGAGCAGTCGCTCGCCCGCAACGATGGCGGTGTCCGAAATTCTGTGTAAACGCCTTCCGGGTTGATCTGCGTCCGCGCGATGCCCCGCCAACCCCAGCGGCCATCGGCCATCCACCATCGACCCGCTCGAAGCCGCTGGCGACGGGCGTAGTATAATCAGAAGAGATGTTATCTCCGCGTCCGCGATCGCGGGACCATCGGCAAAAGCGGACCTTTTCCTCGGCCCAGCCCCAATGTCACGGAGGTAAGTAACTACCTAACGAATGAAAGTCTCTGTCCAGATCAGCCGCGGTATTGAATCCCTGTTTGGCACCAACGACGAGAACATCCGGGTCCTCGAAAATGGCTTGAGCGTCAGCACGTCGCTGCTCGACGACTGCCTGGAGATCGAAGGTACCGAGGCCGACGTCGCCCGCGCCGGCAGCATCCTCGAAGAATACGTCGCCCTCGTGAAAGAAGGGCAATCGTTCTCCAACGGCGACCTCAACAGCTACCTGCGCGTGGTGACGGCCGACCCCGAGGTCAGCCTGCGCAACCTGGTGGTGAGCGGACGGCAGCGGAACTTCGGGAAGAAGATCGTCGTTCCCAAGACCATCAACCAGAGGCGCTATCTCGAGGCCATCGAGCGCAACGACCTGGTCTTCGGCATCGGCCCGGCAGGCACCGGAAAGACCTACCTGGCGGTGGCGATGGGCATCTCCGCCCTGCTGAGCAAACGGGTGGCCCGCATCATCCTGACGCGCCCCGCTGTCGAGGCGGGCGAGCGGCTCGGCTTTCTGCCCGGCACGCTCCAGGAGAAGGTGGATCCCTATCTGCGCCCGCTCTACGACGCGCTTTACGACATGCTCGAGATGGACAAGGTGGAGAAGTTTCTCGAGCGCGGCGTGATCGAGATCGCGCCGATCGCGTTCATGCGCGGCCGCACATTGAACGATAGTTTCGTCATCGTGGACGAGGCCCAGAACAGCACCTCGGAGCAGATGAAGATGGTGCTGACGCGCCAGGGCTTCAACTCCAAGATGGTGGTGAACGGCGACGTCACCCAGATCGATCTGCCGCTCGGCAAACGCAGCGGCCTGCTCAACGCCGAGGAGGTCCTGCGCGGCACCGAGGGCATCAGCTTCGTAGCCTTCGATGAGCGGGATGTGGTGCGCCACTCTCTGGTGCAGAAGATTGTCAAAGCGTACGAACGGTGGCAGGAGGTCATCGGGGCCAGCCGCCAGCTCACCCTGAAGCTTGGGGAGCCGGCAGCCGAGCGCCCGCGCGAACCTGAATCCGAGAACTCGCTCGCTCCTACCGCCTGACGCGCACTCGATGCCCGAATCGCATAGTACATTCGTCTGTGGCCGCTTGCCGGCCGGCCTCGCACGCCGCAACCTAAAGGCATTCGCTGCCCGCCTGGAACGCGAGGTCACCGGCGGCCGCACATTCACCTGCCTGCTGGCGGACGACGCCGAGCTCCAGCGCCTCAACCGCCAGTTCCTCAAACGCGATTACCCCACCGACGTGCTCTCGTTTCCCGCGGGCGACGGGCGACCAGCGACGGGCGACGAGCCTCTGGGAGAGATCGCAATCTCCCTCGACCGGGCCGCGGCGCAGGCGCGCGATCTTGGACACGGCCTCGAGACCGAGGTCGAGATCCTGCTGCTGCACGGGGTGCTTCACCTCCTCGGCATGGATCACGAGAAGGATCGGGGACGCATGGCGCGCGCCGAACGGCGCCATCGCGAGGAACTGGGCCTGCCGGCGGGCTTGATCGAACGGGTACGGCCGTGAGCGTGATCCTGATCGCCGCCGCCGTCCTGCTGGGCGTCGTGCTGGCCGCCGTGACGCTGGTCCAGCAGCTCTACCAGGAGTCGCTGCGCCTGCGTCCGCATGAGCGGCCCGCCCTCGAGTACTTCAAGGAAAAACTCCAGGCGCGCATCGGCGTCGATACCGACCACGGCGTTCTCACCTTCTCGCTGGTGAAGCACACCTTGCTGGTGCTGTTGGGCGTGGTAATCCTGCTGCTACACAACGCCCCGGGCACGCTGCGGAGCGTGATTGAATCCTGCCTGCTGGCCTGGGTCACGATGCTGGCGGCCACCTATATCGTGCCGCACGTGCTGTACCGCCGGAGCAGTGGACGGTGGCTGGGCGCGTTCGCCCCCTTGCTGCGCGCCATCGCCTTCCTGATGCGCCCGCTGGTGTCGGTCTCGGCATTCTTCCAGTCGCTGACCGAACTGACGAACGGCGAGCCGGAGGAAAAGGAAGCTGCCACTCCGGCCGAGAACATCGAAGCCCTGATCACGGCGGGCACCGAAGAAGGCCTGATCGAGGAGAGCGACCGGGAGCTCATCCAGTCGGTGGTGGAGTTCGGCGACAAAACAGTGCGCGAGGTGATGACGCCCCGGCCGAACATCGTGGCCGTCGCGGCGGACCAGTCGCTCGAGAACCTGCGCCAGCTTGTCATCACCGAGCAGTACTCGCGCATCCCGGTGTACGAGGCCGGCATCGACCACATCATCGGTTTCGTCCACGTCCGCGACATGTTCGAGCTGGACGAGGACGAGCGCCAGGGGCGGACGGTGCGCGAACTGCTGCGTCCCATACGCTTCGTGCCCGAGACCAAGCCCGTCAACGACCTCATCAAAGAAATGCAGCAGGACCGGGCGCACATGGCGATCGTGGTGGACGAGTACGGCAACACGGCCGGCCTGGTGACCCTGGAAGACCTGGTCGAGGAAGTCTTCGGCGAGATTCAGGACGAGCACGAGCCGGTGGAAGATGTCGTCGAGGACGGGCCCGGCCGCTATGTCGTATCAGGCAACTTCAGTCTGGACCGGCTCCAGGAACTGCTCGACTTCCGTCCCGCGGAAGAGCCGGAATCGACGACGGCCGGCGGTCTGGTGAGCGAGTGGCTGGGGCACGTACCGCGGCCCGGCGAGTTTGTCGAGCGAGAGGGCATCCGGATCGAGGTGCTCAAGAGCAACGACCTGCGCGTCGAGCAGGTGCGCGTTTCGAAAGTGGAGGAACAGACCACCCATGCCTGACACCGCGCCGGGACACGTCTCGGGATTCGTTTCCATCCTGGGCCGCCCGAACTCGGGGAAGTCCACCCTGCTGAATGCGCTGGTGGGCAGCAAGCTCGCCATCGTCACCGCCAAGCCGCAGACCACCCGCGCGCTGGTGCAGGGCGTGCTCACGCTTCCGAACGCCCAGGTGGTGTTCCTCGACACGCCCGGAATCCACGCGCCCGACACGCTACTGAATCGCCGCATGATGGACAGCATCCGCGCGGCGCTGGACGAGCGCGATCTGCTGCTCTTCCTGGCCGACGCTACCCGGCCTTTCAACGAGCCCGACGAGGACGCCGTGCGTCTGATCGCAAAGACCCGCGCGCCGGTGTTCCTGGTGCTGAACAAGGTGGACCGGGTCAAGGACAAGGCGCACCTTCTGCCGCTGATCGAACGCTACAAGGCGGCTCACGATTTCGCCGACTACTTCCCCATCTCAGCGCTGAGGCGAACCGGCCTGGACGAACTGCGCGCGGCCATTCTGGCGCGCCTTCCCGAGGGCCCCGCGTACTTCCCCGAGGACTACCTCACCGACCAGCCCGAGCGCTTTCTCGCGGCGGAACTGGTTCGCGAGAAGATCCTGTCCCACACCAGCGAGGAGGTGCCGCACTCGGTGGCGGTGCTGGTGGATTCCTGGGACGAAACCGAGCGCCTTACCCGGATCTCCGCCACGATTTACGTGGAGCGGGAAGGCCAGAAGGGCATCCTCATCGGAGCGAAAGGTTCGGCGCTGAAGCGGATCGGCACGCAGGCGCGCCACGAGATGGAACTCATGTTCGGCCGCAAGATCTTCCTGGCCCTGTTTGTCAAAGTGCAGCCGCGGTGGCGCGAGGACCCGGCGTTCCTCGAGCAACTTGACTGGCATTCCATGATTGGCAAAAGCGACTAGAATAGGAATAATTCCATGCGCCTACTCTCTGTTGTTACCGTGGTGGGGTTCCTGATGGCGGTTGCGGCTGCCGCATCCGTCCAGAAGCCGTTGACCGACGATGAGATTCACGACAAGGTCAAAGAGCGGCTGGCCGCGGACCGCGACGTGAAGGGCGGAGGCCTCGACGTGGAGGTGGCGAACGGAGTCGTCACCTTGAAGGGCACGGTGCGCGAGGCGAGCCAGAAGGCGAAGGCCGAGCGCATCACGCGGAAGGTCCCGGGCGTGAAGCAGGTGGTAAACCAGCTCCAGGTGGAATTCGCCGCGCAGCCGGGCGGTGGCGGAGAAAAGCCCGCCAAGTAAGGCCCCTTCGTGGGGCAGGACTCCAGTCCTGCAGCGGGTCTCCAGACCCGCCTGCCGCCTCGACACTCGTGTCGAGGCTGGTTTTCGGTCCAGCCTACTCGAGCAGGTGGAACGTGTACATCTTGCCGAGCTGGGCCGAGGCGCTGCTGCTCATCGCGGAACCGGGCGACAGGAACCCGTACTCGCCGGCGCCAAGATTCGGCAGAGTGACCAGAAACGTCCGGCTGATCGCCTTCTTGCCCTCGAACGGCACCAGGTCGCGCGTCGCGCCCCCGGAGACGTGCAGAACACCGCCGGTCACGGTGCGAAACTCGCGCCCGTCCTTTTGGCCCCGCAGGCGCAGCAACTGGTATTCCGTGATGGCCACGCCTTCCGGAGCGTAGATCAGGAACTCGAGCGGGGTCCGGACGCTGTTCCTGCTGCTCGGGCCATTAAGCCGGCCGTTGACGTCTCCTTTGACCACCCCGGCCGTGGCAATGCTCTTGAGAACTCCGCCGGTCTTCCAGTTGACAACTTCCGGCAGGACCTCCTCCCATTGCTCGCCCTTCTTGTAGTAGATGCCGATTTCGTTCGGATACGCGCCAGCCGGAGCCGCGAATTGCGAAGCCGCCGGCGCGCTGCCCTTGCTCATCATCGCCGAGATGACTTTCTCGGAGACCCCGGCCTGCTTGAGCGCGACGACGTCATCCGCTCCCACCGTGTACTGCCCGGGTTGCGTGTTCACCATGTTGACGATCATGTCTTCGCCGAGCCCGGCTTTGTGCAACTTGATGATCGATTCGTTGTTGAGCTGCTGTTGTGCCGGCAAGGCCGCGGCAAGAACCGCAATCAGGACCGCCGCACGGAAAATGAGCATGCGCATGGACGCCTCCAGGGGCCTATTAAACTACTCCTTGAATGAGAAAGCAAGGTCCGATTGCCTTGATCCGCCGGGGCGCGGCCGTTGGACCTACGGTATCACCCGGAAGGTGTACATCTTCGCGGGTTCGTCCGGGGTGTGGTTCGCGGCGGCGACTTCCGGAGGAACGATGCCGTATTCTCCGGGCTCCAGGGCAGGCAGGGTGATGAGGTACCAGTGGCTCTCGACCTCTTTGCTTTCGAAGGGGATCGTGTCGCGCATGGCCTTGAACTCGAAGTCATCCTGCCTGGGGGCCAGAAACTCCCGCGTGCCATCGTGCGGCCGCACGTGAACGAAATAGTACTGCGTGATGGCGACGTTCTGCGTAGCGTACAGCAGGAAATGCGGTGGGGCTTTCAAGACCGTCGCGCTGCCGAGTCCGTTGAGGACGCCGTCTATGTCGCGCTTTACCGCCCCTGCCGAAGCGATCGCCCTGAACTTCCCGCCTCCGGACTTCCAGTTCACGGTTTCACCCGCCAACTGCACCCACTGGTGGTCCTTTGCGTAATAAACGGCGCTGAGCGCCACCGGACTGCCGGAACCGGCGCCCTGCGGGGCTGCCCCCGTGGGTGTCGGCTGCTGCGGAGGCGCCACCTGCGGAGCCGCCACCACGGGCGCCGCGGGCTGCGGGGCTGTCGCGGCGGGCGTCACTGGCTGCGGGGCCGCCACGACGGGGGCGGCGGCCTGCGGGGCTGCCACCACGGGCGCCACGGGCTGCGGGGCTGTCGCGGATGCCGTTGGCACGGCGGGAATGGATGCGGGCCCGACCACGGGCCTTGGCGTCGGCCCCGGCGCCGGGTTGGCCTTACTCGCCAGGGCCTTGATGATCTTCTCGGAAATGCCCGCCTGCTTGAGCGCGATCACATCGTTCACGCCGGTGGAGTATCTCCCGGGCTCCGTATTTATCAGGTGGAGAATGGTGTCGTCGCTCAGTCCGGCGATGTGCAACTTGATGATCGCCTGATTGTCGAGCGCCTGCTGGGCCGAAAGAGACACCGCCAGAATTCCGGCTAAAATCACTACACAAAGGATGAAGGCGCGCATGACTCGAAAAACCTCCAGCCGCCTATTACACTACCGCTGGGACGGAAAATCAAGACCAACTATGTAGCGCGGAGTACTAGCCTCGAGACGAATCGTACAGAGGTTGTGGGGCAGGACTCCAGTCCTGCAGCGGGTCTCCAGACCCGCCTCCGTCCAA